>DASYIL010000089.1:0-35270 GCA_035997545.1 Pseudonocardiaceae bacterium
CGACACGAGAGTGTCAGTAGCTACGACACGAGAGTGTCAGTAGCTACGACACGAGAGTGTCAGTGACGCCGATCATAGGAGTTTTCTCTCTGATTCGAGGGACCTGGCGCCGACCCCGACGGACTAATCCCGCTCACCAGCAACGAGATCCGACGACTTCTGGCCGCGCTCGCCCTGAACCCGTCGTGCACCTGACGCGATTGCTCACCTGGTCCCACAGGCGACGCCGCCGCCAGCACCAAGCCCGGACCTGCCACTACCGCTGCCGCGGACACCCTCCCCCATAACTGCCGTTACAGTATTAGTGCCTCGGCTTAGTGCCTCGGCCGCGGTCACAAATAACGTGTATCCGCGGGAGCGGGCGACAAAGTCCACCCGTGGATCGGCTTGGCCATGGTTAGGTTCGAAACTAGCTGGCGGACGATCATAGATCTCACTTAGGTGAACCTGATCACTCCGCCCGACAGCGCCGACGATGGGATTACCGACCGCTTGTTGTCAGTAAGATGCTTTTTCACTGCCAGGCGGAGACCCACCGACGAAAGGTCCTCGACGTTCTCGACTTCGTCTGGTAGCTCGATCTCTTGGAGAGTCTGCCCAGGCCTCGGGGCGAAGCCGACGCTGGGTTGGTTGGGTTGGCTCGTCGATGCGGAGCGCATGGTCCCAAGGATTGTTCCGTCTTGATCGATCAGCACGACGATAATCATTAGCTTCCCTAGTTGGTTTCTCCGATGTGGCGGGGATGGCCCATGACAGCTAGGCGCGCATTATTCAAAAGACTACCAGAGTTCAGGGGGATTGTGAGATTTAGCTTCCCTATGGGTCCCGAAAATTACCTCCAGTGAAAAGAACGCGGCGGTCGAGCTGTTATTGCGAACGGGGCGGGATTGGGGGAGATGTTCGGGCTGGTCGCGGGCCGGTTCGCGCAGGCGGGGTCCCGTCGCCGGGCTCGGATGTATCTGCTGGGGTTGCTTTCAGGGGCGGAGCGGAAGAACTCCTGGACACTGGCTGAGCAGGCCGGCGACCTGACCCCGGATGGGATGCAGCGGTTATTGAATTTCTACTCCTAGGACGCTGATGCGGTGCGCGATGACCTGCGCGGCTATGTGCTGGATGCACTCGGTGACCCCAGTGGGGTGATGGTGGCCGATGAGACCGGGTTCCTGAATTATGCCGAAGACCGCGTTACGCCGATGTCTGCGTGACGGCCCTGGTCAGGGCAGTGGCCGGTCGGGATAGTTCGGCATAATCATCACCAGCGGTGACCCGTCCTTGGTTGTTCCTACTGGCAGCCGCGTGTTTTGCTCGACCTGATGAGCAGCGATGCCTGGTCGGCGCGCACGCGCAAGACGGGCACAGCACCGCGGGCCGCAGACCGGGCGTGACGCAGGGAACGGAGAAGCATCATGGAGCTGAGCCGGGTCGAAATCGTGGCTGTCGACGACGAGGCGGCCTTCTGGGATGACCGGTCGGCTCTCTTAACCTGCCTACAGGAGACTCCGCCACGGGTGCCCGCCTACTTCGGGTACGACGCGCTCGGGTCGGAACTGTTCGAGTCGATCACCGAACTGCCTGACTATTACCTTACCCGGGTCGAGTACGGGCTGCTGCAGCGCCACGCCGAGGAGATCGCCGACCTGATCGGGTGCGAGCGGATCGCGGAGCTGGGCAGCGGGAGCGCGAAGAAGACCCGCTTGCTCTTGGCGGCCTGCGTCGAGCGCCGTGCGACCGCCTACCTTCCGATTGACGTCAGCCGCGAGATGCTGGCGGCCAGTGGGCGCGAGCTGACCGCTGAACTGCCCGGCCTGCGAGTGCAGGGGCTTTGGGGCCGGTATCCGGCGGGGCTGGCCTGGCTGCGGGACGGCGAGCCCGAGCCGGTGATAGTGGCCTTCCTCGGGAGCAACCTGGGCAACACCACGCCGGAGGAGCGCGACGTGCTGCTCTTCGAGATCGCCGACACGCTGCGGCCCGGCGACGGCTTCCTGGTGTCGGTCGACCTGCAGAAGCCTGCCCAGGTGCTCGAAGCTTGTTACAACGATCCACTCGATCGATCGGCCTTCGCGCGGTTCCGACTCAACCACCTGACCCACCTCAACCGGCGCTTCGGCGCCGACTTCAACCTGCAGTACTTCTACTCGTGGGCGCACTACGACTCCAGCACCGCCACCGTCCAGGCGCACCTCTACGCGACCGAGAACCAGTCCGTCGCGCTACGCGAGGTGGACCTCGAGCTGAATCTGCAGCGCGGTGACTCGCTCAACGTCGGCTTCTCGTACAAGTTCCACCGCCCGCAGTTCGTGGCCGACGTCGCCGCGCGTGGCTTTAATCTCCGCGCGCAGTGGATTGACGAGGTGTGGCAGTATGGTATGTTTCTTTTTGTCCGCTCGAATGGTCGCGGTACCGTTGGCGGCGATCGGTGCGGTTAGCCGCTGCGGGACGTGGTTCTCCCGGTCGGCGCATATGGAGATCATGATGTCTGAGCACCACCGCACGACGTCACGTCAGGGCGCCGCCAGTTTTGATCTGATGCGGACGAAGGTTACTGTGTGTGGTTGCTGAGACCGCCTGGGGTATACCGACCGCAGGCTGACACGTGGTTATTGGCTCAGGCTCTGTATGACGCTGCGATTCCCTCTGTGGCGCGTATTCTGGATTTGTGTACCGGTACCGGCGCGTTGGCAGTCACGGCTGCCCGCGCGGGTGCGGGACACGTCACGGCCGTGGACATCTCGCTCGGTGCCGTGCTGGCAGCTCGGTTCAACACCCTGGTTCGTGGGCTCCCCGTCCGAGTTGAACGCAGGGATGCGCTGACATTCGGCGCCGGTCGACAGTTCGACGTAGTCCTCGCCAACCCACCCTACGTGCCGTCTGAACAGCGGGAACTCCCCCGGAGCGGACCGAGTAGGGCATGGGAGGCGGCTTGGGACGGGCGGGCCCTGCTGGATCCCTTGTGCACCAATGCTCCCGAGATGTTGTATGCCGGCGGAATGCTGTTGATCGTCCATTCCGCTGTATGCGGAGTCGAGACCACTGTGGACCTGCTGCGCCGGGGAGGGCTGAAGGCTGCTGTGGTGGCTCGACGGACGGTGCCGTTTGGTCCGGTCATGCGCCGCCGGATTGCGCTACTGGAGGATCGGGGCCAGATCGAGGTAGGACAACGTTGCGAGGAGCTGGTGGTGATCCGTGGTGACCGACCCAACCCCGACCCGTGATTCGGAACCGGCTCAGGAGCGGAACTTAGCTATAGCTACTGGACCGCTCCACCGAGACCGAAGGCGGGTCACCGTTGTTCCCGGCGGACCGCTACTCATCGAAGGGCCGGTCGAGGTGGTGACCGAGGATCGTCAGGTCGTCGCCTCGGATCGGTTCGTGGTTGCGGTATGCGTATGTCAGCGTAGTCGGCGGTACCCGTTCTGTGACACCAGCCACCGCCGACGCGTTCGCCGGGTTTCCGAGGACCGGGCTGTGGGATCAGGCCGGGATTGAGTGCTCCGGCAACGGGCGGTGCAGCGAGGTCGTACCGCTGCGCCAGGCAGTGAGCAGGTGTTCGCCTAGTCGGCCTTCCAGCAGCTCGGTGGCCGCAATGCCGAACACCACGTCCCCGGTGAGGTGGGGTTCCCGGCGGAGTAGGTCACCGATCACGTCCCGACGCAAAATTTGTTCGTGCACGGCGTCGGCTTCAATGTGCTCGGTGAAGAAGAGCGTGCACGCCGGTCCCGCGCCCAGCCGTTCCAGTGCCTGGGTTATCCGCTGCGCACTGGGCGCAGTGGTGATTTCGGCCGCTGCGAAGTGTCCGACCAGGGCGCCGCGCAGTCTCCGGTGCAGCCCGAACATCGACGTCAGGTTCACGGTCGCGATCGCCGGCGCGGGCACATCGTCCAGATAGTAAAGATACGCTGAAGATAGCCCGGCGGCAGCCATGAGGTCGGTAAACAGCTGGGCGTGTATGCGCTCGCCCGGCCGCCACCGAACTCGTTGAACTCGACCGCCACCAGTGATGCCTTGGCCTGGCCGTGTAGACGGGGAATGACCCAGGCATGTGGGTCAGCTTCCTTCAGGTGATACATCGAGCGGTGCGCAATGTATTCGCGTACCTGCCACCACTGGGCAGAGTCCCGAAGGTAATGCGAGACCCCGTTGCCGGGCACCGGCTCTACCAGCAACGCATCCAGTGCAGCGGTGATATCGTCGCCGCCGTCGGTGTCCGAGCGCAGCGCGGTGAGGAAGGCGCGTTCCATCGCCGCTCGCAGTCGAAGCAGCTCCGGCTCCCACTCCCACAGTGGATCGACGCCGTCGAAGCCTCGATAATGCAGCTCGTAGCACGTGTAGAGGGCCAGTGTCAGAGCCTCGCCATATGGGTCGACCAGGGCTGCAGATTCACATGATCTGCGACAAATACGGCACCCACAAGCATGCCAACGTCAAGAAATGGCTGGCCAAACACCCGCGGTTTCACCTGCACTTCATCCCCATCTCGTCGTGGCTCAATCTGGTCGAACGGTGGTTTCGGGACCTGACCGACAAGGCCATCCGCCGGGGCGTGTTCCACAGCGTGAATGACCTCATTGCCGCGATCGAGGACTACCTGAAAGTCAACAACGACAACCCGAAACCATTCGTGTGGACCGCCACTGCTGAGCAGATCTCGCCAAGGTCGCCCGCGGACGGGTCGCCCTCTAGTAAGTGGAAAGTCAATAATGAGACACTGCACTAGTGGAGTTCCGATGGTCCCACACCAGGTAGTCGATCAATGAACATGCAGGTCAGTGAAGTGACCATCGCTACATGACATCTCATGACAGCGTCCTTCACGACCGGCTAGACGGCGGCCCCCGTTGGGGCTCACCGCCGACTCCGTCGCTGGTCGAGTCATGACACCACTGTGCCATCGGAACGCCGCGTACTCTAGGGGCCGGGCTGGGCGGGAACGCTTTATCTGGCGGCTGGGGACACGTTTGGGAGCTCCGGGCCTTAAGGGACGCGCTCGACCCGGCCATCCGGGCCGGTGACCGCCTCCCGCCACGTTTTGGGCGCCACACCCTCGATTGGCGCCGTCTCGCCCTTGCCAAAGAACTTCTGGTCGGACGAAGTGTCGGGCACCACCGGCCACACCGCCTCGCGGACCGTCTCATCCGGCTTGTCCAGCGCAGCATTGACCATCCGCAGGTAGATGCCCTTCTTGCCGGGCACCTCCGTCAGCCCGCCGATTAGCTCCTTTTCCACCCGCCGTTCCGCGCGGGCGTTGATCCAGTGGATCAGCCCGGTCAGCAGCTCCACTTAAGCGTCAGTGATTTCCGTCTGCGTGACCCAGCACATCCGGTAGCTGCCGATCGAACGTGGAGCGCAGCCCAGCGGCGACTGCCGGATCTGCGCGTCGGCGTGGCCCTGCCCGGTGGTGACGCCGATCCACGCGCTGGTGAATGATCTGGACTGAAAGTTTGTGGCGCTCGTCCTTCGGACGAATGGTGACGGGTGATCGCCGCCGGCGCAGTCACCCGGCGGGCGTCGGGAGGAGGCCGGGATGGCGGGCAGGGCGCTGGTGCTCGGCAGCGGTGGGATCACCGGTATCGCCTGGGAGCTGGGGTTGCTCGCCGGGCTGGCGGAACACGGGGTAGACCTGTGCGACGCTGACCTCGTCGTCGGCACCTCGGCCGGGTCGGTGGCGGGCGCGCTGATCACCTCGGGTACCGATCTCGAGGCGCTCTACGCCAGTCAGCTCGCCCCACCGGGCCCCGACCGGCCGGTCCGAATGGGGTTCAGAATTCTCGTGCGGTGCAGCTGGGCCGTTGCCCGTTCCCGAGGCTCGCAGGAGGTGGGAGCGCGAATCGGCAGGATGGCGCTGGCGACCGCGACGGTTCCGGAAGCCGAGCGTCGCGGGATCATCGAAGCCCGGCTGGGGGTGTGCACCTGGCCGCAGCAGACACTGCTGGTCACCGCCATCGATGCCGAATCGGGTGAGTTCGTTGCCTTCGAAAATGGCAGTCAGGTGGGAGGCACCGCAGTGACACTGGTCGATGCCGTGGCGGCGAGCTGCTCGGTGCCCGGGGTGTGGCCACCGACCACTATCGGTGGGCGGCGCTGGATCGACGGAGGTGTGCGCTCTCCGACCAATGCCGATCTGGCCGCGGGGTACGAGCGGATCGTGGTGCTCGCGCCGATCGCGCGAGGTTTCAGGCCGGCGACTGGGGTGGCTGCCCAGGTGGCCGCACTGCGGGAGCGGGCACGAGTCACGCTCGTCACGCCGGACGCCGGCGCCCGACGCGATATCGGCAGAAACGTGCTTGATCTGGCGCGCCGGGCACCGGCTGCGCAGGCCGGCCGCGCCCAGGCCGGGTCGGTCGCCCCCGAGGTGGCCCACGTGTGGTCGGGCTAGAGACCGCTCAGGCCGCTGCCGCCGGGTGGTAGGTGTCGACGTATTCCTGACCGGACAGTGCGCGGATCGCATCGACGATCTCGTCGGTGACCGCTCGCAGCACCGGCACCTTCCCGTGCATTCCCGCCGCATAATGGGAGAATTCCAGCGGGGGGCCGAACTGCGCCGTCACCTGATGCGGTCGCGGTATCAGGCTGCCGACCGGCTGCACTCGCTCAGTGCCGGACAGCGCCACCGGTACGACGGGGACTCCGCTGAGCAAGGCCAGTCGTGCCACCCCGGTTCGTCCGCGATAGAGCCGACCGTCCAACGACCGGGTGCCCTCCGGGTAAATGCCCAGCGCACCACCGCCGGCAAGCACCTCCTGGGCGATGCGCATGGATTCCCAGGCGGCGCGTCCATCGCCGCGCTGAACCGGCACGTGGCCCATCTCCAGGAAGAACCGGCGGCTCAGCCACCCGGACACACCACGGCCCTCGAAGTACTCTGCTTTGGCCAGGAAGGTTACCGGTCGGGGGAGCACCAGCGGGATCACCACACTGTCCACGAAGGACAGGTGGTTGCTCGCAAGGATGATGGGTCCGCTGTCGGGGACATGGTGTGCGCCGCGGACGGACGGGCGTAGCGCGAGCAGGGCTAGCGGCCGCACACCGTGGTCCAGGATCGTGCTGAGCATGTTGCCTCCGCAGGGGTGGACCGTGCTGCAACAGTGCGCAGCGCCGGGCACAGGGAACGTCATTCAGCATGCCTGACCGTGCGCCCGGGCGGCGATGCTTCTGCCGCGTGGTGTTATGTGGCGCTGCCCTCACTTGTGTCGCGTAGGACATGCTCCGTCAAAAAGATGAACGCTGCGGTTACCGGCGGGTTGCGATGGCGGAAACCGCTCAACTCTCGGCGGGACCGTCCTGTTCGGCGAGGAATCGCTCGACCTCCGCGGCGATTTCGTCGCCGGTGGGCAGCGGCTCGGCGTCGGTGGCCAGCAGCGGGCGCCGATCGGACGCACCGGTGACGGCGTCGAACTGTGCCTCCAGGCCCACCACCACCGACATAGTCTCCGGGGAGCGGGCGATCTGCTCGTCCACCGCGGCCAGGGCCCGCAGCGCTGCAGGCCGTAGCGCCTCGACGGGCAGGTCGAGCCCGCTGACGCGGGCAAGGTGCTCCAGCAGACTACGAGCGGACTCCGGATATTCGATGCGGGCCAGGTAGTGTGGCACGTGCGCGACAAAGCCCATTGCGTCGTGACCCGACTGGCCCAGCCGCAGCTCTACCAACGCACCGGCGTGGCCGGGTATCTCCATGGTGCCAAACCATGGCTGGTAGTCGGAGATCAGCTCGCGCCGGGTGGCATGTGCGGTGACCGTCGCCGGCCGAGTATGCGGGACTGCCATCGGCACCGCGCCCAGACCTACGGTCAGGCCCACCCCGAAGCGCTCGACGAGCTCGCGAACCGCGTCGACGAACCGCTCCCACTGCAGATCCGGCTCCGGGCCGGCAAGCAGCAAAAACGTGGTGCCGGCACGGTCGCGCATCTCGTGCAAGACCAACTCAGGCTGCTCGTAGCTCGTCCAACGATCCCCATCAAAGATCATCGTCGGCCGGCGGGAGCGGTAGTCTAGTAGCTGGTCGACGTCGAATGTGGCGAGCACGCGATGCTCCAGATTGGCCAGCAGGTGCTCCACTGCCAGATGCCCGGCCTGGCCGGCATCGACGAATCCAGTCAGGGCGCACACCAGTACCGGGCCCGTCGGGATCGAGGGTCCCGCCTCGATTCGGTACAGCTCGGCAGTCACGGACTGCCACCTCGCTTCGGCTCGGTCGGCCCCATTTTCGCAGGCCGTGTAGTCCATACAACGCAGCACCCCGCCGGATCCATCCCGTCCGCTTCAGGGCACGCTTCAGGGCTCCACGAAAAGATCGATTTCACATTCCCCGTCCCTGGCAGGCAGGCTTTCGCGCATGCCGCTGGTACGACGACACCTCGCCCATTTCCTCGCCTTCCTCGCCGCCGCACTGCGCAGCCCGGCTACCGTGGGCGCCGTGACGCCGAGCTCCTCGCACCTGGCGGCCCGGCTGGCCGCCGTGGTGCCCCGGGTCGGGGAGCCGGTCGTGGTCGAGCTCGGGCCGGGCACCGGGTCGGTCACAGCCGCCATCGAGTATCGGCTCGCTGGCCGAGGGCGACATGTGGCGGTCGAGATCGACTTGGTCCTGGCCAAGCACCTGCGCGCCGAGTACCCCGGTGTCGAGGTGCTGGTGGGGGACGCCGCCACGCTGGAACAGCTGCTTGCGGCGCACCAGGTGCCTCCGGCGGACGCCGTGGTCAGCGGCCTGCCATGGTCTCTGATCAACGCGGACGCGCAGCGCGTGATCGTTGACGCGACGGCACGCTCGCTACGGCCAGGGGGTTCGTTCACCACCTTCGCGTACGTGCACGCACTGTCGATGAACCGGGCGCGCCAGTTCCGTGCGCTGCTTGGCGAGGTTTTCGATGAGGTCCTGACCACCCGCACGGTCTGGTGGAATCTCCCTCCTGCGGTGACCTATGTCTGCCGTCGGCCTCATCCGATTAACAAATAACCCGGAGTTCCCTGAGGTCCCTGTGCCTCCTTCCTGTCCTGGACCAGGGCGTTCTTGCTCGTTCGGGTGGCGATGGCGTGTTCTGACCATCTGCGCGAGGTCACCCGCGAGGTCACCCATGGTGACATCCTCGTTGTCCTCGCCGACCTTCATGGGGAACCGACCGGGACTGCCTGCACGCGCTGGATGTCGTGTTCGGCTCCGGCCAGGGCCGGCGAGCCGATGTGACTGTGACCGACACCGGATCTTACTCGAACCTGGTACTCGGGCTCGCGCATTTGCTGGATAAGGAATACCGGGGCGCTGAATAACCTGGCCCGGGGAAAGCTGGAGCTGGCCAAGGTCGTGGCCAAGGTCCGCAAGTGGTGGCCGGACATCCTGCGCTTGGTCGGTTCGATCTACTGGCCGCTCAGGTCGCCATGTGGGTCGGCTACCTGCGCCCAACCCGGGGGTGCCCTGGCCGTGGAGGCGGCGTACATCGCCCCGTCCTTACCTCATGGTCGTCGCGGTCGGAGCGCTCTATGCCCGCTACTCCGGGCTGGCCGTGGTGCAGTCACTGGTCTATGGCATCGCCCCGCCGTGATGGCCATCATCACCATTGCCGCGGTCAAGCTGCTGCGGCTGACCAACCGGCGGGACTGGCGGCTGTGCACCATCAGCGCAGTGGTCTTCGCTGTCACTGCGGCCACCGGCTCCGAACCCGTGCTGCTCATCATCGCCGCCGATCCACGCCTAAGGCGGCCGATCCGGACCGCGAACCCCCCACCACTCAATCCCTGCCATTCGCGCCCACCGCTGCGCTCGGCGCCGCAGCCGGCGGCGGCACCCTGATCCTGCTCGGCTGTTCCTCGCCAAGACCGGGGCGTTGGTGTTCGGCTCCGGGTTGGCGATCGTGCTGTTCCTGCGCGAGGGCGTCGTCGAGACCCACCACTGGCTCACCCCGACCAGTTCCTCGACGCCGTGGCAAATGGGCTCATCACCCCCGGCCCAGTGGTGATCACCGCCGGGTTCATCGGCTACCTCGTCGCCGGGCTGCCCGGGGCGCTGGTGGCCACGGTGGCGATCTTCACTCCGATCTACCTTGGCGTCGTGATCCCCCGCCGCTGGTTCCTAAGTCGGCGTGCGGTGGGCGGGGTCGGTCGACGAGCCGGTCGGTCAGGGCGCGCAGGGTCACGAACGCCACACCAGCCCGGGCGCCAGCCCGACGATGGTGTCGATGACACCACTCACGCCTGGCCCTGACAGCGGTCGTAGACGGCCTGCGCGTAGCGCTGCAGCGCGCCTGCGACCACCTCCAAGCGTACCGTGGCCGCGGGTGCCGACGGGGCGCCGAAGATGTCCCGGCTGCGCAACTCCCGGTACCAGCGGCGCAGCCGCTCCAGGCTCTGTTCCTCCTCATCCAGCTCGGCGAGGGTGAACTTGTCCTGGGCGAACTCGCGGTCGATCTCGGCCTCGAACTTGCCGCAGTCGGTGACGAACTCACCCCACTCGGCCTCCCGGGCCTGCACGTGCCGAGCGGAGCTGCTCTACGGTGGCCTCGTCGGGGCTGGTCTGGAACACATACACCGCCCCCGCCGCGGCGGTGGCCAGCTGACGCAACCGATCGAGCACCGCCGGTGCGTCCTCGGTGTCGGGCAGCGCCCACGTCCCCTTGGACAGCGACACCGCGGCCGCGTGGCGCAGCTCACGCCAGCCCGCGACCCGATGCCGCGAGGGCTCGGTCGGTAGCTGCAGCGAGTCGGATAGGGGGTGCCGTTTTCCGGCACCCCCTCCTCAGAACCGTGCGGGCCGCTCGTCGCGGCACACGGCTCAAGCAGCCCGCGTGGGCGGGCAGGCATCTGTGTTACTGGTCCGTGCCGTGCGGTGTGTCGTCTGGGTGACGGCGGGCGCAGTGGGCGTGTACGAGGCGGTGTGTCGTCCGGCCGCTGCCGTGTTCGGTGATGGCCTGGCGGGTCATCGCCTTGCGGACGGCCGCGTACCAGTTCTCCCGCTGGAGGAGGGAGTCGGGTAGGTGGTCGGTGTAGAGCAGCGGTTCCCTGCACAGTGGGCATTGTCGGTGTTGGTCACGCAGGGCGCGTTGCCAGGACTCGGCCAGTTGTGGGGGTTTGCGTTTGCGTCGCCGGTCGGCCCAGTATTGGGTGAGGGCCGGGTCGTCAGGTGCGTGCCTGCCGATGACCGGGACGTGCCGGACGATCTTTGTCCAGGCGTAGCGGTGGAGGTAGGCGCTGGTCTGTTGGTCGCCGTAGACCCAGCGGTCGTGCCTGTGTGGGTTGTACGGGCCGAAATAGCGGGCCACGACCCACTGTCGGCTCTTGGTGGGGTGCCTGCGGCGGGCCCACTTGTCGAGGTGCTGCCACAGGTGGTTGTCCAGGGTCTGGTAGGCCTTGGTGGATGCTCCGGGCCGGAAGTAGTTCGCCTGGCCTGGCGATGGTCGGGTTCATTGTGGCGATCACCTCGAATGGACTGGCACCGCGCAGGGCGCGCAGTTCCTCGGCTGTCCTGCGCCGGATCTTTTTGATCGCGTCGCGACTGGGTTTGGTGAGTACCTTGCTACCATTGTGGGTGTGGTAGCGACGGATGGTGAAGGACAGGAAGTCGAATCCGTCGTCGATACGACCGATCCGTGTCTTTTCCTGGTTGAGGGTAAGACCCCTTTTCTTCAGCCAGGCGCCGAGGCGCGCGTGGACCGTCTCGGCCTGTTCGCGGCTGTGGCAGAGGACCACAAAATCGTCCGCGTAGGTGATGACGGTCGGGCATCCGGGTTTCACGCGGCCACGCGAGTCGTATTTGACTCCCGCAGCTTCTTCCATTCCTTGCAGCGCGATGTTCAAGAGCAGTGGGGAAATTCCTCCGCCTTGGGGGGTTCCCTCGATGGTCGGAGAGTACCGGCCTCGATCGACCACTCCTGCTCTGAGCCAGGCACGGATCTGTTCCCTGACTGGAAACGTCCCGATCCGTTCTAGTAGAAAGTTGTGATCGATCCTGTCGAATGCGGATTTCAGGTCCGCGTCGAGTACCCAGTCGCGTTTCGCGTTCTTCACCGCGAGCCCCTTGTGGATCATCTCGATCGCGTCATGGCATCCACGGCCCGGCCGGAACCCGTATTGCTTGGGATCCAGCCGTGCCTCCCATTGGGGTTCCAGTGCGTTACGCACCCGTTGTTGCTGGGCGCGGTCAGCGATAGTGGGAATCCCGAGTGGGCGTTTCCCGCCTTTTTTTGGGGGTACACCCGCCGCACCGGCAGTGCGTGGCTGGGTCCGACCCGGCGGTGCAGCAGCATCGCCAGATCGGATCGCTTTGTGGAGGTCAGGGCGAGTTGCCCGTCCACGCCCGCGGTGTGGCGGCCGGTGTTGCGCTGGCTGGCCTGCAGCACGCTGACCAGCGTGTTAGCTCGGCTGCGCAGCATCAGTTTCGGCAGATTGCGGACCTGTTTGTGATCGCCTGTCTGCGCCGCCTTGAAGATCCGTTGCCGTAGTCGCTGTACCTGAGCGCTCTGGTGACGCCAGTCGATGGCCTCCCAGTTGATCAGGTCCTCCGGTCCGTGCGCCACGCCGCCGCCCGCATCGAGCGCCGCGAGGTCGGCCATGACGGCCGTCGCGTCCTGCGTCGTGGTGCCTCACTTGTCCATATGGTTCCAGCGTGTCGTTGGCTGTGATTCGTCAAAGGGCCACCCGGCTCACGTCAACTCCCTGTCGGGCCCAGGCACCTGGCCTGGTATGCGACCAGTTATACGAGGGCGACCGTGGTGGGAGGGTTCGGTCATGTGCCTTCGCTTTCCTGTTGCCTTTCGGCTGTCGCCGTTTGCTTTTTGAGCTGTCCTGTTCCCGCCACGGATATCCGCTTCCCTCACGGTTGGCCTACCGGTGGCTGGTCGCCTCCACCGACCGTGACGGGGTTCCCATGTTTCGCACTGGTGAGACGCGACCGGTGTCGGACGCTCCCTTTACCCCGGGACCGTGGTGCTCTCATGGCTGACATCGAGACTTCAGCCACCACTGCCACCTCCCAGTGGCGGGTCCTGTTCCCCGGTGCGACTTCCCATCTCCCGGAGTTCTGGTTAACGAGGCTTACGGGGGTTCACGTTATTCGCCCTTCCGGTCTTCCCCTTGCCTGTGACCAATGGATGGAACACCGGTCCTTGGGCTTTCTCCCGGGCTTCACACCCCGCCGTTACCAGCGACGCATGCCAGGAGCGGAGACGAGCGTTGAGCACTCACTCGTAGCTAACCGTCGATCATTCGACCCCTCCTATTTCGGTTATCTCACTCAACCAGTGCGACATCACGTCGCACGACCACCCACCAATGCATGTAACGTACGCTACACCTCTACCGATAGTGACTGTGTCGTGCCGATTGCCCCTGGGCCCGTGTTAGCGGAGGAGGACAAGGCGCCCGATCCGTCCGGTGACCAGGCCCAGCCCCAGTCGCCGTCACGCTGATCGCGCAGCGCCAAGCGAAATCATGGCCGATATCACCTACCTGCAAGCCATCAGCATCGCGCTACTGCAGGGGATCACCGAACTGTTCCCGGTCTCCTCACTCGGCCACTCCGTGCTGGTGCCTGCGCTGCTCGGGGGCTCATGGGCGCACCTGGTCACTGAGTCGTCCACCACCAGCAGCGAGCAGTCGCCCTACCTGGCGTTCATCGTCGCGCTGCACGTGGCCACCGCGCTGGCCCTGCTGGTCTATTATCGAGACGACTGGATCCGCGTCATCGGCGGCTTCCTGCGCACCCTCAGGACCCGTCGGGTCGAGACGTCCTCCGAACGCCTGGCCTGGCTGCTCGTGGTCGCCACCATCCCGGTCGGCATCACGGGACTGCTCCTGGAACACACCTTCCGCGCCCTGTTCGCCAAACCGCTAGCCGCCGCCATCTTCCTCACCCTCAACGGTTTGATCCTCTTCGCCGGCGAGGCGATCCGTCGGCGTTCCGAGGCCAGGCAGCTCGCCCTGGCCCACGGGACCCACGCCACGGATCCAGCCGACCAACAACCGGCGCGACGACTGGAAACCCTGGAGTACAAGGAAGCCGCTGTGATCGGGGCGTTTCAGACCTTCGCACTGCTCGCCGGCATCTCCCGCTCCGGGATCAGCCTGGTCGGCGGCCTGGTCCGCGGCCTCGACCACCAAGACGCGGCTAAATTCGCCTTCCTGCTCGCCACCCCCGTCATCTTCGCCGCCGGCATCCTGAAACTACCCGTGCTGGCCGGCCCAGCCGGGCACGGCATCCACGGCCAGATCCTGGTCGGAGCCCTCATCGCGGGCGTGTCGTCCTACCTATCGGTCAAATTCCTGACCCGCTACTTCCAGACCCGCACCCTGATCCCCTTCGCCATCTACTGCCTAGCCGGCGGCCTGCTCTGCGTCATCTACTTCGCCTAAGCCACGACGTGAAATCCCGCGCCGCCCGCAGCGCTACCGGATGGACCGCGGTTGACCACCGCGCGGGTAACTCCCTCATCGCGATCAACGACCCGATCCGCAGCGAGATCCACGAGGTCATCGGTCGCGACCACCAGCAGAAATCCTCGTTATCGCCGGATTTCGTTCCAGTATCGGCTCCCGATCCCATGGTGAGCTGGCGGCGGCGCGGCAAGGTACACCACCGGTCCGACATTCCGGTAGCCCCACCGAAGCCTGGTGGGGTAGTAGTCCACACCCATCCTGCAGTCCACAACCGGTAAGGACGTGGCTGTCCCCGGAGGCGCTGCGGGAGGACTGTTCGACGGTATGAGCGCACCTGCTGCCGGTCGTATCCGGCTATCTGACCCGGCGGAGCTGATTGCCGCCGTTCCGCACCTGTTGGGTTTCCACCCGCGTGATTCCGTGGTCCTGTTGGCAATGCACGGGAGAAGGCTGGGCTTGACCCTGCGGGCCGATCTTGTTGACACCGATCAGGCGCCGCTGCTGGCCGAGCAGTTGCTGCTGCCGATCGCCCAACAGCGGCCCACCGGCGTGGCGCTGGTTGTGATCGGGGGGAATTCAACCCCGGACGGGGATCCGCCGCACCGCGCGTTGGTGGACGCCCTCGACGACGTGCTCGCCGGTGCCGGGCTCCCCGTGGTCCACGCGGCCTGGACGGCGCACACGGTGGGTGGCTCGCAGTGGTGCTGCTACGACGATCCGCTGTGTGCCGGCACGGTTCCCGATCCTGCGGCTAGCCCGCTGGCGGCCGCTACGGTCGCCGCGGGTGCGGTGACCTTCGGCAGCCGCGAGGAAATGGTCGAGCTGCTGACCGGGGAGGATTCCGCGGCACTGCAACGTCGGGAGGCACTCCTGGACGCCGCCGACGCCGACCACCCGATGCGTCCCGAACTGATCGCCCGACGGCTCGCGCAGCTAAAGCAACTGCACCGAGCAGCGGCTGCGGGTGATGTCGTGCTGAGCGACAGCGTCGTCGCCGAGGTCGCCTCCGCGCTGTGTGACCACCGGGTTCGGGACGCCTGCCTGCCCTGGTGCACGGGTCCGGGCGCGGTCGCCGCCGAGCGGCTCTGGCTAGCCCTCGTGCGGGCGACCCCGGCACCGGAGCGGGCCGAACCCGCGGCACTGCTGGCGTTGGTCGCATACCTCCGTGGGGACGGCGCGATGGCTGGCGTCGCGTTGGACGCGGCGCTGCAGGCCTGCCCGGAGCACTCACTGTCCGGGTTGCTGCGGGCTGCACTGGAGGGAGGACTACCACCGGAGGTGCTGCGTACTGTCGCGGCGGACGCGGCGGCAGCTGTTGCACGACGTTCCCGCAGGACCCGCAAGCGACGGTCGCGACGACAGCGATGAGTGGATCAGCCAGCGGCGCGGGCGAACTCCCAGGCGTCCGCGACGATCGCAGCGAGCTCGGCCCGCTCCGGTTTCCAGCCCAGATCGTAGCGCGCTCGATCGCTGGAAGCGATGAGCACCGCCGGGTCGCCTGGCCGCCGCGCCGCGACCTGCGCCGGAATGGGGTGCCCGGTGACCCGCCGGCAGGTGTCCACGACCTGCTGCACCGAGAAGCCAGTGCCGTTGCCCAGGTTGTAGATCCGATGTTCGCCGGGCACAGCCCGCTCAAGGGCCCGCTCATGGGCGTCAGCGAGGTCGGCCACATGGATGTAGTCGCGGATGCAGGTGCCATCCGGGGTAGGCCAGTCCGCCCCGAACACCATGATCTTCTCGCGGCGACCGAGGGCGACCTGCAATACCAGCGGGATGAGGTGGGTTTCGACAGTATGTCGCTCCCCGTATCGGCCGTAGGCACCAGCGACGTTGAAGTATCGCAAGCTCACCGCGGCGATGCCGTGCGCGGTGGCGTAGGAGCCGATGGCATGGTCGATAGCGAGCTTTGTCGAGCCGTAGGGATTGGTTGGCGCGGTGGTTGCATCCTCGGTGATCGGCACCGACGTGGGTTCCCCGTAGGTGGCCGCAGTGGAGGAGAACACCAGCCGCGGAGTTCCGTGCTCGCGCATCGCCTCGAGCAACCGTACCGAGGTCACGACGTTGCCCAGCCAGTAGCGCTGCGGCTGCGCCATGGATTCCGCGACCAAAGACCGAGCCGCGAAATGCAGCACGCCGTCGAAACCCTGGGCCAACACCGTCGCAGCGTCCTCGACCGCGCCCTCAACGAACTGGCAGCCGGCCGGCACCGCGTCCGCGTGTCCGGTGGACAGGTCATCCAGGACCACGACGTCGTGGCCGGCCTCGACCAGCCGCGCGGCGCAGACACTGCCGATGTAGCCTGCGCCGCCGGTGACCAGCAGCCGCATCCGGTTCGGTCGGGTCATCTGCGGCGGGCCAGCACCGCGTGCGCGAGTGTGCGGTCCACCTCGATCGTGGATCCACTGCCGGAGAGCACCACCGGATGGTCTGCTCGCGTCAGGGCGGCCACCTCGACCACGTTACCGGGCACCGCGTCGACCTTGTGCAGGTCCGCCATGAGGGCCGGGTCCAGTTGCACGTGTTCGGCGATGCGTCGCACTTCCACCGTGCCGCCGCCGCGCCGGGCCACCTCGTCCAGGCGGACCAGATCGGGTTCGATCGAGGCGGCAGGCTCCCCGACCCCGAGCTCGTCCAGCCCTGGGATCGGGTTGCCATACGGAGACGTGGTCGGGTGGCCCAGCAAAGTGAAGAGCTTGCGCTCCACAGCGTCGCTCATCACGTGCTCCCAGCGGCATGCCTCGGTATGCACCTGCTCCCACTCCAGCCCGATCACGTCGACTAGCAGACGCTCGGCCAGGCGGTGCTTGCGCATCACCGACGTGGCTCGGTTGCGGCCTTCCGCAGTCAGCTCGAGGCGCCGGTCGTCAGCCACTGTCAGCAGGCCGTCGCGCTCCATCCGAGCCACCGTCTGGCTAACGGTGGGCCCGCTTTGTCCGAGGCGCTCAGCGATCCGCGCCCGCAGCGGGACCACGCCTTCCTCTTCGAGCTCGAAGATGGTGCGCAGGTACATCTCGGTGGTGTCGATGAGATCGTTCACACCAGTCTCCCTCATTTGATGCCATCGTAGTGGTCGACTGGGGACACTGCGGAGTAGTAGCTGGTAGTGAGCAGCATGATGGACGTTATGCATCCGGTGATCACACCCGCCCAGTTGGCGGCGCTGCTGGCTGGCCCCGAGCCGCCCACCGTGGCGGACGTGCGGTGGTCACTCACCGGCCCACCCGGTCGGGTCGATTACCGGGCCGGTCACCTGCCCGGAGCGATATTCCTCGACGTGGACACCGACTTGGCCGGACCGCCGGGCCAGGACGGACGGCACCCCCTCCCGTACCCGGCGGCGTTGCAGGCCACCCTGCAAGCCGCCGGTGTTCGCGCGAGGGCACCGGTGATCGCCTACGACGCGGCGGACGGATCGGTGGCGGCACGGTTGTGGTGGCTGCTGCGTTGGGCCGGACACCCGGCGGTCGCGGTGCTTGACGGGGGGATCGCGGCATGGCGAGCGGCCGGGCTACCGGTGACTGTCGACGTGCCCGAACCCCAAGCCGGCACGATCACGATACGGCCGGGGGCAATGCCAGTGCTGGACGCGGCGCAAGCCGCCGCGCTGGCCCGCGACGGTGTGCTGCTCGACGCCCGAGCAGCGGCCCGATACCGCGGGGACGTCGAGCCGGTGGACCCGCGGGCCGGTCACGTGCCCGGCGCGTCCAACGCACCATGCGGCGAGCTGACGGATGTGCAGGGGCGCTGGCTACCGCCGACCCGGCTGCGTGAGCTCGCGCGTCGATGGGGGGCCGCCGGGGCAGAAGTGGGTGTGTATTGCGGTTCAGGGATCAACGCGTGTGCGGTGGTGCTCGGACTCGAACTCGCCGGAGTCACTGCCCCCCAGCGCCCGGCGGCGCTCTACGCTGGGTCGTGGTCGCAGTGGTGCACCGATCCTGATCGCCCGGTGGCCACCGGCCCAAAGCCCGGATAGGGTGGTCACCCGGCGTCAGCCGGTAGCGTCCTGGGTCATGAGTCTTCCCCGCGCGGCGGTCGTCTGGGACGAGGCCTTCCTCGGCTACGACCTTGGTGGGCGCCACCCACTGGATCCTGTCCGGCTGGATCTCACTATCCGGTTAGCTCGCTCGTTGGGTGTCCTGGACGGCGTCTCTCTGCTGGTGCCGGTGCAGGCGACTGACGACGAGCTGCGCATGGTGCACTCCGATGATTACCTCGCTGCCGTCAAGCATGCGTCGCGCGGATACGTCGGGCACGGTCTGGGTACCTCGGACAACCCGGTCTTCCACCGCATGCACGAATCCTCGGCGCTGGTCGCTGGCGGCTCGCTGCTGGCGGCCGACGAGATCCTCGCCGGCCGCGTGGTGCGCGCGGCGAACATCGCAGGCGGGCTGCACCACGCGATGCGCGAACGCGCCTCGGGCTTCTGCGTCTACAACGACTGTGCATTGGCGATCAGTCGGCTGCTCGATGGTGGGGTTTCTCGGGTCGCCTACGTCGATATCGATGTGCACCACGGCGATGGTGTGCAGGCGGCTTTCGTCGATGACCCCCGGGTACTCACCATCTCGCTGCACCAGCACCCGGCCACACTGTGGCCGGGCACCGGGTACTCCGCCGAGATCGGGGGCCCCGGCGCCGAGGGCTCGGCGGTCAACGTGCCGCTTCCACCGGGCACCAGCGACGATGGGTGGTTGCGCGCCTTCCATGCGGTAGTGCCGGCCCTGCTGCGGGCGTTCGAGCCCGAGGTACTGGTGACCCAACATGGGGCGGACACGCACGCCGAGGACCCGCTGGCCGAGCTCACCCTGTCGGTGGACGGCCAACGCGCCGCCCACCGGGCGCTGGCCGATCTGGCCGACATGACGGCTGGCGGGCGCTGGTTGGTCCTGGGCGGGGGCGGGTACTCCTTGTTCCGGGTGGTGCCGCGCTCGTGGACACATCTGCTGGCCACCTTGCTCGACCGCGAGGTGGACCCGAACACCCCGGTGCCGGCCGACTGGGTGGCCCACACCGCCACCGTGGCCCGCGGCGCGCAGCTGCCGGCTTCGATGACCGACGGCGTCGAGCCCTGTTGGACGCCATGGGACGGGGCCGGTGACACCGCACTGGACCGGGCGATCCAGGAGACCCGGCGCGCGGTCTTCCCGCTGCACGGCCTGGATCCCGACAACCCCCAGCTCTGACAGCAATAGGTTCCACTTGGCGGATCGCGTACCCGGCCACGTGGTTGGCGTAACGTCGGCCTTCGTGGAAGCGATCGTTGCCCTCGATGAGCAGCAGGCCGAACTCGAGAACCTCCTCGCCGGCCTCGACGATGGCAGCTGGGTGCAGCAATCCCGGTGTCCCAGATAGTCGGTGGCTGACGTCGTGCTCCACCTCGCGCAGACCAGCGAACTGGCCGCTGCCGGAGGTGACGCGTCGTTCGTCGAGCGATTCGGGCGGTTCATGCCCGCAGATGTCGGTATCGTCGACGAGGGCGCCGAACAGGCGGTGGGCGCCGAACGGGGTGCGTCCCCTGCGCAGCTGTCCGAGCGTTGGCGGGCTGAGACGTGGATCCACACAGGTGAAATTGCCGACGCCCTGGGTGTCACGCTCGCCCCGACCGACCGGTTGTGGCATGTCGCCCGGCTGGCCTGGCGCACGCTGCCCTACGCCTTCGCGCGGGCGGGCACCGCACTGCACGGACCGGTAGAGGCCGAACTGACCGGCCCCAGGCGGGGCAACGTGGTCATTTCGAGCCGACAACCAGCCGCTCACCACCGTTCGGGGACCGGGTGTTGAGTTCTGTTTGGTAGCAGCCCGGCGGCTTGACTCAGCAAGACCGCTCTGACAGCCACCGGCCCGGATGCGAGCCGGGTGCTGGCACTCCTGCGGACCTATGCCTGATTGCGGTGATTTGACCGGTGTCTAAAGTCGGAAGGCCGGGCCCCCGACGAGCCCGACCTTCCGGGGCGCGCGACAGCCTGCGGGTTGGACCGCCCAAGTCGCGTGGTCTGTCTGTATCTGGTCCGTCTGCATCACGTTTTAATCACGTTTTCAGCTGACAGTGCCTGTCGATACCCCGCGCCGTCAATGCCGCCATTCGAGCGGTCACGCTCTGAATTTACGTGGGGGTCAGCTGGCGTAGGCTCGCAGCCGCTCCGCACGATCCCCGTGGCGCAGCTTGGCCATGACCTCGCGCTCGATCTGACGCACCCGCTCGCGGGAGAGCCCGAAGCGCTTCCCGATCTGGTCCAGCGTGCGCGGCTGACCGTCGTCGAGGCCGTAGCGCAGCCGGATGACCTTCTGCTCCCGGTCTTCCAGGGTGGCCAGCACCCGGCGCAGGTCATCCTGCAGCAACCCAGAGATCACAACGGACTCTGCGTCGGTTGCCTCGGCGTCCTCGATGAAGTCCCCCAAAGGGGCCTCCTCCTCGGCGCCGACTGGCATGTCCAGGCTTACCGGGTCCCGGGAATGCTCCAGCAGATCGGCCACCTTCTCCACCGGGATACCGGACTCGTCGGCCATCTCCTGGTGGGTGGCCTCCCGGCCCAGCCGCTGGTGCAGGTCCCGCTTGATCCGGGCCAGCTTGTTCACCTGTTCCACAAGGTGCACCGGAAGTCGGATGGTGCGTCCCTGGTCGGCCATGCCACGGGTGATGGCCTGCCGGATCCACCAAGTGGCATAGGTGGAGAACTTGAAGCCTTTGGTGTAATCGAACTTCTCCACCGCTCGGATCAGACCCAGGTTGCCTTCCTGGATCAGGTCCAGCAGCGGCATTCCACGGCCGGTGTAGCGCTTAGCGAGCGACACCACCAGCCGCAGGTTTGCCTCCAGCAGGTGGTCCTTGGCCTTATGGCCGTCCTCCACCAGTCGTGTCAGGTCGGTGCGCCGGGTGGGCGACAGTCGCGTCGCGGTATCGAGCATGTGATGGGCGAACACGCCGGCCTCGATACGCTTGGCCAGTTCGACCTCCTGCTGCGCGCTGAGCAATGCCGTACGCCCGATACCGTTAAGATAGACACGAACCAAGTCGGCTGCCGGGCTCTGCGCGTCAAGGTCTGCCTCGGTACCGGCGTCCCGTTCCATGGTGATCTGCGCGGCGGTCATCAGGTTCCTTCCTGCGACGGATCCTCGTGTCGACCCCGGTGCGCTCCCGAGTCGGCGCGCGACGCTGCGCGAGCCTGCCAACGGGGTACCCGCAGCGATGACCGTTACAACGTCGGGAGCCCGGTTTCCGTTCCCGGGCCCTCGCCTGGGACGACGAACAAGTGCACGGCGAAGTGCCGGATCTGCCGGACCCTCAGCCACTTCTCAGGTTGGTAGTCGTGTGACGCCCTTGGTAGCTCGTGAAGGGAGTCACACGTCGAGGAGCACGGTGAATGGGCCGTCGGCCACGCTGCGCACCACCATCATCGCGCCGAAGCGGCCGGTGGCCACCGTGGCACCGCGGGCCCGGAGCCGCGCGACGACCTCCTCGACCAACGGTCGGGCCTGCTCCGGCCGGGCGGCCGCGGTGAAGGACGGCCGCCTGCCTTTGCGAGTCGTCCCGTACAGGGTGAACTGGCTGACCACCAGTACCCCGGCGCCGGTGTCGCAGACCGAGCGCTCGTCGCGCAGGATCCGCAGCTCATGCAGCTTGCGCGCCATCGTCTCGGCCTGCGCGGGCCCGTCTCGATGGGTGACACCGATAAGCACCAGCAGCCCGGGCCGGTCCAACTCACCGACCACCTGATCATCGACGAGCACCGCTGCCTCGGTGACCCGGCTCACTACCGCTCTCATGATGCCTCGGCCTACCAACGTGATATACCGCCGTCGTCGCCGAGCAGTAGCCTATCGATGCACACCGTACCGCTGAGGAGGCCGCCGGTGACCTTGATGTTGAGCCAGGACGCATCGGCGGATGCGCTGCTGGAGCGGGACCCGCTGGCGTTGCTCCTGGCGATGCTTCTCGATCAACAAGTGCCGATGGAGCGGGCGTTCGCCGCGCCCTATGAGCTGCAGCAGCGCCTGGGCCACGACCTTGATGCTCACGAGCTAGCCGACTATGATCCCGACGCGCTGGCGGACCTGTTCGCGAAGCAGCCGGCGTTGCACCGGTACCCCAAGGCGATGGCTGGGCGGGTGCAGCTGATCTGCAAGGTACTGGTCGAGCGCTACGACGGCGATGTGACGGGGCTGTGGCGAGACGTCTCAGACGCGCATGAGCTACTCGACCGGCTGGTCGCGCTGCCGGGCTACGCGATGCAGAAAGCGCAGATCTTCGTGGCACTTCTGGGCAAGCAGCGTGGGGTGCGACCGAAGGGCTGGCGGGAGGTGGCAGGCGCCTACGGCGATGAGGGCGTTTACCGGTCGGTCGCCGATGTGATCGACGCCGAGTCGCTGGCCAAGGTTCGGGAGCATAAGGCGGCTGCTAGAGCGAAGAAGAAGTAGGACTATCAAGGGATGGGAGGTGATGTCGTGCGGTACCCGCATGAGCATGACCGACGGTCGGGCGACGCGCCTGTGCTCATCACAGCGGCGGAACCCTCCTACGCCGAGCAGTACGCCCTCCGTAGGCGCAAGTACGCGATCCTGATGTCGGCCCGCATCCCGTGCCTCGTCCTGGCGGGCGTGTTCTACCAGACCTGGTGGCTCGCCTTGGCCTTCGTCGCGCTCTCCGTGCCGCTGCCCTGGATGGCGGTGCTCATCGCCAACGACCGCGCCCCACGCAAGGCTGAGCCGGTCAACACGCTGCGACATGATCTGCCGGGGCACGCCCCGCAGGGGCGGGAGCTGGAGAGTCGCGACCACACCATCATTGACGGGTGATCTCACTTTCCCTCACCTCTGCAGCATCTGCATCGCCACGGTGCGGCATCATGGACGTGTGAGCACGCTGACCCAAACGCTGCCTGATGTCGACGCCCGCCCCGAGGCGACTGACACCACCGGCGACGACACCCCCAAAATGTTCCACTACGTGCGCAAGAACAAGATCGCTGAGAGCGCGGTGATGGGCACGCTCGTGGTTGCCTTGTGCGGTGAGACATTCCCGGTGACTCGCTCGGCCAAGCCCGGTTCCCCGGTGTGCCCGGAGTGCAAAGAGATCTACGAATCCCTGCCCAAGGGCAGCGACATCACCTGACCCCTGCGGATTACTGCAGTCTGCCCCAGACTGCAGTCTTTGGCCCGGGGATCACTGCAGTCTGCTCCAGAACGCGGGGTGGGCCAGGGGTCAGTCGGTCCAGACTTGGCGGCGATCGTTGTCGGCGGGTGGGCGGGTGGCCTCCCATACCCGGCGCCAGGACGCCATGTCGCGGTCGTCGGCGGGCTGACCTGCCGCGGTGATGGGCAGGACGGCACGAGGGCCGGTGGGCAGTGCTAGCGAATCGTCGGCCACCGCTCGCAGGGCGCGGTACCAGCCCAGGTCGTCCTCGGCCCAGAGGGTGGCTACAGCGCGCACCAGCCTGGTGCGGAACTCCGGCACCGGCTCGTCCGCTTC
Source organism: Pseudonocardiaceae bacterium (assembly GCA_035997545.1). Lineage (GTDB taxonomy): Bacteria > Actinomycetota > Actinomycetes > Mycobacteriales > Pseudonocardiaceae. Next base: position 23,822 of record DASYIL010000089.1, read on the forward strand.
GATGTGCAGGGGTCGCCCGATCCGGACGGTGACCCGGGGCCTGCCGGGGCGCGGCCAGCGCTGGCCGCGGGGCATCACGGCGAACGCGCCGCGCAGCGCCATCGGCACCGCCGGCACCCGCTTCATCGCACAGAGCTGCGCGGCACCTAGCTTGAACGCGCTGAGCCAGCCGTCCACCATGCGGCTTCCCTCCGGGCAGAGCAGCAGACTCCAGCCGTCGTCGACCAGCTCGGCGGCCAAGCTGCGGCCTCGTCGCGATCCGCGCCGGTCCACGGGGAAGGTGTTGAGGCCGGCTTTGGCGTGCTGTTCGTTCGCGTGCACCAGCCCTTGCCGGAGCACCTAACGGGCGCCGAGAGTCCCGTTCCACGTCCGCACGGGCCGCCAGCGCCGGCCAGTGCGTCGTAGAGGGTCGCCACCCCGGAGACGTTGGTGCGGAATGCCTCGTCGAACGGCGGGTCGAAGGACACCGTCGAAGCACTGTGGATCACGACGTCGAGGTCGGCGGGCAGGGTCGCCGAGCTGGGGTCGCCTTCGATGACAGTGACTCGCTCGCGCACCACCTGGGCCAGCCCGCCCTCGCCGAGGCACTCACCCAACAGGCGGAACACATTCTTGCGCAGCAGCGCGGTGAGCCGGTCCGCCGCGCAGCGCCCGGCACGCGCTCGGATCAGCAACGAGACCCGGGTGTCCGGGTAGCTGGACAGCAGTCGCTCTAGCGTCGCCTGGCCCAGGAACCCGGTGGCGCCGATAAGCAGCACATGACTCCCGGCGAGCTCGTCGTCGGTGCTCATGTGATCTTTCCCGAGACGCCGGCAGCCGGTTGAGCGCGGTGATACGCCGACAGAGCAGCTTCGTACACCCGGCGCACCGGCCGGCCGAGTGTTTGGGCGACCCGCTGCGCGTCGGCGAGCTCGGGCTTGGCGGTCCGTTCGCTTCCCGGTCCGGCGGCGACCTTGACCGATCTCCTGCTCGGCCTCGGGCGGGCCGACCGGCACCGGCACGGTGGTCCGTGGCAGCGTGCTGCGCTGCCAGGACGCCCACCGCACGCCCAGCGTGGTGCTGTGCCGGAACAGCGCGTTCACCACCGCCGGACGCGGTTCGATAGGACGCGGCGCGGGCCCCTGACCGAGCGAGTTACCGGTACCACTACTGGCGGTCAGCGCCGAACAGGTCACCATCGCGCCGTCGTCGCGCAAGCCGAGTTGCTCGGCCGCGACCGCGGTGCCGACCACGTCGACCAGCGCATCGGTGGCAGCTACCTTGTGAAAGTGCACCACCCCGGCAGGGATGCCGTGCACCGCGCCCTCGGCGTCGGCGAGCAACTGGAAGGTGTCGGTGGCCATCCGGGCCGCAGCCGAACCCAGTCGCGCCGCACCGATCGTCACCAGCACCTCGGGCAGGCCACCGGCCGGCTGGTGACCAGGTGGCCCGCCGGTGGGGAGGGTGACCACAGCGCGGGCACAGCGCAGCCCGCAGCGGCGGGTCTGCTCGATGGTGACGTCCGGACCGGGCATCCCCAGCGAGCCGACCGCGTCCCGCACCGCCGCGAGGTCGGCACCGGCGCCGAGTGATGCGCCGAGCAGCATGGCGCCTGCCACGCCCGCGGTGCAGTCAAAATGTGCCGCCCGCGGTTCAGCCACCATGCACCCGTGCGACGATCTTTACGGCGTGGGCCGCCGCCCCGAACCCGTTGTCGATGTTGACCACCGACAGCCCTAGTGCGCAGGTGGCGAGCATCGCCGCCGCGGCGACGTGTCCTCCTTCGCTCACCCCATAGCCCACGCTGGTGGGCACACCGACCACGGGCGCTCGGATCAGCCCGGCCACCACCCCGGGCAGGGTGCCCTTCATGCCGGCGATGGCGATCACGCAATCAGCCGCGGACAGCTCGTCGAGCTGCTCGAGCAGCCGGCTCAGCCCGGCCACCCCGACGTCGGCGATCAGCCGGTGCCCGGTGCCTAGCGCCTGCAGGGTGGCGATCGCCTCCCGAGCGACCGGCAGGTCCGAGGTGCCCCCGGTGAGCACTGCGACGAGCCCGCGGGCCAGAGGCAGCGCGCCGACGATCACCGTCCGCCCGACCGGGTCGGCCAGCACCGACTCGGTCGGGAAGGCACCAGGCGCCCGCTGCAGCACCCCGTCGGGGCATCGGGTGGCCAGCGCGGGAAACCCGGGTTCGCCGTGCCGCTGTGCGGCCAGCAGCTGCAACGTCTGCTCCTCGGTCTTGCCTTGCGCGAACACGACCTCCGGCACGGCGGTGCGTCGCCTGCGGTTGAGGTCCAGCCGGGCGATGCTGTCGACGGCGCCGATCCGGTCGCCCGTCCCCGCTGTGCCGGCTGGGTCCGGCGCTGGACGCGACGAGGGGTCCTGAGCAGCTGAGGTGACCATGGCGCCGACTATCTCACGCGGTCCGGTGCGGCCCGGGCCGTGCGAGGATCGTCGACCGTGCACACTGCGGATACCTTGCGCACCCCACCTGTCGCGGCGGCCTTGCTCGACCGGCTGGGACGGCTGGACGGGCTGGTGGTGGCCTTCTTCGGCGGGGTCGACTCCGCCGTGGTGTTGGTCGCAGCCGTTCGGGCGCTCGGTGCCGATGCCGTGCAGGCCGCCATCGCCGACTCGCCAGCCTGGCGCGCGCCGAGTTGGTGGCCGCTCGGCGTCTCGCCGGTCAGATCGGGGCGGAATTGGTGGTGCTGCGCACCGACGAGCTCGCCGACCCGGGCTATCGGGCCAATGCCGGCGATCGCTGCTACTTCTGCAAGCAGACTGTGCTCGCCGCGGTGCGCGGTCTCGCGCAGCGGCACGGGTTCGCCCACGTCGCGACCGGCACCCACCTCGATGACCGGCGCGCTTCGCACCGCCCGGGTCTGAGGGCGGCCGCGGAGCTCGACGTTCGCGAGCCGCTCGCCGAGGTGGGCGACCAAGGAGGTGGTGCGCGCGCTGGCGGCGCATTGGAAGCTGACGGTGCGGGACAAGCCGAGCACCCCGTGCCTCGCCTCCCGGATCGCGGTCGGGGTACCGGTGACCATCGACCGGCTGGCGTTGGTGGAGCGGGCTGAGTTGGCCGCCAGTGGCTACCTTGCCGACACCTCGCCGTGCCAGAACTCCTCATAGGCCCACATGGTCAGGAACGTCGTGATCTCCGGGTCCTGGTGTGACGGGGTGACCAGTAAATCCCGCAGGTAGCTGATGGTGTGGCTGTCAACGTCGGACATGTACTGCAACGCCCGCAGCGCTGCGTCGGGCAGCGGTCTGCGCTCGAAGGCGGTGTAGTCGACGTCGTCGTCGACCACCCGGTGGCATTGGCGCTGTAGTTCGCGATGTCGAAAGACACTGAGAGGCGCCTTTTCGGTGTCGCCGGCGCGCACAACCCATTGACTTGACAATAGTTCGCTGGCGCTGGCCCAGTGGTTCGCCGGTAGCGCGGACCGGGGTCAGCCTTCGGAGGCCGAAGTGGGGGGATCGGCGATGCTGGCGCCGACGGAAGGCACGGGACCCTGGCCAGGCTGAAGCTGCATGCGGTCGCGGTCGGTGTCCGCCCGTGCCGCGAAGCGAGCCATCTCCCGCCGCCGCTCGCGCCGGCGATCTCGTCGGGTCGGGTGGGAGGGCCAGATCTCCTCGATTGCGCTGTTGAACTCGGCACCGAGTACGATCGCCATTGCGATGAAGAACGAGAACAGCAGGTACGCGATCGGGGTGGCCAGTGCCCCATAAGTGTATCCGGTGACGGACACCCACGAGATGTAAAGACGCAGCCCGCTGCTGGTGACCAGGAATACCGCCATCGCCAGCAGGGCGCCAGGCAGCCCGCGGTGCCACGGCAGCTTCTTGGGCAGCACCACCTTGTACAGCGTGGCCAGGCCGAGCATCAGCAGCACCCCGAGTCCGGGGTAGTAGAAAATGGCGACCAGCTGAGCCAACGTGGGCCGCACCGACTCGGGGAACAGCTGTGGGATCAGGTCTGGGCCCAGCGCTGTCAGCGGCAACACGAGTACTGATGCGATCAGCGCGACCACGTAGAGCAGCAGCGCGAAGATCCGCTGCCACACCGGGTGACGCACGTTGTCCTGCCGGTAGGCGGCGGTGATCGAGTCCACCAGCGATGCCAGCGCCGACGAACCGGCCCACAGGGAGATCACGAATCCGACTGAGACGATGGTGGTTTGTCCTTGAGTGAGGATGCCGACCACCGTTGGCCGGATGATCTGATTGACCACATCCGCGCTGAACACCGTCGTGCTGAATCGTACGATCTCTCGCTGGGCTGCGTCGACCGTGGCCGGGCCGAACCAGCTCGCGACGAATCCGAGGCTGCCCAGCAGCCCCAGCAGCAGCGGCGGCAGTGACAGCGTCATCCAGAACGCAGTCTGGGCCGACATCGCGACGAAGCTGTCCTGCCAGGCCTTGGTGGCGGTCCGGGCGATCAGGCGCGCCGGGCCGCGCCGGGCCGACTGGTCGGTGTCGCTCTCGGCGGAGGCATCCATGTCGCCTCCCAGGATGGTCCATTCACTGGAGGGCGCGCAGCACGCCCCACCGTCGGAGGTAGCGTGCGCGTCAGCGCCCGCCGCGCGGAAGGAGTGCCTCGCCCGCCGTGTCCCGCCCCGCCGAGATCACTGCCGTTGCCGCGCCCTCGGGCCGTCCGCTGCGTACCTGGCAGCGCCGCGCGCTGGCTCGCTACCTGGCTCATTCGCCGCGGGACTTCCTCGCGGTCGCCACGCCGGGAGCCGGTAAGACGACCTTCGCCTTACGGGTGGCAGCCGAGCTGCTGGCCGGCCGGACCGTGCACGCGGTGACCGTGGTCACCCCCACTGAGCACCTCAAGCACCAGTGGGCGGCGGCCGCCGCCGAGGTGGGTCTGGCGCTGGACCCGGAGTTCCGCAACACCGTGGGTGCCACCTCACGCGATTACCGCGGCGTTGCGGTCACCTACGCCCAGGTTGCAGCGCACCCGACACTGCACCGGGTGCGTACCGAGGGACGCCGCACCCTGGTGGTGCTCGACGAGATCCACCACGCCGGGAACGCCAAGAGCTGGGGTGACGGGGTGCGAGAGGCGTTCACCCCGGCAGTGCGCCGGCTGGCGCTGACCGGCACGCCGTTTCGTAGCGACGACACGCCGATTCCCTTCATCAGCTACGAACCGGATGCCGACGGCGCCTTGCGTTCCGCCGCGGATTACTCCTACGGCTACCCCGAGGCGCTGGCCGACGGGGTGGTGCGGCCGGTGGTGTTCCTCGCCTACTCCGGTGAAGCTCGCTGGCGGACCAGCGCGGGAGAGGAATACTCGGCGCGGCTGGGGGAGCCGTTGACCGCGGAGCACGTCACCCGGGCGTGGCGCACCGCGCTGGATCCGGCCGGCGAGTGGGTCCGTTCGGTACTCGCCGCCGCGGACACCCGGCTGGCCCAGCTACGCGGTGGTGGCCTGCCCGACGCGGCCGGCCTCGTCATCGCCACTGACCACACCGCCGCGCGGGCCTACGCGGGGATCCTGCAGCAGATCACCGGTCGCCAGCCGGTGCTGGTGCTGTCCGACGACCCGTCCGCTTCCAGGCGGATCGCCGCGTTCGCCGACTCCGACGAGCGCTGGCTGGTCGCGGTCCGGATGGTGTCCGAGGGCGTCGACGTGCCCCGGCTGGCCGTCGGGGTCTATGCGACATCGGCGGCCACCCCGCTGTATTTCGCTCAGGCGGTGGGCCGGTTCGTCCGGGCCAGACAGCCCGGCGAAACCGCCACGGTGTTCCTGCCCAGCGTGCCGGTGCTGCTGGGGTTGGCCAGCGAATTGGAGAAGCAGCGCGATCACGTGCTCGGTGCCCCGCACCGGGCCGAGGAGGGCTGGGACGACGAGCTGCTCGCGCAGGCCAACGCGCAGCGCGACGAGCCGGGCGAGCAGGAGCGCGCCTTCACCGCGCTGGGCGCCGACGCCGAACTGGACCAGGTGATCTACGACGGTTCCTCGTTCGGCACGGCCGCCTTCGCTACTACCGAGGACGAGCAGGACTACCTCGGACTACCGGGGCTGCTGGAGCCCGACCAGATGCGGGCGCTGCTGCGGCGGCGCCAGGAACAGCAACTGGACCGGGCCACCGCGCGCTCGTCGTCAGCGCCGCCCCCCGCCCCGCCAGCGCCGGCTCGGCCGCCGACAGTGCGGGAACGCCTCGCTCAGCTGCGCCGAGAGCTGAACACCCTGGTCGCGATGGCGCACCACCGCACCGGCCGGCCGCACGGCGCGATCCACCAGGAGGTCCGCACCGTCTGCGGCGGCCCCCCCACCGCGATGGCCACCGCCGACCAGCTCGAGGAACGAATCGCCTACCTGCGCTCCCGGTAGCACCTCGTGAGTGGCGATGGTAGCTATAACACTGTTATGCACTCACGGGCGCTCTCCACGCCATAGGGTCGGTACTCGTGGCGTTTGACGTGGCGGCGGTGCGGGCACAGTACCCGGCGCTGGCCGACGGGCGGGCCTGGCTGGACGGGGCGGCCGGTACCCAGGTTCCGCACGCGGTGATCGACGCAGTGGTGCAGACCTATCGCACCGGTGTGTCGAACCAGGGCGCGCCATTCGAGGCGAGTTCCCGCGGCACCGAGATCGTGGTGCAGGCGCGGTGCGCGGTGGCGGATCTGGTCGGCGTGGCCGACCCGCGCGGCGTGGTGTTCGGCCCGACGATGACCGCGCTGACCTACCGCTTCGCCGCCGCGCTCGGGGCTACCTGGCGCGCCGGTGACGAGATCGTGGTCACCCAGCTGGACCACGACGCGAACGTCCGGCCGTGGGTGCAGGCGGCCCGCCGGGCTGGGGTCACTGTGCGGACCGCAGCCGTGGACCCGCGGACCGCGGAGCTGCCGGTGGACGGGGTGCGCGCACTGATCGGTGGGCGGACCAGGCTGGTGGCCCTGACCGCCGCGTCCAACCTGGTGGGCACCTGTCCTGATGTGACAGCGATCACCACCACCGCGCGAGAGGCCGGCGCGGTCAGCTTCGTGGATGGGGTTCACCACACCCCCCATGCGTACGTCGACCTGGCCACGCTCGGGGCGGACCTGTACGCCACCAGCGCCTACAAGTGGGCAGGTCCGCACCTGGCGGCCGTCGTGGCCCCCGATCCGGGACTGCTGGAGGGACTGCACCCGGACCGGCTGCTGCTGGCCCCGGACACCGTGCCGGAGCGTTTCGAGCTGGGCACCAACCCGTTCGCCTCGCTGGCTGGGGTGGTCGCCGCCGTGGATCACCTGGCCGGGCTGGACGATGCGGCACTCGGCACTCGGCGCGAGCAGCTGGCGATCTCCCGCCGATCCGCCGGGGCCCATGAGGACGCGCTGGGCGGCCGGATGCTCGCGGGCCTGCGGGCCACTCCCGGTGTGATGGTCTACGGGTCATCCAGCGTCCGCACCCCGACGGCGTACTTCCGGGTGGAGGGAAGGGCACCCGCCGACGTCGCCGAGGCCCTGTCGGCGCGGGGGATCAACTGCTCGCACGGGCACGCCTACGCCTGGGAGTTGGCCGGCGCGTTGGGGCTACGTGAGAGTGGTGGTGCGGTGCGGACCAGCGTGAACTTTTACACCACCGCCACTGAGGTGGATCGGCTGCTCGACGCTGTCACGGATCTTGTAGCCAGCCGCTGAAGACCGATCCCCCGCGGCACCCGTCAGGGCGCCGCGAGGTCAGACCTCGTCGGCCTGGATATCCGCGGCGAGCTCCTTGAGCTTCAGGGAATGCTCGCGAGCGTGGTGGTTGCAGAACAGCAGTTCTCCACCGGAGGGCAGCACTGCCCGGACGCGGGCGGCGGCGCCGCACCGGTCGCACCGGTCGGAAGCGGTCAATTCGGGGCGGGCGAGCGTGCTGGTCATGGCTTCTCCCTCCGTCCTGGTTCGGTCTACCTGCGACCGGACCGGGTCGAACCGGCTGCGGTACTCACGGGATCGACCCGTCGAACCTTGAGATCGGATCTCAGGCCTCCACTGTTGCAGACGAACGCCGTCCACGTGGTGTTCCCGAGCCGGTGGCGACGATTCTCACGTGTTTCGGCTAGTGCTGCACACCCTTCACGCAAGCAAGGGTGAGGTGGTGGACACACTGGGTAAACGGGCATGGCATCGGGGCGAACGGGCATGGCATCGGGGTGTACCCGCTCCGCTGCTCTTCGGGGTCGGCGGCTGCTCGCTGTACCTTGGCGCCGCGCTGGCCGTGGTGCTGTTCGACCGGCTAAGCCCGGCCGGGGTGGCCTGGCTGCGGATGCTCGTCGCGGCGCTGGTTCTGCTTGCCTGGCGGCGCCCGCATCGGGCAGCCTGGCGCGGCAGGAGGCTGGTCCTGGCGGGTTGTTTCGGGCTGGTGACCGGGCTGATGAACGTCGCGTTTTACGAGGCCATCGCCCGCCTGCCGCTCGGTACCGCGGTCGCGGTGGAGTTCACCGGTCCGGTGGCGGTTGCCGCGCTGGGGTCCCGCAGCATGCGCGACGTTGCCGCGCTGATGCTGGCCGCCACCGGGGTGGTGCTCATCGCCGATGTGCGGCTGGCCGGCAACCTTGCAGGGTTCGTACTTGCGTTGCTCGCCGCCATGCTGTGGGCCGCATATATCGTGCTCGGCAAGCGAGTGGCCAGCGCGGGCACCGGGCTCGAGGACATGACCACTGGGTTCGTCCTCGCCGCGGTGCTGCTGTGCCCGCTGGCGCTGGGTACGGGGCCGGCCTGGGGTTCGCCGACCCTGCTGGCGCTGGCCGCGGGAGTGGGCGTGCTGTCCACGGTGGTGCCCTACGGCCTGGACCAGGTCGTGCTGCGCCGAGTCGGTCAGGCCCGCTTCGCCCTGTTGCTCGCGCTACTGCCAGCAGTGGCTTCGGTGGCCGGGCTCTTGGTCCTGGGTCAGCTGCCGCACCCGCTGGAAGCTGCGGGCATCGCTGCCGTCACCATGGCGGTAGCGATGCCGGGACCGACGGATCCGGATAGTCGCTGATCGGCGCCGTACCGCGCTAGCCTGATCGCAACCATGATCGAGGCGAGGGTGGGCGGGAGGACGGGCATGGCCGATGCGGGCGCGCTGGCCTTGGAGCTTGCGGCCAACGGCGTTGTCGGGGTGACCATCACGTGGGCGGACAACAACGGGATCCCGCGCTCGCGCATAGTGCCCATCGATTCGTTACCCCAGGTGGCCAGGCGGGGGGTCGGGGTCTCCACGACGTTAGCGGTGTTCGACACCCACGACCAGATCACCTTCGCCTACGAGGGTCTGTCCACCCCCTGCGGCGACGTCCGACTGATACCGGAGCTGCGCGGGTTGACTCGGCTCGCCGGGCAGCGCGCGTTGGCCTGGGTGCCCGGGCGGCTGATCGCCGCCGACGGCTCGCCCTGGCCGTACGACCAGCGCGCCGTTCTCGACGCCCAGGTCCAGGCTGCCGCCGCCGAAGGGCTGGAGATCAAAGCCGGCTACGAGATGGAATTCGTGCTCACCCAGGCCGGCGACGCTGGTGACTCCGGCGGAGAACCTCGGCTTGCACACCAGGGCCCCGCTTACAGCCCGCACGCGCTGCTGGCGGTGGACGAGTTTGTGGCCGCCCTGCTGGCCGACCTGGCGGCCAACGGTGTGCCGGTCCACCAGCTGCATGCTGAGTACGGGCCGGCTCAGTTGGAGCTCAGCATCGTTGCGTCCGACCCGATCACCGCCGCCGACCGGCAGTTGCTGACCCGCCAGACCATCCATGCTGCCGCCAGGGCGCACGGCCTGCGGGCCTGCTTCGCGCCGCTGTTCACGGCTGCGGGCATGGGCAATGGCTGGCACCTGCACACCTCGATCTGGCGCGGTGGGCGCAACCTGCTGGCCGGCAGTGGAGTTGCTGCCCAGCGCCCCGGGCCGGACGGGGCGGGCTGGCTGGGCGGGCTGCTCCGGGACCTGCCCGCGCTGGCCGCGATCACCGCGCCGAGCGTGCCGTCACTGACCCGGCTACGCCCCGGCTACTTCGCCAGTGCCTACCAGTTCTGGGGGGTGGAGAACCGCGAGGCACCACTACGCTACATCCCCGGTTCGAAGCTGCTCGGCGCCGGCCACGCCAACGTCGAGTTCAAGGTCTCCGACGCCTCGGCCAACCCGTACCTGGCGTTGGCCGCGGTGATCGCAGCCGGTACGGCGGGGTTGCGCGACGGCGCCGATCCCGGCGAGCCGATCCAGGCCGACCCAGGTGGGTGGAGCGAGCCGGACCGCGCCGCTCGCGGCCTGACCCGCCTGCCGACCACGCCCGCCGAGCAAGAGGCGGCGCTCACCGGCTCCAAGCGGCTCACTGCGGTGCTCGGTGAGCAGCTGCTCGGGGCGTTCCTCGCGGTGCGCCGGTCCGACGCGGCGTGGGCGGCCGATCGGTCACTGGATGACGTCGTCGCCGCGCACCGCTGGCGGTATTGACGGGCCCTACGTCTCACGCGGTCGCCAGGCCTGCAGGAGCGCCTCGGGGATACCCCACCAGCCCAGCGGGGTGAGCCGTTCGCGATCATCGACGGCACCGAGCATCCGCCACAGCTCCACGACGGTCATGAACCACCCGGCCACTACCTCGATGTCTTCGTCGTCGTCGGAACCCGCAGCGAACCTGGCGAGGTCTTCCGCGGAGGCGCCGGTCCCTGGGCCGCCGCGCGCAAGGGCCGCGACCGCCTCCAGCCACTCCTCGTGATCGAGAGCGGTCACGGAGAGCTCGTCTTCCAAGTCGGTCTCGGGCGGCTCGTTCACCGGACTGACGACACCCGCGGCCAGGGCGAGCCACAGTTCGGCGTCGTCGGAGGGCAGGTTGCTCGGATCGACCCCACCGCCGGCGCTGAGCAGGTCGGCTGGCCACCCCCCGCGCGTGAGCGCGGTCCGTAGGATGCGGCAGGCCGCCTGCAGTTCGGCGTCCGGCCGAGGACGCTCGCCAAGCTCGGCGAGGAGTTCCCGCAGCTCATCTGAGGCGGCTTCCTCGGCGGCGTCCCACTCGGCGAAGAAGTCTTCGTCCGCCTCGTCGAGCAGCTCGGTCATCGGTACCCGGCCGTCGGGCAGCGGCGAGGTCATCCAGTGTTCCTGCAATTCCCGGTACTGCCGCATCGAGGCCGGGTCGTCGGCGAGCAGCCGGTCGGGGTCGATGTCGCCCGCTCTGAGGCGCTCCTCAAGGTGTGTGACGAGCAGGGCATGCAGCTCCTGCGCGAGCGGCGTGCGTGCCGGCTCGTCCTCCCACACGTGCAACCCGATGATCGCAGTCGGTTCGGTCCCGGTCGCCTCGAGCCAGCCGTGCACCTCGCCGACCGTGGCCGAGCCGTGGGTGATCCGACCGAGGACGGACTCGGCAGACTCCCAGAACGCGGCCGAGAACGGGTTGCGCGCTGCGAGCAGCTCGCGGCGCAGCGCGGGCATCGCAGCCAGCGCGTCGGCCGCGGGCAGGCTGAGCAGCAGACGGGCCACATCGCGCCGGGTGAGCTCCCCCGGTGGGCGGTGAGCGTGAGTCAG
>DASYIL010000090.1:0-4399 GCA_035997545.1 Pseudonocardiaceae bacterium
CCTTCCGCGGGTCCGGCCCTGCGCCGGCTCGTCGCGTCAACCTCGTGATTGGCGGCTGGGCGAGCAGCTGGAACAACCCGGGCAGCCGCTACCGCACACTACACGCTGTGACTGCAATATGGGAAATATGATAAATCTGTAGCGGTCGTCACCGGAACGATCTGGCCAAGGTGAGGCGGGCAATCGCCTCGTTGAGCACCTCATCACGCTTGCAGAACGCAAAGCGCACCAGGTGCCGCCACGGCGCTGGGTCGTCGACGAAGGCCTGCACCGGTACCGCCACGACACCGGCACGTTCGGGCAGTTCGCGGCAGAACTGGAGGCCGTCGGAGTACCCGAGCGGCCGAATGTCAGCGCAGACGAAGTAGGTGCCTTCCGATCGGCGCACCCCGAACCCCGCTGCGCGCAGCCCAGCGGCCAGCCGATGCTGCTTGTCCTGCAACGCAGCACAGTGCGTCGTCAACCAGTCACGCTCGGCGCGCAGCGCGTGCGCCACTGCCGGTTGGAACGGGGCCCCACTGACGAAGGTGAGGAACTGCTTGGCCGCCCGCACCGCGGCCACCAGATGCGCCGGCCCGCATACCCAACCGATCTTCCAGCCGGTGACGCTGAACGTCTTGCCCGCACTGGAGATGGATAGCGTGCGCTGCGCCATCCCGGGCAACGTGGCGATCGGCAGGTGCTGTGTACCGTCGAACACCAGGTGCTCGTACACCTCATCAGTGATCACCAGTAGATCGTGCTCGACGGCCAGCACCGCCAGCGCCTCTAGTTCGGCGCGCCGCAACACCGTGCCGGTGGGGTTGTGCGGGCTGTTGAGCAGCAGTACCCGGGTGGCGGGCGTGATCGCGCTAGCCAGCGCGTCGAGGTCCAGCGTGAACCGGTCCCCATCGGCGACCAGCGGCACGCATCGCCGGGTCCCGCCGGCGAGCGCAACCGCGGCGGCATAGGAGTCATAGTAGGGCTCGATCAGCAGCACCTCGTCGCCTTGGTGGACCAGGGCGAGCAGCGCGGCACTGATCGCTTCGGTGGCGCCGACGGTGATCAGCACCTCGGTGTCCGGATCGTGTGCCAGGCCGTAGCACGCCGCTCGGTACTCGGCGACAGCGCTGCGTAGCGTGAAGATTCCCGGTCCGGGCGGATATTGGTTGCGCCCGTGGGCTATCGCTGACCGGGCTGCCTCAAGCATGCCGGCTGGACCGTCGGTGTCCGGGAAGCCCTGACCGAGGTTCACCGCGCCGGTGCGCGCCGCCAACGCGGTCATCTCCGCGAAGATCGTCGAGGTGAACGGCTGCAGGCGGGGTACTAGTCCGTGGGTTCGCACGGCCTTCATCCTGCCCGGCGAGGCACAATCGGAAGAGTGGAGCTGACCATCAACGAGCAGGATAAACAGCGAGGGCTGCGCCGGATGAAGGCGGTCGCGCTGGGATTCCTGCTATTTGCCGCACTGGTGTACGTGGTGGCGCGGCTCAACGAGGACGCCGCTGTGCCATGGGTCGGGTACGTGCGGGCGATGGCCGAGGCCAGCATGGTCGGTGCGCTGGCCGACTGGTTCGCCGTCACCGCGCTGTTCCGGCACCCGCTGGGCCTGCCCATCCCGCACACCGCGATCATCCCGCGAAAAAAGGACGCGCTCGGGGAGAATCTCGGCGACTTCGTGGGAGCCAACTTCCTCGCCGACGAGGTGGTGCGGGACAAGCTGCGCCGGGTAGGGGTCGGCGCTCGGCTGGGCCGGTGGCTGGCGCAGCCCCGCAACGCCGAGCGGGTCACCGCAGAACTCTCCACCGCGGTGCGCGCCGCGGTCACCGTACTGCGCGACGACGACGTTCAAGCGGTGCTGGAGAACGCGGTGGTCAAGCGGCTTGTCGAGCGGCCCTGGGGGCCGCCGCTGGGTCGGCTACTCAGCCAGCTGCTCACCGACGGGGCGCACCACAAACTCGTCGATCTGGTCGCCGAGCGGGCCTACGAGTGGGTGCGCGACAACCACGGCGCGGTGTTGCGGGTGGTCATCCAGCGCTTGCCGGGCTGGTCGCCGAGGTTCGTCGACGAACTGGTCGCCGACAAGCTGTACGCGGAGGTGCTCGCGTTCGCCTGGGCAGTGCACAGCAATCCCGACCACCCCATGCGCACGGCGGTGGACACTTTCCTGATGGAGTTCGCCCAGGACCTGCGCACCGACCCGGTGACGATCGAGCGGGCCGAGTCGGTCAAGCGGCAGGTGCTGGCGCACCCCGAGTTTCAGACTCTGGTCGGTTCGGCCTGGGGCACTGCCAAGAAGATGCTCCTTGAGGCTGCCGAGGACCCGTCCTCGGAGCTGCGGCGCCGGGTGCGCGACGGGCTGGTCGCCCTTGGTGAGCGGTTGGGCTCAGACGCTGAGCTGCGGTCCAAGGTGGACATCTGGCTTGAGGGCGCGGCGAGTTACGTGGTGTCCAACTATCGCGGAGAGATCACCACCCTGATCACCGACACGGTGCAGCGGTGGGACGCCGAGGAGACTTCCCGCAAGGTGGAGTTGCAGGTCGGGCGGGATCTTCAGTTCATCCGGATCAACGGCACCTTGGTCGGGGCGATAGCGGGCCTGGCCATCCACGCCGTCTCGCAACTGTTGCCCTGACGGGCTCACGATGTGTCTCACCTCACCCGCGGTTTTGCAAGCGGTTCGCTTGCAAAAGCTAGCAGGAGTGCCTATCGTCGGTGATGGAACGGGGGTAAGCGAGGTGAAGCGGGTTGACGAGACGGTGCAGGAGATCGGCCGGGACATCGGCAACTACATCCGCCAGCAGCGCACCAATGCGCAGCTGTCGCTGCGCCAGCTCGCCAAGATCGCTGGCGTGTCCAACCCGTATCTGAGTCAGGTGGAGCGAGGGCTGCGCCAGCCCAGCGCCCGGATCCTACAACAGATCGCCACCGGGCTCCGGATCTCTGCCGAGGCGCTCTACGTGCAAGCGGGAATCCTCGACCAGTGCGCCGGGGGCCCGGTCATCGACGCCGTCAACGCCGACAGCGATCTCTCCGAGCGGCAGAAGCAGGTGCTGCTCGACGTCTACGAATCGTTCCGGCGGGAGAGTCGCAACGGCTACGCCGTCATCGATCTCCCATCGGGGAAGGAGTGAGAATCATGCCCGCACTAATGCCCACTACCAAGGACGTGCGTCGGGGCCGTAAGCAGGCCGAGGCAGGCGCCGCCGTCACGTTCGACGCGGTGAAGAACCCGTTGTTCGCCGTGCTGGGAGCCATGGATGTCGCTACCCAGACAGTCACCGGCGCACTGGGCAGGGCCCGCAGTGAGTCCCCTAGTCGCCCGGAGCCCAACGAGCTGCGCAAGCTGGCCGAAGCTTGGGGTGAGGCCGTGCAAAAGACCTATTCCACGCTCGTGGAGCGCGGTGAGGAGGTCTTCGACGACTTCCGCAGCCAGCCACGGGTCAGGCAGGCGTTGGACACGGTCGAGTCCGGTGTCGATGCCGCCCAGGACCGGCTGGAAGTGGTGGTCCATGACCTCAATGTCGCCGCCACCGACTTGCGGCACCGATTCGCCCGGACCAGCCGATCCGTTGGCGAGAAAGTTGCCCGAGACACCCAGAGCGCCACTACGGCAGTTGCCCATAAGGTGCAGGAGACCGCGGATGAGGTCTCCGAGGCCGTGACCGAGGCTGGCGAGGAGGCCGCCGCTGCGACCCGCAGCGTGACCCGAAGGGTCGCCAACCAGGCGTCGCCGCCGCGCAAGCCTTCCACCCGGCGGCCCGGCGGCGACACCACGTCGCGACGCTGACCCGACTGCACCGTAACAGCCCACAGCGGCCGGCCTGGAGTTCTTACCTGCAGGCCGGCCGCTGTCTGCGTATCCTGGGCGGGTGCTGCTGCAGTCGCTGGACTACAAGGTCCTAGAGATCCTGTACTGGTTTGCGATCCCGGTCGGGCTCTTCGCGTTCATCCATGCCGCGCGCCAGCGAGCCGACGCCTACACCGCAACCGACAAGCTGACCAAGCCGGCCTGGCTGGGCATCACCGGCGGTGGCACGGTTGCCCTGCTGCTGTTCCCCCCGGGGGCTGGCTTGCTGATGCTCTGGCTGATCGGGCTGGTGGCCGTGCTGGTCTACCTGGTGGACGTCAAGCCCGCGGTGACCGAGGTGCAGCGCGGGCCGCGCTGGTGAAAGTGCAGTACCGGTGTAGTACGTCTGCGTAATCCCTCGTTCGGCGCCCTGACTCATGCGCATGCATGCATGTAGGTATGGTGAGGCGCATGGGCGGGCACGGCCACGGGCATGGGAACCGTGTTCATGGGAACCGTGCCGCGCCGTCAGACCGTCGCCGGCTCGGCTGGGCGCTCGCGATCACCTCGGTGGTCCTGGTGGCCGAGGTCGTTGGCACTGCCCTGACTGGCTCGCTGGCCCTGCTCGCC
>DASYIL010000091.1:0-22904 GCA_035997545.1 Pseudonocardiaceae bacterium
ACACCCGTTCCTACCGGATCGCGGTTCTGCAGGTGCCCGCCGGGCGCGGTGGGTCGGTGGAGGTGCATACCGGTGCGCGAGTGGGCCAGCTGCTTACCGTGCATGGGCCGCGTAATCATTTCCCGTTGGTGCCCAGCCCGGCCTACTTGTTCATCGCTGGCGGGATCGGGATCACCGCGGTGCTGGCGATGGCTGCCCGGGTGGCTGCCGAGGGTGGTGAGTGGAACCTGGTGTATGCCGGGCGACGCCGCGCCAGCATGGCCTTCTTCGACGAGGTCCGGGCTTTGGACCCCGACCGGGTCGACGTGGTGCCTGGCGACGAGCGTGGCCGGCCTGACCTGGATGTGATCATCGGCGCTGTCGGACCGGGCACTGCTGTCTACTGTTGCGGCCCGGACCGGCTGCTGCACGCGGTGCGGGAGCGGGTCGCCGCCCGGCCGGACCTCAGCCTGCACGTTGAGCGTTTCACCGGTACCACTGCCAGTGGCGGCGCTGCCTTCCAGGTCGAGTTGCGCCGCACCGGGCGCGTCATCGACGTGCCCGCCGACCGCACCGTCCTGCAGGCGGTCCGCAACGCCCTTCCCTCCGTCGAGTACGGGTGCGAACAGGGACTGTGCGGCGGATGCCGCACCACGGTCCTCGCCGGCGAGCCAGACCACCGCGACGAGCTGCTCAGCAGCGCTGACCGCGCCGCCGGCGCGATGCTGATCTGCGTCTCCCGCGCCCGCAGCGAGCGGCTCACCCTCGACCTGTGAGCGACCGCGACGTGGACAAGTCCGACGGCAGGAACGGTATCTGGGGGAGTGCGGCTGAAGTCTCTATTTATGTAGGAGCTCCGGCCCCGAGGGGCGGCCGGGCGCGCTGAGCCGAGATGAGCGGAGGCCGGGACATGGGAACCAGGAAGCAGGTGAACGCCGGAGACTGGTGGTCCCGCGGAGCTTGCCGGACCAACGATCCGGACCGGCTTTTCGTACCGGGTGCCGCGCAACACCAGGCCAAGATTGTGTGCTTGCGCTGTCCGGTGCGGGTGCAGTGTCTCGCCGAGGCGCTGGACCACCGGATCGAGTTCGGTGTGTGGGGCGGTATGACCGAGCGTGAGCGCCGGGCGCTGCTGCGCCGCCGCCCGGACGTCCTCAGCTGGGCGGAGTTACTCGGTCGCGGCTGACCGCAGGCTGCGCTCCCGCCAGCAGCTGCCCGATCTCGCGCAGCCCCGGAAGGCCGTGCACGTCGATGGCCAGCGCGGGCGCCCTGGCCACCGCCACCGCCGGATGGGCGCGGCGGAACCGGGCCAGCAGTCGGCGTTCCCGCCCGGCGAGGGCGACCCGGTCGGCGTGCAGCCGCAGCACCGCCGCGGCCAGCGGCGCTGTCCCCTGCCGTTCCAGCGTCTCGGCCACCGTCTCGGCCCGCGCCGCCGGGAGGTCGGCAAGCACCGGATGGGTTCGGTTGAGCACCAGCCCGGCCAGCGGCATCGACTCGGTCGCCAACCGGTCGACGAAATAGGCAGCCTCGCGGACCGCGTCGGTCTCCGGAGTGGCAATCACCAGGAATGCCGTTCCCGGCGCGCGGAGTAGCTCGTAAGTTGCGGTGGCACGTTCCCGAAACCCGCCGAACATGGTGTCGAAGGCCTGCACGAACGCCGCTGCGTCGGCCAGCAACTGCCCGCCAAGGATCGTTGACACCGCCCTGGCGAACAACCCGAATCCGGCACCCACCAGCCGGCGCACCCCGCGCCCACCGGCCCGCACGGGGCCGGACAGCAGCCGGATCATCCGCCCGTCCAGGAACGACGAGAGCCGCTGCGGAGCGTCCAGGAAATCCAGCGCGGAACGCGAGGGCGGTGTATCCACTACGACGAGATCCCAGGCACCGGCCGCCACGAGCTGCCCCAGCTTCTCCATCGCCATGTACTCCTGCGTGCCGGAGAACGACGAGGAGATGGTCTGGTAGAAGGGATTGGAGATGATCTGGGCGGCCCGCCCGGGGCTCGCGTGCGCCTGCACCATCTCATCGAAAGTGCGTCGCATGTCCAGCATCATCGCGTGCAACTGCCCGCCGGCCGCCTCGATCTCCTCGGTCGGTGCCACCAGGCGGGGAGTGTTGGTCAGCTCGCCAAGCCCCAGCGACTGAGCCAGCCGTCGTGCAGGATCGATCGTGAGCACCACCACCGACCGGCCCCGCTCTGCTGCCCGCAGCCCGAGCGCCGCAGCCGTCGTCGTCTTGCCCACCCCGCCTGCGCCGCAGCACACCACCACGCGGGTGGCGCGGTTGTCGAGCAGCGCGTCGATGTTGAGCAGAGGCGGTGGGCTTGTGCTCATGGCGCGACCCTGACGGTCGCGATGGCTCGACCCTGCAAGCAGGTCTCGGTGTCAATGGCTCGACCCTGCAAGCAGGTCTCGGTGTCAATGGCTCGACCCTGCAAGCAGGTCTCGCGCAGGTCTCGCATCATCGCACTCCCTGCTCGCGCAGCACTCCGGCGAGCTCGTAGACCCCGCCGAGATCGACCCCGTCCATCCCGACCTCAGTGAGTTCCGGCAGCTCGATCAGCGGCATGCCAGCTTCGGCGAGCTTGCCGCGAGCCTGCTGCTCGGCGTCCACCCGCACCGCGTGCTCCACGGTCTCGGTGACCAGGCCGTCGAGCACGGTCGGGTCCAGGTCCAGGCCAGCGGCGAGCAACCCGGCGCGGACCCGGTAGGCATCGACCCGGCCGTTGGCTGCGGCACTCACCGACCGGGCGGGCAACCGGGGTGGCCGAGCCCGGTTGATCAGCACGGCACCTGGGCGCAGGTCAGCCAGATCCAGCTCCGAAACGGTCTCCAAGGTCTCGGCCACCGGCAGGTCCTCCAGCAGGGTGACCACGTGAACCGCGGTGTCTGCCGAGTGCAGCAGCCGCACCACCCCTTCGCTCTGGTTGTGGATCGGGCCCACCTTCGCCAGGTCGGCCATCGCCCTGGTGACGTCGAGGAACTTCACCACCCGCCCGGTCGGTGGGGCGTCCAGCACCACCGCGTCGTAGGTGTGGATGCCTTTCTCCGCTCGCGTGGTCGCCTCCTTGACCTTGCCGGTGAGCAGCACATCTCGCAGCCCGGGTGCCAGCGTCGTGGCGAACTCGATCGCGCCCATCCGGCGCAGTGTCCGGCCTGCGAAGCCCAGGTTGTAGAACATCGCGAAGTACTCCAGGAGGGCCTCCTCGGCGTCCACCGCCAGCCCCCGGACTTCACCGCCGCCGGGCGCGACCGCGATGCGCCGCTCCTGGTAGGGCAGCGGGGGTGTGTCGAACAGGTGTGCGATGCTCTGCCGCCCTTCGACCTCCACCAGCAGGGTTCGCCCACCTCCGGTGGCCAGCGCCACCGCCAGCGCAGCGGCCACCGTCGTCTTGCCGGTCCCGCCCTTGCCGGTGACGACATGCAGGCGGGCTCGGGCCAGCTCATCGGGCCATCCAGGTGACACCACGGTCGTGAGCCTAGGCACAAGGCCACCTACCGGCACGCGCTAGCGTGCACGGTCATGACGACCTGGGAGTACGCGACTGTGCCGCTGTTGACGCATGCCACCAAACAGATCCTCGATCAATGGGGCGCCGACGGCTGGGAGCTGGTCACCGTGATGCCCGGGCCGACCGGCCAGCAACTGGTGGCGTACCTCAAGCGCCCGACGAGCAAGTGAGCTGGTCGAGCCGGCTGGCCGAGCTCAGGCTGGTGCTACCGCCGGTGGCCACCCCAGCCGGGGTGTACCTGCCCGCGGTGCGGAGTGGATCGCTGGTGTTCACTGCCGGGCAGATTCCGTTGGTCGACGGTGTGCTGGCGGCTACCGGCAAGCTCGGCGCCGAGATCGACACCGAGCGCGGTCAGGAATTGGCTCGCACCTGCGTGCTCAACGCGCTGGCCGCGGTGGACGGCCTGGTCGGGCTCGATGCGGTGGTCCGGGTGGTGAAGCTGGTCGGGTTCGTGGCCTCGGCACCCGGATTCACCGCGCAGCCCGCCGTGCTCAACGGGGCCTCCGAGCTACTCGGCGAGGTATTTGGCGGGGCGGGGGCACATGCCCGCTCCGCAGTGGGGGTCACCGAGCTACCGCTGGGCGCCCCAGTCGAAGTCGAGCTGGTCGTCGAAGTGTCCTGAGCCGCGGCTACATCCGCCGCACTGTGGTTCACGTCCAGCTACTGCGTCAATGCCACCGGTTGCGTCGAGGTCCGGTTCACCGAGGACGCCGTGCTGGTCCGGGACTCCAAGAACCGCGCGCACGGCCCGACCTTCGCCGTGTCCACCACCGAGTGGGCCGCCTTCCTCGACGGACTGACCGGCCGCCACTGACAGCGGCCCGCGCCCACCACGCAGCCGTCCGGAGTTCGTCCGCTGCTGCACCGCGCGTCCGTTGAGACGGTTTCTGTCACCGCTGATTGTGTCGAGATCGCCCGGCAGGCTTGGCGCCGTTACGGCAAGGGCCGGCACCCGGCCGGCCTCAATTTCGGTGACTGCTTCGCTTACGCACTCGCCCGCTCGTCCGGGGAGGTGCTGCTGTACGTGGGAGGACTTCGTTCGTACCGATGTCCCCCGGGCCGAGTAGTCATATCGTCGAATCGCAGTAACGTTGCGGCTGTCGGACGAGGAACAGGCGACGCTTCAGCCGCAGGCCGAGTGTATGGATATCTCCATGCAGAAGGTAGCGCGCGGCCAGTGATCGGCCATAAGTCCTGTATTGCCTGCGTCGGGGTAGATGCGTAGATCCTACTTTTGACGTTCATGGCGCGCACCGGCCGACCCTCGCTGTAACCACCACAGAGTGGACCGCGTCTTGGCAGGAGGGTACTGCGATCGAGATCACAGAGCGGAGCATCCGGAGTGGCAGACTGCGGTGAGGAGGTGAAGCCGATGGCGACGGAAGGCGACCACTGGCCCCCCGGGGGGAAGATGTTCATCGAGATCGAGCGGACCCGCAAGGGCGATGCCGACGGGGTGTTCTTGGGCGAGGATACCCACTGGTGGGATGGGTGGCAGAGCTACGGGACCACGTCTGAACAGCAGAAGTGGCTCCGGGACGGCGAGAAACTCACGGTCGAGTCCGGCACGATCCCCGGCTCCCTCGACTTCTTGGTGAAGCGCGCCGGCTTTTGGACCGGGTGGGCGGCGTTGCACACCCTGTTCGCCCTTGACCACAACGCCATCTGTGAGCACCTCCGGAAGGAGGAGAAGCGGGCGTGGGGGGAAGAGGAGCTCTTCCAGACCGCCCGACTGGTCAACGTGGCGCTCATGGCCAAGATCCACCTCATGGCGTCTCGGCGGCTGAAGAGCGACCGGTTCTTCACCGACGACTACAACGACGAGCACTACACCAAGGCGGGACTGGACTGGATCAATAACAGCAGCATGAAGACTGTGCTGCTTCGGCACTTCCCCGAGCTGGCGCCCGCGCTTGGACCGATCGGGAACGCTTTCGCACCCTGGGTCCGGGTCGTGCGCTGACAGGCCCCGGTCAGGCTTTCTGATGTGGGGAGACCCCCAGTGGACGCAGACGGCATTGAGCAGGTGACCTTCCACCTGCCGGTCGGCACGGTAACGTTCATGCTGACCGACGTGGAGGGCTCGACGCGGCTGTGGGAGTCCGCACCTGAGGCGATGGGTGTCGCGGTCGCCCGCCATTACGAGCTGCTTGGCGCGGCGATCGCGCTGCATGGCGGGGTGCGGCCGCTGGAGCAGGGCGAGGGCGACAGCGTCGTGGCGGCGTTCGCCCGGGCCTCGGACGCCCTGGCCGCCGCGCTCGATGTCCAGCGGGCGTTTCACTGCGAGGGCTGGCCCGACGGGGCGTCGCTGAGGCTGCGCATCGCCCTGCACACGGCCGAGGCCCAGCTGCGCGACGAAGGTAACTACTTCGGCCAGGCGGTCAACCGCTGCGCCCGGCTGCGCGCGGTCGCGCACGGCGGGCAGGTCGTGCTGTCCCGGACGGCGCGTGACCTGGCCCTAGACCGGCTTCCCGAGCTCGCTGAGCTCGCCGACCTCGGTGTTCATCGGCTGCGTGACCTCGGGCGGCCCGAGCGCGTCTTTGGGCTGGTGCACCCAGACCTGCCAAGCGAGTTTCCCCCGCTGCGTTCGCTGGACACGGTGCGTAACAATCTGCCCGGTGAGTTGACGAGTTTCGTTGGTCGGCGCGCCGAGCTGGCGCAGATCGGCGAACCGCTCCAGCGGGTGCGGCTGCTCACGTTGACCGGTGCCGGTGGCTGCGGCAAGACCCGGCTGGCGTTGCAGGCAGCGGCTGATGCGATGGATCGCCATCCCGACGGTGTTTGGTGGGTCGAGCTGGCGCGCTTGGAGGACTCCGCGCTGTTACTGGCTGCGGTGATCGGTGCTCTGAGGCTGCGCGAGGTGCAGGGTTGGGCACTGCTGGACACACTGGTCGAGCATCTGCAGGCCCGTCGCGCGCTGGTCGTGCTGGACAACTGTGAGCACCTGCTGGCCGCCTGCGCCGAGCTCGCGGATGCCCTGCTGCGCGGATGTGCGTCGCTGACGATGCTGGCGACGAGCCGGGCGCCGCTGGGCGTGCCCGGTGAGGTCACCTGGCGGGTGCCGTCGATGTCGCTGCCCGCCGAGCCCCAGCGCGAGCCGGTCGAGGCGTTGCAGCTGTCCGACGCGGTTTCCCTGTTCATCGACCGCGCCACTCAGGTTCGCCCCAACTTCGCGATCACCGCAGCTAATGCGCCGGCGGTGGCGCAGATCTGCCACGACCTCGACGGCATCCCGCTGGCCATCGAGCTGGCCGCCGCGCGGGTGCGGATGCTGGCGCCCGAGCAGATCGCTCGCGCCCTGAGCGACCGCTTCCATTTGCTTACCGGTGGTGCCCGGACGGTGCTGCCACGCCACCAGACCCTGGAGGCCTCCATCGACTGGAGCCACGAACTGCTCAGCGACGCCGAGCGGGCACTGCTGCGGCGGTTGTCGGTGTTCGCCGGGGGCTGGACCCTGGATGCGGCTGAGCAGGTGTGCCCAGGCGAGGGGATCGACCGCTACGGCGTGCTTGACTTGTTGACCGGCCTGGTCGACAAGTCCCTGGTCACCACCGACGAGCAGGGTCCCGAGACGCGATATCGCCTGCTGGAGACCGTCCGCCAGTACGCCACGGCGCGGTTGACCGACGCCGGTGAAGTCGGCGGTCTGCGCGACCGCCACCTGGCCTACCACCTCGCACTGGTCGAGACCGCTGAGCCACAGGTGCTCGGCGCCGGGCTAGACGACCCCGTCCTGCACACTCTCGCCACCGAGTTGCCGAACCTGCGCGCAGCGCTGGAGTGGGCGGCGGCGACCGACCCGAACGCCGGGCTTCGTCTGGTGGATGCGCTGACGCTGTTCTGGCTGTTCACCGGCCGCTACCAGGAGGGTGACAACGCGTACGCCCGCGCTCTGGACGCCGCGGGCGAGGAGCCGACGCCGCTGCGCGGACGGGTACTGGCGGGTCGCGGGTACCTCGCGGTGTTCGGCGGCGGCTACGAGGCAGCATCCGGGTGGGCGCAGGCGGCGCTGGAGGCCGGCGAGGCCTGCGGCGACCTATGGACGCAAGGAAGGGCTTACGACACCCTCGGACTGATGGTCAGCTACCGCGACCCAGCCGGTGGACGGCCGCTGCTGGAGCGCAGCGTGGAGCTGGCCACCCAAGCCGGCGACGACTGGTGCCAGACCACTGCTTCGCAGATCCTCGCGATTGCCTGGATCTTCCAGGACGAGTTCGACACCGCCCGTCCGGTGCTCGATGCCGCGTATGCGACCGCGACCCGGCTGGGGTATCGGAGGGGGTTTGCGTGGCACTGGTTTTGCCTGGGTTTGGAAGCCATGCTCCACGGGCGGCTCGACGAGGCCCGCGAGTTGCTCGCACGTTCCGTCGCTGCCAGCGACGAGGTCGGTGACCCGATGATGAACGGTCTCGCCAGCGGCCTCATGGTTTACGCTCAGCTTACGTGCGGCGATACGAAGCTCGCGTACTCGCTCGCCGGCACAGCGCTTGAGCGTGTCCGGGAGACCGGCGCGGGCCTGCCCTTAGGCACGGCCAACCAGATGCTTGGCAGAACCGAGATGGCCTTGGACGAGCTCCCCGCGGCACGCGAACACCTTGAGACCGCGGTCGAAGCTGAGCGCCTCTCGGGAGCTGTCTACCTGCTCTCCTGGCATCTTGCCGCCTTGGGCACCCTAGAGCGGGTCGACGGGGACCTGGATGCGGCTCACGGCCATGCCGGGGAGGCGCTGGAGGTGGCCCGGCGGCTGGGTAGCGGGTGGATGCAGGCAGGCGCCGAGCGCCTGCTGGGCCGTGTCGCGCTCGCTGCCGGCGACGCCACAGACGCCGAACGGTACGTCCACGACGCGCTCGGCCGCCTGGTGGCCAAGGGCTTCGCGCTCGACATCCCGGAGTGCCTCGATGTGCTCGCCGCCGTGGCCGCCACGCAGGAAAGCTTCGAGGAGGCGGCGCGGCTGCTGGGCGCTGCGGCGGGCGGCCGGGAGCGGCTCGGCACCGTCCGCTTCCCGCCCGAACCGGAGTTCTGGGCTTCCGTCGAGCTCACCACCCGGGAGGCGCTAGGACCCGGCGGCTTCGACGCCGCGTTCGCTGCGGGCGCCGCACTGGGAACCGACGAAGCGGTCGCCTACGTCCGCCGGACCCGGGGCGAACGAAAACGGTGACCTCCGCCGTCCCACCCGTGGCACAGCGAGCAGTGCTCGTGCGATCCCCGGGGAACGTCCCCAGCTCCTGACCGTCCCTCGCTCACCTCATAGCCACCGGTAGCTCGGATATATGCCATCTGGCAGATATTCCTCTTGCCGCGCGCGCATACGGTCATGGTCATGTCAGAAAAGAATACCGACCTACAAGGCATTGCCAAGTTTGGTCGTGCGTGACAGCAGTTACAGACACGCGCCTGCTGTGGACGTACATCTATGGGAGAAGGCTAGCTCCCGTAGGTGCCCGGTCTCAAGGGACAAACCCTTATGGCGAGCGCGCTAACGCATGCTACAGGTAAGAGAGATCGCGATGCCAACCGCAACTGCCACGCCCTGCGACGCCGGGTTAGACGCCACAACAGACACCGCTGCGCTGCTGCTCGCCGCTGGGCAGGGCGATCAGTCGGCCTGGAAAGAGATCGTGCTCAGGTACGGCGGCTTAGTATCGGCGACGGTTCGCTCATTTCGGCTGCAAGACGCCGACGCCCTCGATGCAATACAGATGACCTGGCTGCGGTTGATGACGAACTTGCATCGCGTGGAAGATCCGGAGCGGCTCAGTGGGTGGCTCACCACCACCGCCCGGCGCGAATGCCTGTCCGTCATCCGTGAGTCCAAGCGCACCGCATACTGCAACGAGGCGACGTTGGACACCGTCGCCGACGCGTCGGTGGGCCCCGAACAGCACGTCCTCGCCGCGGAGACCGTGCTGGCGCTGCGCAGCCTGGTCGCAGAGCTGCCGCTTCGCGGGCGGACTCTTCTGCGGGCGCTTTTCAGCAACAGCCCCCGGCCCTACGCTGAGATTGCCCGCACCACCGGAATTCCCGTCGGCAGCATGGGGCCGACCCGCGCTCGGGCGCTGCGGCAGCTGCGGCGAATGCTCGATGAGCGCGGGCTGAGACCGGGCATCTCGCTATGACGCCATCTGCCGGTCGAGAGGGGATGGCGTCGCTCACGGTTTGTCAATGAGGTAGCGACGTAGCCCCGCCAGGTCGATCACAGTGATGGAGCGCCGCCCGGTGGTGATGTAACCGGAAACGCGGAGCTGGCTCAGCGCCCGGCTCGTCGCCTCGCGGCTCACGCCGATCCAGCTGGCGAGGTCCTCGTGGGTGAGGTCGAGGCCGACCCGGGTGTTCCCTCCGTTGTGCTCCCCGTACCGTCCGGCCAGGTGGACAAGGCGGCGGGCGGTACGGCTGACGGTGTCGCCCGCGTCACGGTCGGCGATGAGCTCGTCAGTGTTGCGCAGCACGGAGACCAGAACCTGGAGCAGCCGCAGGGCGACCCGGGGATGAGCGTTCAGAAACTCCTGGAACACGCTCGCCGGCACAACCAAGGCCTCCACCGCCTCCATCGCGGTGGCCGTCGCAGAGCGGGGTCGTCCGTCGAGAGCTGACATCTCGCCTAGCAGCTCTCCCGGTCCCTTGACCGCCAGCAGGAGCTCACGTCCCGGCAGCGTATGCACCGACACCTTCGCCCGGCCGCTCCGCAGCGCTATGACGCTGCCTCCCTGATCACCCTCGAAGAACAGCACCTGGCCTCGCTCGTAGGAGCGGTCGCGCCCCCGCTGCTCAAGTGCGCGCCACTCCGGGGGGCCGAGGAGCGCGGTGGGTGTCGGCACGGCGCTCCTTTCACCGAGGGCCGCCGTTCATCGACTATAGCCGCGGTGGGGTCGCGGGCAGCTGTCAACGGGCTCGGCGGGCCATCCGCTCTGGCTCCAGGATGAGCACGCTCTTGCCCTCCAGCCGTAGCCAACCTCGGTGGGCGAAATCGGCAAGTGCCTTGTTCACCGTCTCCCGGGAGGCGCCGACCAGCTGGGCGATCTCCTCCTGAGTGAGGTCATGGGTCACCCGAAGCATGCCGGCCTCTTGGGTGCCGAAGCGCTGCGCGAGCTGCAGCAACGCTTTGGCTACCCGGCCCGGCACGTCGGTGAAGATCAGATCGGCGAGCATATTGTTGGTCCGGCGCAGCCGCCGTGCGATCACCCGCAGCAGCTGCTCGGCGATCTCGGGCCGTTTGCTGATCCATTCCCGCAATGCCGCCCGGTCCATGGTGACGGCTCTGACCTCGGTCACCGTGGTCGCCGTCGACGTCCGCGGTCCTGGATCGAAGATCGACAGCTCGCCGAACATGTCCGAAGGTCCGAACACCGCGAGCAGGTTCTCCCGGCCGTCGGCCGACTTCCGCCCGATCTTGACCTTGCCCGACAGCACGATGTAGAGACGGTCGCCCAGTTCACCTTCGGCGAAGATGATGTGGGCGCGGGGGAAGTCGACCGACTCCAGGGTGGCACTGAGGGCCTGAACTGCCGCCGGGTCGACACCTTGGAAGATACCGGCCCGAGTCAGAGGGTCGCTCACCGCGTTCTCCATGTGACCACGGCGGAACCGGCCCCGCCGTCAAGGGACCTCTTGGATGCCGCCGATCATCTTGATGGAGTCTAGGACCGTTGCCCGGCGCGGCGTGATCGGACCAGGCCGTCGCGGCCCCGGCTCAGCGCGCCGCCGATCCCGCTGCCGAACAGCGCCTGCATCTCGTCGGGCCTCGCCGCCTGCAGGAGTTCCTCGGTGTCGTTGTCTTGCACGGCAGCGCGGCGCAGGCGCCTCTCCAGACGTTCCATCGCCAGCGCAAACAACATGATCAGAGGCGGGACGGCCGCAACGAACCAGACGGTCATGGTGCGGGCGATCCTGCCGTATCCCCTTGCCACGTTGCGCGTGGGGTCGGTGCCCGGCGTGTCGCGCCGCCCGGCCCGTGCGACCGGATTGGGCGCCACGTCCGTAGGCTGTGAGCGTGCCAGCCCCATCCCGCCGCTCCTTCGCTGGGGAGAGTCACCTCGCGCTGGTTCGGCGAGTCCGCCGGATGGACCGGGTGCTGGCCACCGCCTACCCGGACGCACACTGCGAGCTGGACTTCGAGACGCCGCTTCAGCTCGCCGTGGCGACCATCCTGTCGGCGCAATGCACCGACAAACGGGTCAATGAGACCACGCCGGCGCTGTTCGCCAGGTACCCCACCGCCGCCCACTACGCGGCTGCCGATCGGGACGAGCTGCAGGAGCTGATCCGGCCCACTGGGTTCTATCGGAACAAGGCGACGGCACTGATCGGGCTCGGCACCGCACTGGTCGAGCGGTTCGGTGGCGAGCTGCCCGGCCGGTTGGCCGACCTGGTCACCCTCCCGGGGATCGGGCGCAAGACAGCCAACGTGATCCTGGGCAACGCCTTCGGCGAGCCCGGCATCACGGTGGACACCCACGTCGGGCGCCTGGTGCGCCGGTGGGGGTGGACCGAGCACGAGGATCCGGTGAAGGTCGAGCAGGCGATCAGCCAGCTCGTGCCGAAGCGGGACTGGACGATGCTGTCCCACCGGGTGATCTTTCACGGGCGCCGGGTGTGCCACTCCCGCCGCCCGGCCTGCGGAGTGTGCCCGCTGGCCAAGGACTGCCCGTCCTACGGCCTCGGACCCACCGAACCCGAGATCGCTGCGACGCTGCTGCGCGGGCCTGAGACGCCGCATCTGCTGGCGATGGCCGGGTTGCCGACCGAGCTGGCCAGCGAATCGAGTATCGCGGTCGGAACCGGGGCCCCTGGGTCGATGCAGTGAAGCCAGCGGCGCGCTGGGCGATGGTGGCGGCATTGCTGGCGTTCGCTCTCGTGGTGGCGCTGTGGCCACGGGCGGACCCCACGACTCCCGGCTCGGCAGGTGCTGCGCGGCCCGCCAGCTCGCTGACGAGTCTTGACGCGTACAGGGCCCGGGCTGCGCTACAGCCCTGCCCAGTCGGAACCCCCCCGGCCAGAAACCCCGGTGCTACTGCTGTTCATGGGCCGCTGTCCGGGCTCGTGTTGCCCTGTCTTGGGCAACCAGGGACGGTCGACGTGGGGGCCGCGCTGGCGGGTCGGCCGGCGTTGCTCAACCTGTGGGGACCGCTGTGCCAACCATGTGCCCAGGAGCTGCCCGCGCTGGCCGCCTACGCCGCGGGGCCCCATGCGATCCCGGTGCTCGGTGTGGAGGTGCAGCGGCTGCCTGAAGGGGCACTGGAGATGCTCGCTGCCCTGAACGTGCATTACCCGTCGTTCAGCGATCCCGATGGCAGGCTGCGTGCTGCCCTGGACGCCCCAGCGGTATTGCCGCTGAGCTTCGTGGTGTCCGCCGACGGCCGGGTCAGCCAGGTCAACCCGCCTGAGGTGCTGCGCAGCCCGGAGCAGGTGCGCGCGGTCGTCGCACACTACCTCGGGCCAGGTGCATGAGTACCGGTCCGCTCGTCGACCCCGCCTCGGTGCCGGGCTGGCTCGCCCGGCTGATACGCCGCACTGCGGAGCCTGGCCTCGGGGATGTTGGGCGGGTCTACCCTCCGCCGGGGGCCCCAAGGGTGGCTCCGACGGAGGCTAGCCGAGCGGCGGCTGTGCTGGTGTTGCTCGCTGAGGACTCGCGCACTGGTGAGCCCGATGTGCTGCTGCAGTTGCGTTCGGATCAGCTGAGCTCACACGCCGGCCAGGTTTGTTTCCCTGGCGGCGCGGTGGACGACGCCGACGGGGGGGCGGTTGCGACGGCGCTGCGGGAGGCAGCCGAGGAGGTCGGGGTTCGCGCCGGCGACGTGCGGCCAGTTGCGGTGATGCCGCAGCTGTACCTGCCGCCATCGGATTTCGTCGTCACGCCGGTGCTGGGTCATTGGGAGCGGCCTGGGCCGGTTGGCCCGGTGGATCCGGGGGAGACCGCTGCGGTCGCCCGGGTGCCGCTGCGGGTGCTCGCGGACCCTGGGCGCCGGCTGCTCGTGCGCGGGCCCGGCGGGTACCCGCACCCCGGTTTTCTCCTACCTGGCATGCTCGCCTGGGGGTTCACTGGCGGGTTGCTGGCCGCGCTGCTGGCGATGGGCGAGTGGGAACGGCCCTGGGAACCGGCGGCCGAGTACGAGCTGGACGCGGCGTGGCGGCTGGCCGAGCGGACCGAGGTGATCCGGTGAACTGGGTGGATGTGCTGGTGTTGGGGCTGGCCCTGCTCGCCGCCGTCTCCGGCGCCCGGCAGGGGATGGTCACCGCGGCGGCGTCCTTCGTCGGTGTGCTGGCGGGGGCGGTGATCGGAGTGCGAATCGCACCGTCGCTGATCGCACACTTCGATAGCCCGGAAATCCGAGTTGCGGTCGGCGTGTCGATCGTGGTCCTGCTGGTCGCGGTGGGCGAGACGCTGGGCGTGTGGCTGGGTCGGGCGGTACAGATCCGGATCGGACCGGAGGTGCTGCGCCAGGTGGACAGCCTGCTGGGCGCCGTGGTGCAAGGCGCGGCAGCTCTAGTGGTGGCCTGGTTGGTCGCCCTGCCGCTGACCAAGTCGTCGGTCTATACCGGGCTGACCGGCGCGGTGCGGGACTCGGCGGTGCTGCGGGTCGTGGACACGGCGATGCCCAAAGTGCTCCGCGATCTGCCGTCGGACCTGGCCAGGCTGCTGGACGTCTCCGGGTTCCCGGACGTGCAATTCCCGTTCTCGACCACCCCGATCAACGAGGTCGAACCGGCCGATCCGGTCCTGCTCAACAGCCCGGTGGTGCGCCAAGCCCGTGCCAGCGTGCTCAAGGTCAAGGCTCAGGCAAGGTCCTGCTCCCGGGCGCTGGAGGGCACCTCGTTCGTGGTGGCCCCGCAACGGGTGATCACCAACGCGCACGTGGTCGCCGGTACCGACCGGGTGTCGGTGGAAACCAGCGATGGTCCGCTGGACGCCACGGTGGTCAGCTACGACCCGCAGACCGACGTCGCGGTGCTGAAGGTACCTGGGCTGAGGGCGCCGGTGCTTGAGCTGTCCAGCAAGCCGGCCTCCAGTGGGTTGAGTGCGCTGGTGCTCGGCTACCCACTGGACGGGCCGTACACGGCGTCGGCCGCTCGGATCCGGGAACGCATCAACCTGCGCGGCCCGGACATCTATAACGCGACGACAGTGGTCCGCGACGTCTACACCGTCCGCGCCGTGGTGCGCAGCGGGAACTCGGGTGGCCCGCTGCTCGACGGCTCCGGCCAGGTACGCGGCTTGGTATTCGGGGCGGCGGTGGACAACGACGAGACCGGGTTCGTGCTGAGCGAGGAGGAGATCGCTGACGACATTGCTGCGGCACCGAACCGAACCAACCGGGTGCCTACCGGCACCTGCGCCTCGTAATGGTTATCAGGCTGTCTGCTCCCAGGCAAAGGACAGCAGCATAAGGGTCCCCTACGGCCGACAGGGGCGCCGAAGACACAAGAACTCGGTGATGAGCGCTGTGGTGTGCTCGGGTGCTTCTTGCTGGACGAAGTGGCCGACGCGGGGCAGTACCTCGTAGCGGTAGTTGTTGCCGGCCCACCGGGCCGAGCGCCGCGCGGTTGGCTCCAGCACGTACGGGTCGTCGGCACCCTGCACCTGGAGTACCGGAACCCGCGCGACCCGCTTCACGGTGCGGGACAGCCTGCGCCCGTCGAACCGGAATTGGGAGCGGCCGACCCATCGGTAGTACTCAAGCGCGCAGTGCGCCGTGCCGGGGATCAGCATGGCGTCGCGGTAGCGCCGGGCCACCGCGGTGAAGTCGCTTGCCGCGCACCACTGCTCGCCTGCCCCGCTGCGCAGGATCTGCTCCACCAGAACTGCACCGTCGCGGGTGAGGTTGCGCTCGGGCAGCCACGGGAGCTGGAAGCTAGCCAGATAGCGCGAAGCTGAGCGCTGCGCCGGGTCGCGCAGCAGGGCTTGCCCCATCGCGTGCGGATGTGGCGTGGCCAGTGCCGTCACCGAGCGCACCACTCTGGGGTGCAGCGCGGCGGTGCACCAGGCGAGGATCGCGCCCCAGTCGTGCCCGACCAGGTCGGCTTGGCGTTCCCCAAGCGCTCGGACGAGGCCCGCCACGTCACCGGACAACGTCCACAGGTCGTAGCCGCGGGGCGGTTTATCGGAGTCGCCGTAACCGCGCAGGTCCACTGCGACGGCGCGGCGACCCGCAGCGGCCAGCGCTGGCAGTTGGTGGCGCCAGGACCACCAGAACTCCGGGAAACCGTGCAACAAGAGCACCAGCGGGCCGGTCCCGGCCTCCGCCAGGTGCAGCCGGATCCCGTTGGCGGATACCTCCCGGTGTGTCCAGGGCCCAGGAATCCGGACCGAGCCGGGGTCGGGCGGACAATTCACTCCCCGCGGTCGTCGACGTTGTGCTGGCCAGCAGTGCGTTTGCCGCGCCAGCGGGTCAACACCGCCCCGGTGTCGCGGATGGTGCTGATCGTGCGCTCCGGCTTTCGAATGCTGCGCACCCGGAGCCAGCCCAGCAGTGCGAACCCCGCCGCGACGATCAACATCAGGCCGAAGACGATGCTGAATGCGGCCCACCGTGGCAGCCAGACGGCCAGCACCTCGGCCGCCGACATGAACAGGAAGAACAGGCTGAAGACTAGGATCGACAGGGCGACGACGAAGAAGATGCTGCCCTTGACGCCCTTGCGGACCTCGGCTGTCACCTCCGCCTTGGCCAGCTCCAGCTCCGCGCGGAACAAGGTGGATAAGTGCGTGGCGGCGTCCCGCACCAGGTCGCCCAGGGATGCCTCGTCGACTTGGCGGGGATGGTCCGGTGACAGCGGGAGCGACCGCACCCCGGGCGGTAGTTCCGGTTTGGCGTGCCGACCGTTGCTGGGGGGCTGCCTGCTCGTCACGGCCGACATGGTCCCACGGCCCCTGTCGATCACTCACTGTGGCTACGCCTAACCGAGGGTGGCTGGATGGTGTCGTATCCTGTGGCAGCGAGTCCGATCGGGGGTGCGTAGGTGATGGACGCTCCGCTGGTACCCGCTTACGGGGTGGGTGCGCTCGCCGATGTGGTGCCCGCGCTGCTGTCCGGTCTTGGGGTGCCCGGGTTCGCAGACGGGCTGGCGCTTCGCCCAGCCCGTGGGGTGTGTCTGCTGCTGGTGGATGGCCTGGGGTGGCAGGCGTTGCGTGCGTATCCCAAGGACGCCCCGTTCTTCACGTCCCTGGCCGGAGACAGCGAGCCGATCACTGCGGGGTTTCCGGCTACGACTGCGACCAGCGTGGCCGCCCTGGGGACGGGCCTGCCCGCCGGTCAGCATGGAATCGTCGGCTTCTCTTTCGCCATCCCCGGCGGCCCGCTGATCAACGCGTTGAACTGGCGCACGTACGGTGAGGGTGACGGGGCGGACCTGCGAGACCGGTTCGTTCCCGAGGACATTCAGCCGGTGCCCACGACGCTGGAACGGGCGGCGGCTGCCGGTGTGCTGGTCGCGCTGGCGGTCCCGCACCTGCACCATGGGACGGGTTTGAGCCGGGCGGTCCTGCGTGGCGGCGACTTTAGGGGGGTGCACGCGCTGGGCGACCTGGCCGCTACCGTACTGGCGGCGCTGTCCGGCAGCGAGCGAGTGTTCTGCTACGCCTACCATGGCGACCTGGACCTGCTCGGGCACCTCTACGGCGTCGGGTCGCTGCCGTGGCGGCTGCAACTGAACCACATCGACCGGCTGGCCGCCGCGATCGCCGAAGGACTCCCGCCTGGTAGCCAGCTCGTGGTGACCGCGGACCACGGAATGGTGACAGTGCCCGAGCAGAGCAGGCTCGATTTCGATACCGAACCCGCCCTGCAAGCCGGGGTGCGCTTGCTGGGCGGCGAGCCGCGAACCCGGTACCTCTACACCGAGCCGGGCGCCACCGGCGACGTGTTCGCGACCTGGCGGGAGCTGATCGGGGATCGGGCGTGGATCGTCACCCGCGACGAGGCAATCCAGCAGGGGTGGTTCGGGCCCGTGGTCGAAGACCGCTTCCGGGATCGCATCGGTGACGTCGTGGTCGCCGCCCGCACGGACTTCGCGGTTGTGCGCTCGGTCGTCAGGTCCAGGTTGGCCTCCCTGATCGGCCACCACGGTTCCCTGACCGCCGCTGAACAGCTGGTGCCGCTGCTGGTGTTCGGCCCGGATTCATAACGTTTCAGACGACGATCTGTACGGTCGGGCGTATCCGGCGAGCGCGCGTAGGTCGTCCGGATCACCAGATTCACCAGGGATCATTCGTCCGTCGGCCTGCGCAGCCGCTTGGTGAGCGTCCGGCGGCGCTTATCAGCCAGCCGACGCTCCCGCGCTGCTCGCGAGGGCCGGGTCGGGCGGCGCGTCGGCGGGTCCGGGTCCAGCGCTTGGTGCAGCATCGCGGCGAGCCGGATCCGGGCGGCTTCCCGGTTACGCAACTGGGAGCGGTACTCGGCGGCCACCACCGTCAGCACCCCTGAGACCAGCCGACCGGACAGCCGCTCCAGCACGCGAGCCCGCTGGTGCTCGGTGAATGCAGTGCTGGCCATCACGTCGAAGACCAGTTCGACCCGCGAATCGGTCGTGTTCACGCCCTGGCCACCCGGCCCGCTTGCCCGAGAAAAGCGCCACCGCAGCTCGGCCTCCGGGATCGAGACCGAGCCGCGTACCCGCAGCGCGGCAGCCATGTCCCCAGCATGCCCGCAACCGCGATTCAGCTCCGAACGGCGGTCCGAGCGGTTACTCTGCGGAGTCGGATTCCAGGCCGGTGGAGATCATGTCCATCACCGAGGAGTCGGCCAGGGTGGTGACGTCGCCGATCTCTCGGTGTTCGGCGACGTCGCGCAGCAGGCGGCGCATGATCTTGCCGGATCGGGTCTTGGGCAGATCTGCCACCACCATGATCTGCCGGGGCTTGGCGATCGCGCCGATCTGGGTAGCCACGTGGTCGCGCAGCGCCTTGATGGCCTGTTCGCCCGTAGCCTCGTCCTGGGCGACATGGCCGCGCAGGATCACGAACGCGACGATGCCCTGCCCGGTGGTCGGGTCCGACGCGCCGACTACTGCGGCTTCGGCCACCGTCGGATGCGAAACCAGCGCGGACTCCACCTCGGTGGTGGAGATGTTGTGCCCGGACACGAGCATGATGTCGTCCACCCGACCTAGCAGCCAGATCGCGCCGTCGTCGTCGTACTTGGCGCCATCTCCGGCGAAGTAGTAGCCCTGGTCGGCGAAGCGCGACCAGTAGGTCTCCCGGTACCGGTCGTCGTCACCCCAGATAGTGCGCAACATCCCCGGCCACGGCTGGTCCAGCACCAGGTAGCCGCCCTGGCCGTGGTCGACCGTGGTGCCGGACTCGTCGACCACGGTGGCGCCGATACCGGGCAGCGGGCGCATCGCCGAGCCCGGCTTGGTCGCGGTGACGCCGGGCAGCGGCGAGATCATGATCGCGCCGGTCTCGGTCTGCCACCAGGTGTCCACGATCGGGCAGCGATCCCCGCCGATGTGCTCCCGATACCACATCCAGGCCTCGGGGTTAATCGGCTCTCCGACGCTGCCCAGCAGTCGCAGTGACGACAGGTCGTACCGTTCCGGGATCTCCTTACCCCACTTCATGAAGGTGCGGATCAGGGTCGGCGCGGTGTAGTAGACGGTGACGCCGTAGCGCTGCACGATCTCCCAGTGCCGGCCCTCGTGCGGGGTGTTCGGGGTGCCCTCGTACATGATCGATGTTGCCCGGTTGGCGAGCGGCCCGTAGATGATGTAGCTGTGCCCGGTGACCCAGCCGATATCGGCGGTGCACCAGTAGACGTCCTGGCCGGCTTTGTGGTCGAAGACGACATGGTGAGTGTAGGCGCATTGGGTGAGGTAGCCGCCGGAGGTGTGCATGATGCCCTTGGGTTTTCCGGTGGTGCCCGAGGTGTAGAGGATGAACAAGGGGTGCTCGCTGTCGAACGCGTCGGGGGTGTGCTGGTCGGACTGGCCATCCACCAGCTCGTGCCACCACACGTCACGGCCCTCGGTCCAGCCGACGTCCAGGTCGGTCCGCTTGACCACGACCACGTGGCGAACCGTCGAGGCATCCTTGAGTGCCTCGTCCGCGTTGACCTTCAAGGGTGCCGCCTTGCCCCGCCGGTACTGGCCGTTGGCGGTGATCACCAGTGTGGCTTGGGCGTCGTTGATCCGCTGGCGCAGCGACTCGGCGGAGAAGCCACCGAACACCACGCTGTGCGGCATGCCCAACCGGGCGCAGGCGAGCATGGCGAACACCGCCTCGGGGATCATCGGGAGCTGGATGGCCACCCGATCCCCGGTCTGCAGGCCCAGCGAGAGCAGCGCGTTGGCCGTCTTGCAGACCTCACGCTGCAGGTCGGTGTAGGTGATGGTGCGAGTGTCGCCGGGCTCGCCCTCCCAATGGAAGGCGACCTGGTCACCGTGACCGTCGGCGACGTGCCGGTCGACGCAGTTGTAGGCGACGTTGAGCTTGCCGCCGCTGAACCATCTCGCGAAGGGTTGGTTGGACCAGTCGAGGACCTGCTCGAAGTCGGTGTGCCAGTGCAGCCGGTGGGCCTGCTGCGCCCAGAATGCCTCCCGATCGCCGTCTGCTTGGTCATAGAGCTCCGTCGCCGCGTTCGCCTGGGCTGCGAACTCGTCGCTCGGGGGGAACGTGCGGCTCTCCCGAAGCAGGTTGTCGAGTCCTTGGCTGGAGTCGCCCATCCTGTGGGACCTCCCTGTCGCGTCGTCTCGGTCCACTGCTGACGGTAATCGCCTCGCCACCGCAGGGCTACTACTCTCTGACGCAGCGGTGGAAGCCATCACCCATCGTCATTCGAACTGGTTGACCCCGCGGCACGCAATCCTCAGTTCGGTCTCCTCACCACCGTCACCCGCTGACCACGCCCCCGCGGGGCCGACGCATACCGGCTGAGAGACTGCCGGAGTGCCCGCAGACCCGTTGGCCCCGCTGATGGAGCTGCCGGGAGTCGCGGAGGCGGTCACGCGGGCCCGCGATGAGGTCACCGCGGTGCACCGGCACCCAGCCAACCGGAGCAGTTGGCCGGCTACCGCGGCGGAGGCGTCGGTTCGCGCCGCCCGGGCTTCGGCCGCGCTGGATGGCGGCAGCGCCGCCTTGCCTCACGACGGTCCGGTGGACGACCCGGTGCTGGCCGGCGCGCTACGGGCAGCGGAGGCTCTGGGCGGGCTGCTCGGCACCTGGCAGCGGGCTCCGTTGCAGGCCCTGGCCCGGCTGCACGTGCTCGCCGCGGCGGACCTGTCGTCCGAGTCACAGCTGGGCCGGCCACGCTCGTCCCACGAGGTCACTGTCCGGCTCGACGGGCTGGGCCGGCTGGTCGCCGGGGGTAGCCGGATCGCCGCGCCGGTGCTCGCCGCGGTGGTGCACGGCGAACTGCTGGCGCTGGTGCCCTTTGCCCAGGGCAATGGGGTGGTCGCCCGGGCCGCGGCGCGTCTTACCGTGGTCGCTAGCGGGCTGGATCCCAAGGGGTTAGTGGTGCCCGAGGTCGCCCATCTACGCCGCGAGCGGGAATACCGGGCCGCGG
Organism: Pseudonocardiaceae bacterium; assembly: GCA_035997545.1. Classification (GTDB taxonomy): domain Bacteria; phylum Actinomycetota; class Actinomycetes; order Mycobacteriales; family Pseudonocardiaceae. The sequence goes on from DASYIL010000091.1 coordinate 20,986, forward strand.
CGGCCGGCTTCGCCAGCGGCGAGCCGGAGGCGATCGGCCAGTGGATCGTGCACTGCTGCACCGCGCTGACCGCCGGGGCTCGGGAGGCCACCTCGATCGCCCAGGCGGTAACCACTCAGCGAGGCGCTGCTGGCGACGGCTAAAGCAGGTTGCTCTCCCCATGAGAACGAGACAGCGGTGCTACTCGATCCCGAGAGGGTCTCGAGTAGCACCGCCGTCTGCACGAACTACCGGGGTACCAAGCGTGCAACTCGTGTCGTACCCAACGGGGTCTCGGCGCCCGCATCCCCAAAGGACACGGCACGCAGACCCTTGACGACAAGCCTCCCGCGGCGTGCTGCGCGTGGGTGCCCGGCGTCCGTGCACGGAGCCCTGTTCGGGGTGGACGGTGCTTCTCTGCTGCACCGCCCCTGGCCTTGCAGGGGTCCGTATCGTTATGTCTACGCGGTGACCGGGGCCACAGCAAGAGGCCCGATCAGGTACTGAGTTTCTGCTACTCAACGTGCGAATTGTCGGTATCAGCCACCCATTTGGACCAAATAAAGACCCGTTGGGCCGAGCGTGGCTCAACGCTGCCGCCGGCGCAGCCCGTACCATGCGACGCCGGCAGCGGCCACCGCACCTAACCCCACCGCGGCGGCGATCTGCGCCCCCGAGGGAGCTGGGATCCGAGTCCGCAGTGACACCGGATTGGAGAACGTGAGCACCGGCCAGCCCTGCTGCAGCGCCTCGCGGCGCAGCGCCCGGTCCGGGTTCACCGCCGTCGGGTGGCCCACCGCCTCCAACAACGGCAGATCCGTAACCGAGTCGGAGTAGGCGTGGCAGCGCTGCAGCTCGTAGCCGTGCTGCTGGGCCAACTCCCGAGCAGCGAGCGCCTTGTTCTCTCCCGCGCAGAAGAACTCCACCTCGCCGGTGTACCGACCGTCATGGGTGACCATGCGGGTGGCCACCGTGTGCGTTGCGCCGATCATCTTGGCAATCGGCTCCACGATCTCCACTCCGGAGGCCGAGACTACGACGATGTCGTCGCCACGCTCGCGATGCGAGGCGATCAGCGTGGTCGCCTCCGCGTAGACCAGTGGGTCCACGATGTCATGCAAAGTCTCCTCGACGATCGCCGTCACCTGGGCGACGTCCCAGCCCGTGCATTGGGCGGTGATGTGCGCGCGCATCCGTTCCATCTGCTCGGCGTCGGCTCCGGCCAGCAGGAACATGAACTGGGCATAGCTGCTCTTGAGCACCGCGCGCCGGTTGATCAGACCTTCCTGGAAGAACGGCCGGGAGAAGACGAAGGCACTGGACTTAGCGATGATCGTCTTGTCCAAGTCGAAGAATGCCGCGACACCTGTGCGGCCCGGGCCGGGAGAGGTCACGCCGGGCAGCATAGGCGGCACCGCTGGTGATGGGACGGCCCATGTGCCCCGCGTTGTCCACAGGTGCCGTGTTGTCCACATGTCAATCATGAGGTGGTCGCCCGGGCCGGGTCGTTTGGTTGACAGTGGGGCCAGACGCCCTGGACAGCGCGGGGCCGGAACTGCTGGGGGCCACAGATGAGTGTTGACGGTGGAGGTACGCGCAGCACGGATCGGACCGCGCGACGGCCGGTGATGATGCTGGCTCCGGGTGGGTTGGCCGACGAGGTGCTTAGGCTTGCCGCGGCGGCGGGATGCGAGCCGGACCTGGTCGCCGATCCCGCTGCGGTCCGGCAGCGGTGGGCCACCGCCCCGCTGCTGCTGCTGGATGTCCAGGCCGCAAGGAGTAGCGCGACCGCTGGTTTGCCCCGCCGGGCCGGGGTGGTGATCGTCACCGCTGGCGGAGCCGGCAATCTGGCCACCGCTGGCGGAGCCGGCAATCTGGCCACCGCTGGCGGAGCCGGCAATCTGGCCACCGCTGGCGGAGCCGGCAATCGGGCCTCGGCT
>DASYIL010000092.1:0-2967 GCA_035997545.1 Pseudonocardiaceae bacterium
TTGTACAGGCACCGCGACTGAGACGGCCCGCGCCCGTTCGGAGGTCCACCCCGGCGGCTCTTGGAAGCCTGGGCGACGGACCGGCGCAAGCTCCCACACTTCGCGGCTACCAGCCGAAGTCGCGATACTGCCGAATTCGGCCCGTCAGGGGTTGACCCAGGGGTGTGGGGTGGGCCGGGTCGGTCACGTCCCACAACCGCACCGTCCGGTCGGCGCTGCCGCTGGCCAGGGTGTGCCCATCCGGGCTGAACACCACCGCGCCGACGGAGTTGGTGTGGCCGGTCAGGGGTTGACCCAGGAAGGCGGCGTGGGTCGGGTCGGTCACGTTCCACAACCGCACCGTCTCGTCGTTGCTGCCGCTGGCCAAGGTGCGCCCATCCGGACTGAACACCACTGCCCTGACGGAGTCGGTGTGACCGTTTAGCGGGGTCGACAAGACGGCGTTCCCTAGGGTCACCAGGGCCGTGTAGAGGTCCGGAGTCGGTCGCATGCGGTAGGCGGTGAGGTCGAGTTGAGCTGCGAGGGACACGTCGGTGCTGCGCAGTCGGTCGGCTTGGGCGGTGATCTGGTTGAAGATGGCGGTGTCGCGTTGTGTCTGTGCGGTGCCGCGTTGTTGGAAGGCGTATATCGAAGCGGCGGTCACGAGCAGTAGCAGGGTCGACAGCACGGCGATGGTGCGGGTGCGGCGGCGCCGTTCGCGTTCCTTGACGGCGTTGACGCGCTGGCCAGTGGCGTCGAGGAACGCGCCGAGCCTTGTCGTTGAACGCGACAATGGGAGGGTCAGCGGGGTTGTGGCTGCCGCCGTCGCCAGCCATTCCCAACGTGGCGAGGGTGGCGGTGAGTCGCTTGTCGTCCCAGAGGTAGTGCTCGGGTCGGTCCGCGCTGTTCCACTCGGCGGCCGCTTGCTCGACTGCTCGGGCGGTGCGCAGGGCGACGGTGATGTCGGCGGTGGCGGTGTCCAGGGGTCGCCACCCGGTGAGCAGGGCTTCGTGGGCCACGGTGAGCCACACCTGGCCGTCGTCATCAGTGTCGCTGAGCAGCAGACGGCGGTCGACGAAGGCCTGCAACGCGACACTCAACGGCTCGGCGAGGCTGGTGAGCTTGGTCCGCCGTCGGGCGCGTCGGCCGGTCTCGTCGATGGTGATCAGGTGAGTGAGTCCGGCCAGCACCTCGGGTTCGGTCAGGCTGCTGGCCTGGACGGCCTTGGCGAGCGCGGCGTCGGCATGCTGGGTCAGCGCGCCCTGGACGCCGCCGAGGTCGTGGTAGTGGGACAGGGTCAATGTGCCTCCGGCGGGTAGGCCGTCGGCTAGCTGGCGCAGGGTGAAGGCGAGCAGAGGCAGGGCCTCGCCGCTGTCGGTGTCGGCGACCAGCTGAGCCGCCAGGTCGTTCTCCAGGCGCAGCCTGGCCACCTTGGCGGGCTGTTCGATGACGTCGCGCAGCATCTCTCGATCCAGCGGGGCTAACACATGGGCCTCGATCGGCATGCCGACCAGCGCGGGGAGTTTGCGGAGGTCGTCGAGGAACTCCGACCGCATCGCCACGACTACCCGCACCGGGCCTGCGACCGCGTCGCGCAGCAGTTGCGCGAATCGCTGCCGGGCGGCCGGGGTCGTCCGGGTGAACAACTCCTCGGACTGATCGATCGACACCAGCAGCCGCCCCGTGGCCGGGCCGGCCGCCAGCAGGTCGTCTGCCACGCGGCGCAGGCCATCAGTACCGGCTTCAAGCCTGCCGCGGACCTCGCTGGCCGACCAGCCCAACCCCAGACGGGTGGCCGTGGCCGCCAACGACCGGGCCAGCTCGGGCAGCGGATCGGTCCCCGGCACCAGCGTCGGCACCACCAGCCATGCTGGGTCGCTGTCGAGCAGCGGCACCACCGCAGCGTTCAACAAGGAGGATTTCCCGCAGCCGGACGGTCCGACGAGGGCCAGCATCCCACCGGTGCTGGCCATGGTGCGCAGCCGATTGCCGACCTCGCGAGCCTCCGCCTCGCGACCGCAAAAAACCCGACTGAGCTTCGCGGTGAACGGTTCCAGTCCCGGAAAGGGACTCTCACCCTCCCGCCAAGCACCGCTACAGTCATCCAGCATCCGCACCGCCTGGAGCACTCGGGCACGGGCTTGCTGAGGGTCAACGTGGTAATCCACGTATTGCATGCCCTGCATCAGCCAATGCTCCACGCCAGCCTCAGCTCGCAACGGTATGAGCAGACAACCCCGCCCATCCGCGATCCCCACCTCGACCGAGCACCAGTGTGACTTCAGAAATGACGACGTCACCAACCCGATCACCGCGTCAGACTCACGAAGCTCGTGGTAGAGGCGCTGCTTCCAGTCCTCGCCGGCACTGATCCCGTCGCGAAGGTCGTGGTCGAGGAACGGCTCGTGGCCGGCTGCCTGCAGCCAACTCGATACCTCGTCAGCGACCGGCCGGTCCGGGGTGGCGTAGCTGATGAAGATGCGGGCCACGATCACCCCCATATAGCGTCACAACCGACGATACGGGCAACCCTCAGACGACACAGGCCCCGGCGGGACCCGGCCACCCGTTCAACTCAGCACTGACGGGGACAGCCGCAGATCCGGTACCTTCCTGTCACGAGCTGCGCGTTGTCTCAGCGGGAGACGTTCGGGCCCTACCGTCGTTTCCGTGGGTGGGGTTTCATGGTCGCCCGAGCCGGCGTTCTGCCGCGATCATGGCTCGAAACCGGTTCAAGATCCGTTTCGTCTCCGCCCCACCGGTAGCCGACTCGGCAAGGCGCAGCTTGCTGCCGGTTTCCGGGGGTCCACGCCTGCGTACATGAGCACCTGGAAGGAGTTCCCGCGCCGCCGAATGTGCTTGCGCTCCCGGCCTCTCGCCAGCTTCTTTACCATGACTTTGGTTTGACATTAATCAAAAAGATCCATGGTTCGGGGCCGCAGCAGGTGATAGTGGAGCCGACGCGGGGACTCGAACCCCGAACCTTCC
>DASYIL010000093.1:0-3790 GCA_035997545.1 Pseudonocardiaceae bacterium
CGTCGGCGTTGAGGGCCTTGATGAAGTTCGAGCCGATGGAAAGCTGCCACGCCACCGGGACACACGAACCCGTGGCGCAGAAGATGTTGGTGAGGGCCGTGCCGTGGTAGGCGGCTGCCAGTCCGACCATGTCGTCGACCGAGTTGCGGACGTCAGACCAAAACTTGATCGCCCACCGTGCCACCACCGGCCCCTCCGAGTGCCCCAAGATGTCGACCTTGGAGTGGTAGTGCTCGCGCATCTGGCGCACGGCGTAGACGACGTACTCCGCCGAGACTTGGATGTCAGTCAGCGCCCGGTCGGGCAGGTCCACAGCGCACACGTCGATGCCGGCGTTGTCAAGCGCGGGCACATAGTTCCAGTCCCAGCTCTCCGACCCGGTTAAGGCGCCACCGTGCACGAGCAGCGCGGGCTCCCCGCCGGAGGAATGAGGCGCGTCGTGGCAGCGCAACGCGGCTGCCAGTTTGTCAACGGCGGTCTGCAAGACCGGCCCGCTCTGGTTGGCACTACTCGGCGCCAGACCCTCGGCCACCAGCCCGCCTGGGTCAGCGCTGGCCTGATGGGCGAGCGCTGCGGCCAGCAGCGCAACGAGCGCGAAGGCACACAGCGAACGTCGAATCATCTTTGGACCTTCAACGTAAAGCGCACAGGACCCCCACCGGGGGCCTCGCTGTTACCCCCAAACGAGCCAATGGCATCGTCGTGACGGCGTGCTACTCCGTGGCCTTCGAGGCCCGCTGCCCCCCATCTGAGTGTCCAGCTCAGTGAGGGCGACCTTGACGGGGTGCGTGCGCAGGCGCCGCGAATGGATCTTGCCCGCTGACCAGCAGTGTCGGTGGCCCGTGCATGCACCGCCCGGCCGCCTGAGGCCCGTCGGCGATCAGCCGCCGCTCCGGCAGAGCCGCGTTTGGGCAACCCGGCATGGCCACTATCATCACCGGACCGGTCGGGCCCGGACGGGTCGCCACGTTGCTCGATCGTCCAGGGCTAGGTGCTCGGTGAGCATCGGGCTACGGTCAGCTTTGGGAGCGCGCCAGACACCGGAACCGATGTGGACCATGCCGCCGATGCGGGGCCAAGCCGTGATCCGCCGGATCGGGCACGGCTGGATGAGCTTGCCCGTGAGCAGGCCGCGCTGCGGCGCGTGGCCACGCTGGTAGCCAGCGGCGCCCGGCCGGCGGAGGTGTTTACGGCGGTGGCGGATGAGCTGGGCCGGCTGATCGGTGCCGAGGCGACGTTCGTTTCCCGCGTTGATCACTTGTCGGGGGAGGGCGGTAAGTCGGAGGGGTATGTCACTGTTGTTGGGTCCTATGGCCTTGTTAGTGATCAGGTGCCGGTTGGCTTTCGGCTCAAGCTGGTCCCCGGGATGGTTCAGACTGCCGTGTTGCGGACCGGGCGCCCGGCGCGGATTAACGGCGACAGGTTGGCGAATGGCCCGTATGGCGCCTGGGTGGGCCGGCTGGGCATGCGGGCGGGGGTCGCTACGCCGATTGTGGTTGGGGGGCGTTACTGGGGGGTGACGGTGGCGGCGACCTCGCGAGAGGACTTTCCGGCGGGCACCGAGTCGCGCATGGCGGATTTCATGGAGCTGGCCGCGATGGCCATCGCCAACGCCCAGGCCGAGCAGAAACTGCGCGAACTGGCCGACACGCAGGCGTCCCTGCGCCGGCTGGCCATGCTGGTCGCGCGGGGCGAACCGCCCCAGGCGGTGTTCGCGGCCGTGACGAAGGAGGTGTTGCGGCATTTCGGGAGCGGCACCGCCAGGATGATCAGGTTTGAGCTCGACGGGACGGCCACGCTGGTGGCCAACGAGGGCACGACGGGTCCCCACGTGCGGGTCGGCCAACGCTGGGAGGGCTATCCGTCGACCGGGCTGACCGCCACCGTGCTGCGTACTGGGCGGGCGGCCCGGGTTGATGACTACTACGACATCCCGGGCGGGGAGCCTTATCTGGGCGAGGGGCTACGGTCTGCGGTCGCGATGCCGGTCCTCGTTCATGGCCGGCTGTGGGGACTGATCGCCGTCGGGTCCGGGCAGGGGCCACTGCCGCCCGACACCGAGCAGCGGATGACGGAGTTCACCGACCTGGTCGCCACAGCGGTGGCGAATGCGCAGAGCCGGGCCGAGCTGATGGCCTCTCGCGCGCGGATTGTCGCCGCCTCGGATGAGGCCCGCCGGCGCATCGAGCGTGACCTGCACGACGGCGCACAGCAACGCCTCGTCGCGCTGGCCCTGAGGCTGCGTTCGGCAGCGGCGGCATCCTCCGAACGTGGCGAGATCCGTACCGAGATCGCGGGCGTAGCCGCGGAGCTCATAGGCGTGCTCGATGACCTGCGGGAAATATCCCGGGGCATACACCCGGCGATCCTGTCAAACGCCGGACTGCACCCGGCGCTGCGCGCGCTCGGGCGCCGCTCAGCCATCCCGGTGGAAATGGAGGTGCGGGTCGACGGCCGGCTTCCCGAGCCCGTCGAAGTGGGCGCCTACTACGTCGTCTCAGAGATGCTCGCCAACGCCGCCAAGCACGCCCGCGCCTCGGTGGTCGAGGTGGACGTGGAAGCCTCCGGCGCCACGCTACGGCTGCGCGTGCGCGACGACGGTATCGGTGGCGCCGACCCAGTGCGCGGCTCAGGACTGCTCGGGCTCAAAGACCGGATCGAGGCGCTGGGCGGGACGTTGTCCGTGCACAGCCCGGTAGGCCACGGCACTACGGTGTCCTGCGAGCTTCCGGTTATGGCCGGCGGCGGATACCCGAATGCCGACCCTGACGAGTAGCCGACGCCGGTGACGGACCGGGGCAGCCAACCGGCCGGCCCGCATAGTTGTTGCCGGGCGGACCCGGCTGGCCTGAGCGCCTGCCACCGGATGGCCTGCTGCGCGGACACGGCGGACCCGCAGGACACCCGCCCCCCAGCTGATCCTCTAGCTCGGTAAGCGCAGTCCGCAGCGGCGCCAGCGGCCAGCCCAGGATGTCCGCGAACTCGTCTCGCGTGATGGTTGCGGCAGCTTCGGCGATGGCCGCTTCCACCACGGCGGGATTACCGGCTACCTGGGTGGGCCCGTGACCGGTTCCCCCGGTTGCCGCCACGGCGGGTGGTGGGATGAACAGCTCGAAGTGATCATCGATGAACAGCGGCAACTCCGCGGGAACACCGGAATACAGCGGGTGGAACACCCGGCATCAGCTGGCACACCTGCTCGCCGGTCAGTGGCCGGAACACCACGGGGTCCGTCCCGAAGGTCGAAGCGCCGGTCGGGACTCTCCCATACGAGCCGTACAATCGGCGCCGTGTGTTCGGGGCGGTGGTCAGAAGCTGGCCCGCGGCACGCGGCACAGGTCCGGCACAGGACGTCGGGCCCGGGGTAACCTGCCTGAACCCAACTGGCCGAGGCTCGCCCGGCACGCTGGGCAAACGTACACGCTAGGCCCTCGTAGCTCAGGGGATAGAGCATCGGTTTCCTAAACCGTGTGTCGCAGGTTCGATTCCTGCCGGGGGCACCACCTCTTACCAGGAGAAACCAGCTGTGACCAGCGCAAACGCCGGTCAAGGCCGATCTTGTGTTCTGCCACCGTCTGTCGTCATCAGGCCCCGTCTGCCACCGTTCACGAAACCACTGCGAAACGGGAGAACGGCCCTGGAGGTGTCCCCGGAGTCCAGGCTTCGTGCCGCTGACCGGCACGTGGGGGGTATTGGCCTGTCGCAGGACGGGAGGGGCGGGGAGTGGGTATCCCGTCGCGTCGGCAAGCTTGTCTCATAGCGGACCGGGGGGCAGAGGTCCAGATGGAGC
>DASYIL010000094.1:0-23166 GCA_035997545.1 Pseudonocardiaceae bacterium
GCGCTGCGCCGGGCGGCGGAGCACTTCGGCGTCCCGCTGGCCCAATGTGTCGCTGTCGGGGACGGCGCAAACGACATCGACATGCTCTCCGCCGCCGGCCTGGGTGTCGCGTTCAACGCCAAACCCGCGCTGCGAGAGGTCGCCGATACCGCCATCACCCAGCCGTTCCTGGACATCGTGCTGTTCGTGTTGGGCGTGACCCGCGACGAGGTCGAGGCTGCCGACGCTGCCGACGGAATGCTGCGCAGGGTGCCCCTGTGAGTGGCGATGCGACCTATAGCTCGTGTCCCCACTCACGATTGCTCGTACCGTTGGCCGCCCGATACGCGGGTTGGTTGGGCCTGCCGGCTGTCGCGACCGCGGACCCGGCGGACTCCGACCCTGCCGACGAGCCGCCTGCGTCGGTGCGGGCGATGCCGCTGATATTGCGGGTGGAACGGGACGCGGTACCCGCCCGCAGCGCGCTGCTCGAGGCGGCGGCCTCGGCGGCAGTGGCACTGTGCCTCGACGAGCGTTCGCAGCCCGGCGGTCCGTGGCATTGCGAGGTGCAGCCCTGGGTGGTGGCAGGCCGGATCCGCAAGGTCGCCCGCCGGGCCCGCGGCGCGCACTGGATCGCGGTGACCGACCTGCCCGGCATCACCGTCGAGCACCGCGGTGCTCAGGTACGGGCGCTGGTGCCCCGGCCGGTGGCCGACACTCCGAGAACCGTGACGCGGTTGCAGGTCGGCGGTACCGACGTGCCTCCCGACGATCCGGGCCCGCCACCAGACGGGGTCCCCGTGCTCTGGCTCGCGCCACAGCCTGCGATGACCACGGGCAAGGCCGCCGCCCAGGTCGGCCACGCCAGCATGCTGCTCGCGGCGCTGCTGGCCGCCGGCGACCGAGCCGTCGAGCTGGACCACTGGGCGGCCGGCGGCTACCGCTGCGCGGTGCGCACTGCCTCCACGCAACAGTGGGCGAACCTGGTGGCGGAGGAGCAGCCGGAACGGGCCTGGCGGAAACGCGGGATGCTGGTCGTGCGCGACGCCGGGTTCACCGAAGTGGCGCCCGGCACTGTCACCGTCGCGGCACAGTGGTGGCTGTGATCGGTCACGCCGTCCGGGTAATTGTGAGACGTACGCTGCCCCGGTTGTTGCTGTAGAAGCCCCAGGCATCGTTGGCGAACGCATAGAGGTACCGCCGCGGCACTCCTGGTGGTCCGTGCCGGCGCCGATGGCGATGCGCTCGATCATCCACTGGAGTGCGCCATCGCTCAGGCCGGTGTGGAGGTTGCCGCCGCCCACGTCTTGGTGGCTGCCGGGAAACCACACCTGCTCGAGGTCTTGTCCCGGCGCTGGTTCCGACCACAGCGTGGGCACAAAGGGACCACGGAACTCGTCCATGGCCACCGCGTGGCGAGCGTGCCTGACGTGCGGGTTGAGCGTGACGTCGTGGAACTCGTAGCGGCGCGGTGAGTCCACAATATTGAGCCAATCCAGGTAGTCAGGAATGCCGAGCGAGCCCACCGTGTCCCACACCCCAATGAAGTGCACCGGGATCTGGTCAGCACGTGCCGGGTCGTAGCTGAAGCTGAGTTCGGCACGCCAGTGTGGATGAGCGTCGCGGCCCGCGCGGTACCTGTGCTGGTATATGTACTCGATCCGACGCCATGTCGTTGCCTCGTCCAGGCCGGTGGTGTCGATCAGCCCGCACGTTGCAATCATCCCGGCGATGCTGCGCGCTGTGTAGGCACCCCGGCTGAAGCCAAACAGCGCAATGCGGTCTTGCTGTTGATAGGTGGTGGTCAGCCAGTGGTAGGCCTCCATCACATCGCGGGAAGGCCCACCCCAGCGACTCCACCCAGCAGCCAGTCCATAAGACCACCCTTGGTGCCCACGCCGGGGTGGTAGTAGGGCAACTGCTCTGCACCGTCCTCAGTCTTCTCGGCGAGGGCGTTGTACAGCCGGCGCACAGTGGTGACGGACCCTTGTACCGACACTTGCCAGGTGCCATCGCAGCACATAATGAGATGGCGCACGAATACCTCCCGTTACGAGTGAAGCACTCGGTAACTTCGATGGTCCGCCCGTCGCCCGGGGAACACATCGGCCATCAAGGCGACCCGCTGCATCGCACCTTGGGACCGGCGGATGGGGGACCGTCGGATGTGTTCGCAGCCAGACGCGCTAGCGCGGCTCGCACCACGGCAGGGTCGGTGGTAGGCCAGAACGGCGGCAGCGAGGCGCGCAGGAAGTTGCCGTAACGGGCGGTGGCGAGCCTGGGGTCCAGGATAGCCACCACGCCGCGGTCGTCGGCTGAGCGAAGCAGCCGGCCGGCGCCCTGGGCGAGTAGCAGCGCAGCGTGCGTCGCCGCCACCGTGAGAAACCCGTTGCCTCCGCGGGCGGCCACCGCACGCTGCCGTGCCGAGCTCAGCGGGTCGTCCGGGCGGGGGAACGGGATGCGGTCGACCGCCACCAGAGATAGCGACCGGCCGGGCACGTCCACGCCCTGCCACAGCGACAGCGTGCCGAACAGGCAGGTCGGCTCGTCCTGCGCGAACTGCGTCACCAGCAGGCCGGTCGCGTCGTCGCCCTGGCACAGGATCGGTAGGTCCACCCGAGACCGCAGCGCCTCAGCGGCCTGCTTGGCGGCCCGCATCGAGGAGAACAGGCCGAGAGTGCGCCCACCCGCCGCCGTAACCAGTGCGGCTAGCTCGTCGAGATACGCCGGCGCTAGCCCGTCGCGACCGGGCGGTGGCAGGTGCGCGGCGGTGTAGAGGATCCCGGCGCGGTGGTGCATGAACGGGGAGCCCGCATCGAGGCCGGTCCAAGCCGGGCCCTGGTCCTCGTCGGCTGGCGGCGGCCGCTCGGTAGCCGTTGCGGTGGTTGTTCCGGCGGCAGGCCCGGCGGTGGGTGCTGCAGACGGCCGCTGCGGGGGCAGGCCCCACTGCGTGGCCAGCGTGTCAAACGTCCCACCCAGGGTAAGGGTGGCCGAGGTGAGCACCACCGTGCGCTCGCCGAACAGGCGCTGCCGCAGCAGTTCAGCCACGGTCAGCGGGGCCACCCTCAGCACTCGGCCCCGTACGGTCTCCTCGGCCAGCCAGACCACGTCGCGGCGGCTGGCTTCCTCGTCGGGGAAGGCCACGAGCACCCGGCCCGCCGCCGAGTGCACCAGCTCCAGCGCAGCCAGCGCGACCCGCCGACCAGCGGCCGCGTCGGGGTCCTCGCGGCGTTCGGTCCCCAGCGCTGTGGTGCAGTGGTGGGCAGTGTCACGCACCGCGGTAAGCGCCCCAGCCACCATCTCGCCGAGTGTGTCCCACCGCTGCACCGGTGCGTCACCGAGTACCAGCGCGAGCCCGTCACCCGCAGCGGCCAGCTCGTCGGCGATCTGCTGGTCGATCAACCGGCCGCAGCGGCGGGCCGCGGTCTCGACCATTGCCGCGGTGAGCTCCTCGGTGGCCGCATTGGTAACCCGATCGACGAGATCGTGCGCCTCGTCGATGACCACGACGTCGTGGTCGGGCAATACCTGGTGCTCGCCCATCGCGTCGATAGCGAGCAGCGCATGGTTGGTGACCACCACCTCGGCACGTCCGGCTCGCGCCCGGGCCTGCTCGGCGAAGCAGCCCATCCCAACCGGGCAGCGGGACAGACCAAGGCATTCCCGGGCGCTCACCGACACTTGCCGCCAGGCCCGATCGGTCACACCGGGCACCAACTCGTCACGGTCACCGGTGGCGGTCTGCGACGACCATTCGTGCAGCCGGGCGATCTGGCGGCCCAGCATCGACGTGGGGGAGGCCGCGGACGCAGCGTCGAACAGGTCCTCGCCCTCGTCACCAGTGCCGGTGTTCAGCCGGTGCAAGCACAGGTAGTTGCGACGTCCCTTGAGGATCGCGAAGCTCGGGGCGTCGCCGAGCAGCGGCTCCAGCGCCGCGGCCAGCCGAGGAAGGTCACGATCAACGAGCTGGCGCTGCAGCGCGATGGTCGCGGTGGAGACGACCACGGTGGTATCCGCGGCGACCGCGTGCCGGATTGCCGGAACCAGGTAGGCCAGCGACTTGCCGGTACCGGTGCCGGCTTGCACCGCGAGATGCTCGCCGGTGCGGATCGCCCGGTCGACCGCGTCGGCCATCAGGGCCTGGCCCGGCCGGTCGGTTCCACCTACCGCGTGCACCGACGCGGCGAGCAGGGTGCCGACGTCGGGCACAGCGATGTTCGAGACCGTGGTAGAGGCCGGCACGGCGGCCCACGCTACAGCCTTGCGCTCGGGGGGTAGGGATCAGATGAATACCGTGGGGACAGCGGGCTCGCCGGGGGAGAGCCGGAGCCCGCCGGGCGGCAGACTGCTCAGCGCAGCTCGGACCCGCTCGCGTCCCTGGTCCAGCGTGGATGGCGGGCCAACCGGGTGCCCTGCCCGCACCAGCGGTACCGGAAGCACCCGGTCGTGCTCCCCGAGGTCGGGCTGGCGGCCCCGCGGGAACACCAGCTCCTCGACTGCGGTGCCGCTTGGCTTGTACCGCCGCAAGGCGCTCTTGATCCCACCCCGAGAAGGTTTGGATTCACTGTGCTTGGCTACCGGTCGACCGTCGACTTCGACCAGCTTGTAGACCATTCCGGCGGTCGGCACGCCCGAGCCGGTCACCACCGAAGTGCCCACCCCGTAGGAATCCACCGGCTCGGCGCGCAGCGCGGCGATCGAGTGCTCGTCCAGATCGCCGGAGACCACGATCTGCACGTCCGGCGCGCCGAGCCGGTCGAGCTGCTGGCGAGCCTGCCGGGCCAGCTTCCCGAGATCGCCGGAGTCGATCCGGATCGCCCGCAGCCGCGGACCGGCGACCTCGATCGCGGTGGCGATTCCCTGGGTGATGTCGTAGGTGTCCACCAGCAAGGTGGTGTCGGTACCCAGCGCCTCGACCTGCGCGGCGAAGGCGTCCGCCTCGCTGTCGTGGAGCAGGGTGAACGCGTGCGCTGCGGTGCCCGCGGTGGGGATGCCGTAACGCTGACCGGCGGCCAGGTTGGACGTCGCGGCGAAGCCGGCCAAGTAAGCCGCGCGGGCTGCCGCCACCGCGGCTTCCTCATGGGTGCGGCGACCGCCCATCTCCACCAACGGCCGGTCACCGGCCGCGCCCGCCATCCTGGCCGCCGCGGCGGCCACCGCGCAGTCGTGATTGAGCACCGAGAGCACCACCGTTTCGAGCAATACCGCTTCGGCGAAGCTGCTGGTGACCGTCAGCACCGGGGAGCCGGGGAAGTACAGCTCGCCCTCGGGGTAGCCGTCGATGTCGCCGCGGAACCGGTAGCCGGCCAGCCAATCCAGGGTGCGTGGGTCCAGCATGCGCGTCAGGAATGCCAGTTGCTCGTTACCGAACCGGAACCCGGCCACTGCGTCGAGCAGCCGGGGGACGCCAGCGACGATGCCATAGCGGTGGCCACCTAACCCGCGAGCGAAGACCTCGAACGTGCAGCGGCGGAAGGCCGAACCGTCGGCCAGCGCGCTGGCGAGCATCGTCAGCTCGTACTGGTCGGTGAGCAGTGCGGTGCTGTCCCTGTGCGCGGTGGGCATCTACTGAGCGTATGGCTGGCCTTGGTGAGAACATTGGTCCATGACCACACTCGGCGAACTGGAGCAGACCCAGGTCGACCCAGCGGTGGACGAGGTCGCAACCGACGACCTGCCGTGGCTGACGATCGTCTGGAACGACCCGGTGAATCTGATGTCCTACGTCACCTACGTGTTCCAGGAGCTCTTCGGGTACAGCCGCGACGAAGCCACCAAGTTGATGCTCGACGTGCACCACAAAGGCCGGGCAGTGGTGACCAGGGGTTCTCGGGACAAGGTGGAGATCGACGTCGCGAAGCTACACGGCGCCGGGCTTTGGGCGACCATGCAGCGTGACGCGTGAACGGCTGGCGGCGTAGCCGAGGACTGGTGACGGCCGTCCTGTCTGAGCGAGAGGCCGGGCTGCTGCGCGGGCTGGTCGGTCAGATCCGCGACATGCTCAGTGCGCGGGTCGCCGCGGCTCCTCGCGACGAGCTGGCCGAACTCACCGGCATCACCGTCGGCCCCAGCACCGCACCCGATGACCGGGTCCTGGCCCGGCTGCTGCCCGATTTTCACCGCGAGGATGCCGCGCTGTCCGGCGGCCTGCGCGCGCTGCGCGAGCCCGACTTGTTGGCCGTCAAGGACGGCGTAGCCGGTGTCGTGCTGGACACCTGCCCGGCGCGGGGCGGCCGGGTGCGGCTGTCCGACGAACAGGCGCACGCGTGGCTCACCGCGCTCAACGACGTCCGCTTGGCCCTGGGTACGGTGCTCGAGGTCACCGAAGACATGCCCGATGAACTTCCCCCTGACGACCCTCGGGCGCCGCACCTGGGGGTATACCACTGGCTGACCTGGGTGCAAGAGTCCCTGATCCAGGCCGTCTCTGGCACGTAGGATGAAGGCGTGCTGACCATTCGCCGCGATCTCGTGGACGCGATGGTCGGGCACGCTCGCCGGGATCATCCGGACGAGGCGTGCGGTGTCCTCGCGGGCCCGGTGGGTTCCGACCGCCCAGAGCGGTTCATCGAGATGCTCAACTCCGCGCGCTCGATGACCTTCTACGAGTTCGACTCCGGCGACCTCATCCGGCTGTACCGTCAGCTGGAATCACGGGACGAGGAGTGGGTGGTTTTCTACCATTCGCACACCGCCACCGAGGCCTACCCATCCCGCCGTGATGTCGACATCGCCGGCTACCCCGGTGCGCACTATGTGCTGATCTCCACCCGCGATCCGGTTACTCACGAGCTGCGCTCCTATCGCATCATCGATGGTGAGGTCACCGAGGAGCCGGTCGAAGTTGTCGAGTCGTACATGTTCTCCCACACCGGCGCTGACGACGTCCCGGACGCGCACTGACCCGTACGCCGTCTCCGGAATGACAGGGGGCGGTAATGCGTAGAGGTACTGGTGAGCCGTCCGCACCCAGAGGAGGATCTGACAATGGCCGTCACCGTCTCCGTCCCCACCATCTTGCGCACCCACACCAAGGGCGAGAAGTCCGTGCAGGCGTCGGGCGCCAACATCGGCGAGGTGATCGAGGACCTGGAGAGCCAGTTCGGAGGGATCAAGGCGCGGCTGGTGAAAGAGGGATCCCTGCACCGCTTCGTCAATGTCTACGTCAACGACGAGGACGTGCGCTTCACCGGGGGCCTGGCGGCCGCGGTGCACGACGGTGACAACGTCACCATTCTCCCGGCCGTTGCTGGCGGGAGCCGCTATGGCCCGCTATGATTCGCTGCTCGATGCGGTGGGTAACACCCCGCTGGTGGGGTTGCCTCATCTGTCACCCGCGTCCGACGTGCGACTGTGGGCCAAGCTGGAGGACCGCAACCCCACCGGCTCGGTGAAGGACCGTCCGGCGCTGGCGATGGTAGAGGACGCCGAACGCTCGGGGCGGCTCACCAAGGATTGCACCATCCTGGAGCCGACTTCGGGCAACACCGGAATCTCGCTGGCGATGGCCGCCAAACTCAAGGGTTACCGGCTGGTCTGCGTGATGCCGGAGAACACCTCCATCGAGCGGCGGCAGCTCCTCGAGGCGTACGGTGCGGAGATCATCTTCTCGCCGGCTGCGGGCGGCTCCAACCAGGCGGTGGCGCGGGCCAAGGAGCTGGCCGCTGCGCACCCTGACTGGGTCATGCTCTACCAGTACGGCAACCCGGCCAACCCCGCGGCGCACTATCGCACCACCGGTCCGGAGATCCTGCGCGACCTCCCGACGGTGACCCATTTCGTCGCCGGGCTCGGCACCACCGGCACACTGGTCGGGGTAGGGCGCTACCTGCGGGAGCACAAGCCCGACGTGCAGATCATCGCTGCGGAGCCGCGCTACGGGGAACTGGTCTACGGCCTGCGCAACCTCGACGAGGGGTTCGTGCCCGAGCTCTACGACCCGGAAGTGCTGACCGGCCGCTTCTCCGTCGGTTCCTACGACGCGTTACGCCGCACCCGCGAGCTGCTGGAAACCGAGGGCATCTTCGCGGGCATCTCCACCGGCGGGATCCTGCATGCCGCGCTGGCCGTCGCGGAGAAGGCCGCGGGCACCGGTGAGGCCGCGGACATCGTGATCGTGGTCTGCGACGCCGGCTGGAAGTATCTCTCCACCGGCGCCTACTCAGGCGACCTCGAGGAGGCCGCCGCCCGCCTCGACGGCCAGCTCTGGGCTTAGCTGCGGGACACAGGATTCTCTCAGTGTGCGGGGGTAATGTCTGTGGACGTGCCGGCCCTGCCCTCCGGAAGTCTTGCCCGTTCGCGGGTGCTGCCAGCTCGGCCCGGGCAGGCCGCGATGATCATTGCTGCGTTCACCGGCGTGCTGTATCTCACTGAGGCGGTGGATACCGTCCTTGGCGGTGCCCTGGACGAGGAAGGGATCCGGCCACGACAGCTCGATGGGCTGGACGGCATCCTGTGGGCTCCGCTGTTGCACCACGGCTGGCAACATCTGGCGGCCAACACGGTGCCGGTGCTGGTGCTCGGATTTTTCGCGCTGGCCGGCGGCGTTGGCCAATTTGTTGCGGTGACCGCCACGATCTGGCTTGTCGGCGGTCTGGGGACCTGGCTCATCGGAAGCCCCGGCGTGCATCTCGGTGCCTCGGGTCTAATCTTCGGCTGGCTAGTCTTCTTGCTCGTCCGCGGCTTCTTCGCCCGCAGCTTGATGCAGATCCTGCTGGCGGTGGTGCTCTTCGGAGTCTGGGGTGGCGTGTTGTGGAGCGTGCTGCCGGGCACTGCCGGGATCTCTTGGGAAGGTCACCTGTTTGGAGCGGTGGGTGGGCTGCTCGCCGCCCGGGTGGTGACCCGTGCTGATCGACTCCGCCCTGACCGATACTGGGTGCGAGACTCGTGAGCGGACCGGACGCCCCGATCGGTGTCTTCGACTCCGGTGTCGGCGGCCTCACTGTTGCACGCGCCATCGCCGACCAGTTACCGGGCGAGCGGCTGTCCTACGTCGGCGACACCGCGCAGGGCCCGTATGGCCCGCTACCCATCGCGCAGGTCCGCTCCCACGCGCTGGCAGTGGCCGACGAGCTGGTCGAAAGTGGGGTGAAGCTGCTGGTCATCGCCTGCAATACAGCCTCCGCGGCCTGCTTGGCCGATGCCCGGGAACGCTACTGCGTCCCGGTGGTGGAGGTAGTGCGCCCAGCGGTACGGCGTGCTGTCGCCGCCACCCACTCCGGTCGAGTCGGAGTGATCGGGACCCGGGCCACGATCCGGTCCCGGGCCTACCACGATGCCTTCGCCGCGGCCCCGCACGTCGAGGTAACCGGGGTGGCCTGCCCGCGGTTCGTGGACTTCGTCGAGCGCGGGATGACGTCGGGGCGTCAGATCCTCGGCCTGGCGCAGTCCTACCTGGAACCGCTGCAGCGGGCCTGCGTGGACACCCTCGTGCTGGGTTGCACGCACTATCCGATGCTCACCGGCGTGCTGCAGATTGTCATGGGCGACCGGGTGACCCTGGTGTCCAGCGCGGAGGAGACCGCCAAGGATGTGCTACGGGTGCTCACCGAGGCCGAGCTGCTGCGCACCGGGTCCGATGAGCCTGAGCACGTGTTCACCGCTACCGGGAATCCGGCCTCCTTCGCTCGGCTGGCCCGTCGCTTCCTCGGACCGTCGCTGGCGGCGACAGCGGCCGCCGCGGGCTGACGGAGGGTGACATGTTGCTCACGGTGCTGGGCTGCTCCGGCAGTGTCCCTGGTCCCGAGTCCCCCGCGTCCGGTTATCTGGTTCAAGCTGGGGATACCACCGTGGTTCTCGATCTGGGCAACGGGACATTCGGGGCGCTGCAGCGCTACCTCGACCCCTTCAACCTCGACGCGCTGATGCTGTCCCACCTGCACCCGGACCATTGCGCGGACGTTTCCGCGCTGACCGTGTATCGCCGGTACCACCCGCACCCACCGCCCTGTGATCCATTGCCACTGTACGGGCCGCCTGAGGTTGCCCAGCGTTTGGTGGCCGCCTACGCTGCCAGCGCCTATGAGCTCTGCGTGACCGAGCTGTCCGACGTCTACGATTTTCGGTTGTTCGGTGAACCGTTGCGGATCGGTGGGCTTGAGGTACGCGCCGCCCCTGTCGACCATCCGTGCGAGGCCTACGCGCTGCGGATCAGCCACGCGGGGCGGACGCTGGTCTATTCCGGAGACACCGGCCCGTGCCCGCAGCTCGTCGAGCTGGCGAACGGCGTGGACGTCCTGCTCGCCGAGGCGTCCTGGCCCGACCGGCCGGGCAACCCGCCCGGGATACACCTGTCCGGGCGCGACGCCGGGGAGGCCGCCGCGGCGGCGGGGGTCGGCCAGCTACTGATCACCCATGTGCCCCCGTGGACTGACGCCGAGCAGGTGCTCACCGAGGCGAAAGCCGCCTTCGAGGGACCCACCGAGCTGGTCCGCGCCGGTGCCCACTATGACATCTAACGGAGTCATGGGGACATCTGACGGAGTCATGGGGACATCTGACGGAGTCATGGGGGACATCTAACTTGAGCCAGGGGGACGTCTGACCGGGGAGCTGGCCGATAGGCTGACGCGGTGGCACGAGCGGACGGCAGGACCGACGAGGAGTTGCGCGAGGTTCGCATCACCCGGGGCTACCAGCAGTGGCCCGCCGGATCGGTGCTGATCGAGTTCGGTCGCACCCGGGTGCTCTGTGCGGCCAGCGTGGTCGAGGGCGTGCCGCGCTGGCGCAAGGGTTCCGGGCAGGGCTGGATCACGGCCGAGTACGCGATGCTCCCATCCTCGACGCACACCCGCAGCGACCGGGAGTCGGTCAGGGGCCGCCTCGGCGGGCGGACCCACGAAATCAGCAGGCTAATCGGGCGCGCCCTGCGGTCCTGCGTCGACCTCGCTGCGCTGGGGGAGAACACCATCTCGCTGGACTGCGACGTCATCCAGGCCGATGGTGGCACCCGCACCGCAGCGATCACCGGTGGCTATGTAGCGCTGGCCGACGCGGTGACATGGTTGCGGGCGGCCGGCCGGCTGCGCAACCCGCAACCGCTGTCCTGCTCGGTCGCCGCGGTGAGCGTCGGCGTGGTGGACGGCCGAGTCCGGCTGGACCTGCCCTACGAGGAAGACTCCCGCGCCGAGGTCGACATGAACGTGGTGGCCACCGAGTCCGGCACGCTGGTGGAGCTGCAGGGCACCGGGGAGGGTGCTACCTTCGCGCGGTCCACCCTGAACCAGATGCTGGATCTGGCGCTGAAGGGCTGCCAGGAGCTCATCGCGTTCCAGACCACTGCACTGGTCCAGCCCTACCCCGGCGAATTGCCCCCGCCGTGAGCCCAGTTCGGCTGCTGCTGGCGACCCGGAATGCGAAGAAGCTGGACGAGCTGAGGCGGATCCTGGTGTCATCGGGTGCCAGCCCGCACTCACTTGTTGGCGGGGTGCGCGTACTCGGAATCGACGACGTGCCGCCGTTCCCCGAGGTCCCGGAGACCGCAGCCACCTTCGAGGCCAACGCGCTGGCGAAGGCTCGGGGCGCGGCGGCGGCCACCGGCTTGCCCGCCGTCGCGGACGACTCGGGCTTGGCGGTGGACGCGCTCAACGGCATGCCTGGAGTGCTCTCAGCCCGGTGGGCCGGACGTCACGGCGACGACGCCGCGAATCTACAGCTCGTGCTCGACCAGCTGGCGGACGTCCCGGCAGATCGTCGCGGCGCGGCGTTCGTCTGCGCAGCGGCGCTGGTTGTGCCGCTCGGTGCCCAGGTCTCAGGGACGCAGACCGTGGTACGCGCGGAGTGGCGGGGCACCCTGACCCGTGCGCCCCGCGGCTGCAATGGCTTCGGCTACGACCCGATCTTCGTGCCGGACGGGGAGCGGTGTACGTCTGCCGAGTTGGACCCGGCCGAGAAGGATGTCGCGTCGCACCGGGGACAGGCGCTGCGCGCGTTGCTGCCTGCGCTGCGTCACTATCTCTCGGGCCAGTTCCCCCTGAGCGGTTGAGCCGTTATGGGGTCAGCCCACGACCTGTACGACCTGTCCCACCGACAGCTTGTTGAAGAAGGTGGCGGCAGCGTTGTGGCCCAAGTGGATGCACCCGTGGGATGGCGCTCTGAGGCTGCCCTCGTGGAATGCGATACCGGAGTCGGTGAAGAACACCGAGTAGGGCATGGGGGCATTGTTGAACGCCTTGCTGCGGTGGTGGCGGTCTTTCCGCAACACCGTGAACGTGCCGGGCGGGGTCCGGTAACCCGGCTTGCCGGACGTGATCGGGGTCGGCCCATAGGTGACCTGGCCGCCGTTCATCAACCAGGCCTGCTGGGTACTGAGGTTGATACAGGCGGCCGCGGACGACCCGCACACCGCGGCGGCCGACTGTGCTGCCGCTGCCACCGTCCCGGTGAGCACCGTGCATACGGCAGCGATGGTCAGCGTGACTACTGCACGACCTAAGTTACGCATCACAGAGTCCCCCCTCCGTAACTGACGGTAAGTGTACTCCGTGAGTTGGCCCGGACCGTAGTGTTTTCTTATCCAGTTGCGCGCGGCCCGGCCGTCCCCGGGCGGGGGAGGGTGTCCGGTTCCGGCCGGTCCGCCGCGCCCGCCCGTCGGGTTCGGCCCCGGGCGGTGCCTCCCGGGCGTTTCCCGGGAAGTGCGCCAATGAGACGTGGTCCAAGCGCCGTCGGTTCCCTAGCGTGAGTGACCCAGAGGTGGGTGACCCATCTGGGAGTTAGCAGTACGCTTCGTAACGTACGGTGGTCCAACCTCTTGACTGTTGACCGAGGAACGATGAGCGACACTCTGCCGTCTAGTTTGGGGCCGTCTAGTTCAGGGCCGCCTGGTCCAGGCACTGACGCTTTGCGTGCCGCGGATCGCAACCTGCCCCGGTTCGACGATCTACCGATCGACGGGGACACCGCCAACCTGGGGCAGGGCATCGAGTTGCACCCGCAGTGCCAGCTGCTGGCGCCGCTGGTGGGCGTGTGGCGTGGTGAGGGCCTGGCCCAGTACCCATCCCTGCTCGGCGAGTTCACCTACGGCCAGCAGATCACCTTTGCCCACGACGGCAGGCCGTTCCTGGTCTACGAGGCACGGTCCTGGCTGCTCAGCGGATCCGGCGAGGTGCTGCGCCCGGCGGCCCGCGAGGTCGGGTGGTGGCTGGTGGACGAGGACGAGATCATCGAGGTGGTCCTCGCGCACATGTTCGGCATCTGCGAGATCTACTACGGCGGGCGCACCAGCGAGACGTCGTGGGAACTTGAATCCGACACGGTGGCGCGTACCGACTCTGCCAGGGAGACGACCGCGTCCGCCCGGCTGTACGGCATCGTGGAGAACGGCCAGCTGGCCTACGCCGAGGAGCGGGCGCTGCGCGGCCTGCCCATGAAACCGCACCTCTCGGCCCAGCTGAAACGCGTCATCGGTTAGACCCGCGCCGGAGGCCAGCTCACCTGACCGAAGAGCGGGCAGCCCTGTTCCTCCGGCAGGCCGGCACGTTCGATGCGGAAGGTGAAGAAGTCGCCCGCGTGATCGGCGGCGTCCAGGAGCGTGTCAAGCATCATGGTCCGTGGGCTGGGCGGTCACACGGCATATATCGCTAGCTTGCTGTGCAGGCTGGACGCAAGGTGCTGGAGATCATCGGGGTTGCTGGTGACCACGAGAGCGTGCTGGCGCAGCGCGGTGACCACTACCAGCGCGTTGATGACGTCGGAGGTACCTGTGCGGCCGCAGATCGCGCCAGCTGCCTTGCCGAGGTCTTCGGTGTCCGGCGTCACCCGGCAGCCCCGGAGCAACCGAGAGAGGTTCGCGTGCGGCGTGCCACGCCATGCTTGGGCCAGGACCACGACCGGGACGATCGGGCGTACTTCGCCAGCGAGGCTCTGTTCGTGCAGCGCCCACAGGCCGCGGTGACGTCGTTCGCCGGCCAACAGCGCGCCGGTATCGTAGGCGATCCCTGACATCTAGCTAGCGGCCCGCTGCGGTGGGATAACACCTGCATCGATGAGCGTCTGACGCGCCTCGGCCCGTTCGGCGTCGGTCAGGGCGCCGTCGTCAGCCTCGAACTCCGCCACTGCGGCCAGCCCGTCCGCGATGGCGGCCTGCTCCGCGGCGGCCCGCTGCGCGGCCCGGGTAAGCCATACGGAGACCGGCAACCCGGCGGCCTCGGCGGCGGCGCGGATCGCGTCTTCCACCTCAGGGGGGACCGAGATCGACAGCCTACTCACGCTCATGCACCGAAATTACCGCCAGTGTTACGGCGGTAACACGCCCTGCGGGGTCACCGGATTGCGGCCGTGGCGGCAGGCTGGTCGAACTGGGTTCGGTACAGCTCCTCGTACCGGCCGCCGGCGGAGACCAGGTCGGTGTGTGTGCCACGCTCGACGACCCGCCCGTCTTCGATCACGAGGATCAGGTCCGCCGCCCGGACGGTCGAGAGCCGGTGCGCGATCACCACCGCGGTCCGCCCGGCCAGCGCCTCGCCCAGCGCTGCCTGCACCGCCGCCTCCGACGTCGAGTCCAGGTGTGCGGTGGCCTCGTCGAGGATCACCACCCGGGGGCGCGCCAACAGCAGCCGAGCGATCGTCAGTCGCTGACGTTCACCACCGGAGAGCCGGTACCCGCGCTCACCGACAACCGTGTCCAGCCCATCGGGCAGCGACGCTACGAGGTCGGCGAGCCGGGCCCGGCGCAGCACCTCCCACAACTCGCTCTCGGTCGCCTCCGGACGGGCCAGCAGCAGGTTCGCTCGCACCGACTCGTGGAACAGATGCCCATCCTGGGTCACCATCCCGAGCGTCTTGCGGATCGACTCGGCGGACAGGTCGCGGACGTCCACACCGGACAGCCGCACCGCACCGCCCTCCACGTCATAAAGCCGCGCCACCAGCTGCGCGATCGTCGACTTCCCGGCGCCCGACGATCCGACCAACGCCACCATCTGCCCCGGCTCGGCCCGGAACGACACGTCATGCAGTACCTCCACACCGCCGCGGGTATCGAGCTTGGCGACCTCCTCTAGCGACGCGAGCGACACTTTGTCCGCCGATGGGTAACCGAAGCGGACGTCGTCGAACTCCACCGACACCGGCCCGTCGGGCACCCGCTCGGCATCGGGCTTGTCCCGGATGAGCGGCGTCAGGTCGAGCACCTCGAACACTCGCTCGAAGCTGACCAGAGCGCTCATCACCTCCACCCGCGCGCTAGCCAGCGCGGTCAGCGGGGCGTAGAGCCGGGTAAGCAGCAGCGCGAGCGCCACGACCGCGCCCGGCTCCAGCTGCCCCCGCAGTGCGTAGAATCCACCGAGCCCGTAGACGACGGCCAGCGCCAGCGCTGACACCAGCGTCAACGCGGTGACGAACACCCACTGCACCATCGCGGTGCGCACCCCGATGTCGCGAACCCGCCGGGCCCGGGCGGCGAACTCCGCTGACTCGTGCGCGGGCCGGCCGAACAGCTTCACCAGCGTCGCGCCGGGCGCGGAGAACCGCTCGGTCATCTGGGTGCTCATCACTGCGTTATGGTTCGCCGCCTCGCGCTCCAGCCGGGCCAGCCGGGTGCCCATCCGCCGCGCCGGTATCACGAACACCGGCAGCAGCAGCAGCGCGAGCAGTGTGATCTGCCACGAGATTCCGATCATCACTACGAGCGTGAGCACCAGCGTCACCAGGTTGCCGACCACCCCCGACAGCGTGTCGCTGAACGCCCGCTGCGCGCCGATCACGTCGTTGTTCAACCGGCTGACCAGCGCGCCGGTGCGGGTGCGGGTGAAGAACGCAATCGGCATGCGCTGCACGTGATCGAACACCGTGGTGCGCAGATCGAGGATCAGGCCTTCACCGATCCTCGAAGACAGCCACCGGGTCGCCAGTCCGAGCCCCGCCTCCGCGATCGCGATGACGGCGATCAGCGACGCAAGCCCGACCACGACGTCGGGCGCTGCCCCCTGCACGATCGCGTCGACGACCCTGCCGGCGAGCACCGGTGTCGCGACCGCCAGCGCCGCCGTGGCGACGCTGAGCAGCAGGAAACGTCCCAACCGGGTGCGGTGTGGCTGGGCGAACCTACCGATGCGCCGCAGCGTGGCCTTGGAGAAGGGGCGCCGCTCCTGCTGGGCATGCATCGTGTTGTACATCGACATCCACGCGGTGACTTCCATGTCCATCGCACACCACCAGACTCTTGCCGAGTGTCTAGACATCGCCGGTGTCCTCGACCGGCGATCCGACCGCAGGCTAGAACCTCGACTAAGGTTTAAGTCAAATGTCTTATTCATCCTATATGCGTCGGCGCCGAGCCTGGCCGATCAGATCGGGTCAGATCGCTTGGATCCCGGTCCCGTCCTGGTCGGCCGAGGAGCTCCTGAAGATCGTCTGGTTCGCTGGTGAGGATCGTGGAACCCGGTATCGCGAGTGCCTCGGCGGCGACGAGAGCATCGGCCGCATCGGTGCCGCCGGTCTGACCAAGCAGTCGACCGGCGTCCCGGACCGTGCCTGGCACCGTCGCCGCGGTGCCGACGGCTTGAGTCCGGCGAGTCGAGGATTAGGCGCTGGGGAACCGTCCAGTCCGACCTTGTTGCCTCAGGGCCGCGGCAAAGCTGATCTGACCGTTATGCAGTCGGTTGTCGATACCCCCCAGGGGCGGCGCCGAACTCGGCGCCACCGACGTCTGAACGGGTTGCCCGTGACCGCAGCGCGGCCCCGCGCGTGAACCCTGGTCAGGCGCTCTTCCGCAGTGACCCCAGGTCACACAAGGGCTTCATGTTGATTGACCACGAGGACAAGGCGGTCGCGATCGGCGACTTCCAGTCGATGATGGTGCCCGGCCTGCGGTCCCAACGGCGGCTGAGTCGAGGCCGCGCCCGCGCTTTGATCGGCAAATTAGTATCATTGGAAGACTCATTTAGGCTTGGTGCGGTCACTATACTGAACCAGATGACTTCGGGCCGAAGCGGGCGAGGGCTGAGATTGTAAGGATACAGCGACGGCCCACAGGAATCAGCCGGGCAGGAAGCTCAACCGGACAGTTCGGACCGGGTTGTCGCCATTGGTGTCCACCAGGCAGATCGACTGCCAGGCGCCCAGCGCGAGTTGCCCGCTGAGCACCGGTACGCTGGCGTAGGGCGGCAGCAGGGCGGGCAGTAGGTGGTCCCTGCCGTGCCCGGGGGAGCCGTGCTGGTGGCGCCATCGTCCGTCGGCGGGCAGCAGCTCACGCAGCACAGCGAGCAGGTCGGCGTCGCTGCCCGCCCCGGTCTCGATCACTGCGAGCCCCGCGGTGGCATGCGGCACCCACACGTGCAGTAGGCCATCGCCGGCGCCCGCTTGGTGGAGGAACGTTCGGCATTCCGCGGTGAGGTCATATACCTGCTCGCGCGAGCCGGTCTGGATACGGAGTTCGCTGGTGTGCACCCGAAGACGGTAACCGCTGACCGAGGCCCACTGGCGCGAGGCGCGGTGACGTCACCAATAACGTCACCGCCGTGAACTCGCCACTACCGACCTCCCTGAACCCAAGCGAGCGAAACGTCCGTGGCGTCGAGTTCATCGGCCCGCCCACCGCGCTGGCGGGGGGTGGGGTGGGCGGGGAGGCGCTGGGCTGCAGAGGGCGCCATCCCGGTCGGGATGTACCACCGGGGCGACGTCTTGGTACCGGCTTTGCCGATCCTAGCTCGCTAGCCGTGCAATCCTGCCGAGTGGCCACCAGATCGTCAGGCCTGGCCACCCTGCTGTTCGGCTCGTTCCAGCTCGCCGACCTATCCTTGCTGAGGTTTCCGCATCAGCGGGCTTAGCGAGTTATCGACATCCCCATAGCCCCGCTGAGCCCGCTGAATGCGGGGAAGGTCCGTGAGCGCAAGGAGGACCCGTGGGCGAGGTGTGGCTGGGCGATATCCGGCTGCGCAACCGGCTGGTCACCTCCTCCAGCTTGCTCGGCTACGGCGCCCCCGACGCCGGACTGGTGCCGTACGGGATGAGCCCGATCGCCCGGTTCGTGCCGCTGGAGCGATTCGGTGCGGTCACCACCCGTACCCTGACGGTGCAGCCCCGCGACGGGCATTTCACCAACCGCACCGACTGGCCGCTGCCCGCCCTACCCAGCCTGCTGCGCAGGTACACCACTGTGCTGCGCCGCGCCGACGCCGGCTGGATCAACGCCTTTGGCTGGTGCAATGTCGGGATCGAGGTCTACCTGCGCGACTACTACCCGCGCACCCGCGGCCAGAACACCATCATCTCAGTGGGCGGATTCTCCGCCGAGGAGTTCGTCACCCTGGTCGACGCGGTGAACGCGACGGTGCCTCTGGGCGAGATCGCGGCCGTGGAGTTCAACGTCTCGTGCCCCAACGTCGATCACGATTTCGAGCCGATCCTGGACGGAGTGCTCGCCGACGCGGTGCCCCGCAGTAGCCATCCGGTGATCCTCAAACTGTCCCCGGACCGGGACTACGTCAGGCACGCCCGCCGGGCTGCCGTAGCGGGAGCCTCAGCGCTCACCGCGATCAACACCGTGCGCGCGTTGCGGCTGGACCCGCGGACCGGTCAGCCGTGGCTGGCCAACCGCTACGGCGGGTTGTCCGGCCGGGCAGTGAAGCCGATCGGGCTGCGGGTGGTCGCGGAGCTGCGCGATGCGGGGGTCACCCTGCCGGTGATCGCGACCGGCGGGATCCGCACCTTTGACGACTGCCGGGAGTACTTCTGGGCCGGTGCGGACGCCGTCAGCCTGGGCAGTGCGAGCTGGCTCGCGTCTTATCCCGGCTACCTGCTGTCCCCATTAAGGGGCTGGCAGATCCGGTCGCTCATACGGAGGGTGGAGGAGGTGGAGGCCCGCGGCCTCCCCGTGAGTGGCAAACAGTGCTATAGCTCGCAACGCCACTCACAAGGCAGCCGTAGGCTGCCATCCGATGGCTGATCCCTCCACCTACCGCCCGGCGCCGGGGACGATCCCTGACGCGCCAGGGGTATACCGCTTCCGGGACGAGCATCGCCGGGTGATCTACGTCGGCAAGGCGAAGAGTCTGCGCAGCCGGCTGAACTCGTATTTCGCCGACCTGTCCGGGTTGCACCCGCGGACCCGGCAGATGGTCACCACGGCGGCCTCGGTGGAGTGGACGGTGGTCAGCACCGAGGTCGAGGCACTGCAGCTCGAATACAACTGGATCAAGGAGTTCGACCCGCGGTTCAACGTCCGGTACCGCGATGACAAGTCCTACCCGGTGCTGGCCGTGACGCTGAACGAAGAGTACCCGCGGTTGCACGTCTACCGGGGGCCACGCCGCCGCGGGGTGAGGTACTTCGGGCCCTACGCGCATGCCTGGGCGATCCGGGAGACCCTCGACCTGCTCACGAGGGTGTTCCCAGCTCGGGTGTGCTCGCCCGGCGTGTTCAAGCGGCATGGCCAGATCGGCCGGCCGTGCCTGCTGGGTTACATCGATAAGTGCTCGGCGCCGTGCGTAGGCGACGTCAGCGCTGCGGAACACCGCGCGATCGTCGAGGACTTCTGTGACTTCTTGTCCGGTCGGACCGACAAGATGGTGCGGCGGCTGGAGCGCGAGATGGCGGCAGCGTCGGCCGAGCTGGAGTTCGAGCGCGCCGCGCGGCTGCGCGACCACCTGGGGGCGCTGCGCCGGGCAATGGAGAAGCAGGCGGTGGTGCTCGGTGACGGCACCGACGCGGACGTGATCGCGTTTGCCTGTGACGACCTCGAGGCGGCGGTGCAGGTGTTCCACGTGCGCGGCGGGCGGGTCCGGGGCCAGCGCGGCTGGGTGATCGAGAAGGTCGAGCAGGCCGACCTGGTCGGCCAGTTCCTGACCCAGTTCTACGGCGAGCAGGCCGCGCTGGCCGGCGCCGCCGACGACGCCACCCAACCGGTCCCCCGGGAGGTGCTGGTCCCCGAGCTACCCGAGGACGCAGACACGCTGACCGAATGGCTTTCCGGACTGCGCGGTGCGCGAGTGCAACTGCGGGTGCCGCAGCGGGGGGACAAGCGGGCGCTGGCCGACACTGTGGCTCGCAACGCGGCGGAGGCCTTCGCGCAACACAAGCTGCGCCGTGCGGGTGACCTGACGGCCCGCGCTGCGGCGCTGCAGGAGATCCACGAGTACCTGGGGCTGGACACCGCCCCGCTGCGCATCGAGTGCATCGACGTCAGCCACGTGCAGGGCAACGACGTGGTGGCCTCGCTGGTGGTCTTCGAGGACGGGCTGCCGCGCAAGTCGGACTACCGGCGTTTCGCGATCCGGGACGCGGCCGGCGAAGGGCGCTCTGACGACGTGGCTAGCATCGCCGAGGTGGTCCGCCGCCGCTTTGCCCGCTACCTGCTGGAGAACGAGCAGCCCACCAGCAAGCCCGGCCTGGATCCCGAAACCGGGCGTCCCCGCAAGTTCGCCTACCCGCCGAATCTGCTCGTTGTCGACGGCGGGCCGGCGCAGGTGGCCGCTGCGGCCGAAGTGCTGTTCGAGCTCGGCGTGACCGATGTGGCGGTCGCCGGACTGGCCAAGCGGCTGGAGGAGGTCTGGCTGCCCGGCGAAGCCGACCCGGTAATCCTGCCGCGCACCAGCGAGGGGCTCTACCTGCTACAGCGGGTGCGGGACGACGCGCACCGGTTCGCGATCAGCTATCACCGGCAGAAGCGGTCGGCGCGGATGACCAGCTCCTCGTTGGACGGCGTCGCTGGGCTCGGACAGACCCGGCGCACCGCGCTGCTCAAGCACTTCGGCTCGGTGCGCCGCCTCCGGCAGGCCAGCATGGACGAGCTCACCGAGGTACCCGGAGTCGGTCCGAGCACCGCCCGGGCGGTGCTTGCCGCGCTGGGTAGCACCGGTGAATTGGGTAGCACCGATGAGCTGGGCGGCACCGGTGAAGGTGAAGGAGACAACGGAGCGGCGCCGTGACCAAGGCTCAAGGCGGTATCGAGGTCGCCGTGGTCTCCGGGCTGTCCGGGGCCGGTCGCAGCACGGCAGCCAAGGTCCTTGAAGACCTGGGCTGGTTCGTGGTGGATAACCTGCCGCCCGAGCTGATCGCCACCATGGTTGAGCTCGGCGCGCGCTCCCAGGGCGTGGTGACCCGAGTGGCGGTAGTCATGGACGTGCGCAGCCGGGCGTTCACCGACGACCTCGCCGCGGTGACCAAGGATCTGGACGCCCGCGGCTACCGACCCAAGGTGCTGTACTTGGAAGCCACCGACGCGGTACTGATCCGTCGCTTCGAGCAGGTCCGGCGCAGCCACCCGCTGCAAGGCGATGGGCGGCTGGCCGACGGGATCGCAGCGGAGCGTGCACTGCTCGCGCCGCTGCGCGATGAGGCAGACCTGGTGCTGGACACCACCGGGGTGTCCGTGCACCAGCTGCGCGCCAAGATCGAGCACGCGTTCGGTGGGGAAGCGAGCACCCGCACCCGGATCACCGTCGTGTCATTTGGCTACAAATACGGGCTGCCGATGGACTCCGACCTGGTGATCGACGTGCGGTTTCTGCCCAACCCGTTCTGGATCCCGGAACTGCGGGACTTCACCGGTCTGGACGTCGACGTTCGCAACTACGTGTTGTCCCAGGAGGGTGCCGAGGAGTTCCTAGACCGATACCTGGAGCTGCTGCGCCTGATCAGCGGCGGATACCGGCGCGAAGGTAAGCGCTATCTCACCCTCGCGGTGGGGTGCACCGGTGGCAAACACCGCAGCGTGGTTGTGTCCGAGGCGCTGGCCGGCCGGCTCGGCCAGGAGGACGGGATCACCGTCAAGGTGGTGCACCGGGACGTGGGCCGGGAGTGAGTCATCCGGGTCTCAAGGCCGTCGCATTGGGCGGCGGCCACGGCCTGTATGCCACGCTGCTGGCGCTGCGTACCATCACCGAAGACGTCACCGCGGTGGTCACAGTGGCCGATGATGGCGGCTCGTCGGGGCGGCTGCGCCGGGAGTTGGGGTTGCTCCCGCCGGGTGATCTGCGAATGGCGCTGACCGCACTGGCGGCTTACGACGGCGGCGGGGCGCGCTGGCGACAGGTGTTCCAGCATCGCTTCGGCGGCACCGGGGCATTGGCCGGGCACGCTGTGGGCAACCTGGTGCTGGCTGGGTTGCTGGAGGTGCTCGGCGATCCGGTAGAGGTGCTGGATGAGGCGTGCCGGCTGCTCGGAGTGACCGGCCGGGTACTGCCGATGGCCGCCGAGCCGCTGGACATCGAAGCCGACGTGGGCGGTCTGGACGGTGAGCCCGACACCCTGCGGCGGATCCGTGGCCAGGTCGCGGTGGCCACCACGCCGGGTCGAGTGCACCGCGTGTGGCTGCGTCCCGAGCGGCCGCGGGCCTGTGTCGAGGCGGTCCGCGCGGTCGGCGAGGCCGACCTCGTCGTGCTCGGCCCGGGCTCGTGGTTTACCAGTGTGCTGCCGCACCTGCTGGTCCCCGATCTGGCCGACGCGCTGGCCGGTACCGCGGCCCGCCGGATCCTAGTGCTCAACCTGGCCCCGCAACCCGGCGAGACCGCCGGATTCTCGCCCGAGCAGCACTTGACCGTGCTGTCGGGTCACGCACCACCCGGATTCACCGTGCACGCGGTCCTTGCCGATATCGATGCTGTCGCGGTGCCCGCTAGGTTGCACCGCTGTGCCGAGGAGCTCGGCGGGCACGCGTACCTTGACCGGGTCGCCGACAACGGATCCACCGACCGTCACGATCCGGTGGCACTGGCCGCAGCGCTGCGTCGGATACTGAGACCTGCTAGCCAGGGTCGAAGCATCGACACGGGACCTGCTCGCCAGGGTTGAAGCATCGACACTGCGGACGAGACTGGGCATCGAGACCAGGGGCCGCACCTGCAAGGGGAGGAACGCCGGTGGCCATGACCTCCGCCGTCAAGGATGAGCTGAGCCGGCTACGGGTGGCCAAGACGTGCTGCCGGCGGGCTGAGGTCGCCTCGCTGCTGCGCTTCGCCGGAGGACTGCACATCATCGCCGGGCGCGTCGTGGTGGAAGCCGAACTGGACACCGGCTCCACCGCGCGCCGGCTGCGCCGGGAGGTACACGAGCTCTACGGGCACAACTCCGACGTGCACCTGATCACGGCTGGTGGGCTGCGCAAGAGCACCAGCTACGTGGTGCGGGTGGTCCGCGACGGGGAAGGGCTGGCCCGCCAGACCGGGTTGCTGGACCTGCGCGGGCGTCCGGTGCGCGGGCTGCCCCCGCAGGTCGTCTCCGGTGGTCTCTGCGATGCCGAGGCCTCCTGGC
>DASYIL010000095.1:0-30245 GCA_035997545.1 Pseudonocardiaceae bacterium
CCTTCACAAATTCCGACCCCAGGGTAAGAAGTGGGTCCGAACGCTCGGGCCCAGTTCCATCGGAAGGAACCCGCATGAGCTTTGTCCGTACAAGCCTCGTCGCCGCCGCGCTGGTCGGCTCGACCCTCGTCGGAGGAGCACTCGGCGCCGCCATGTTCAGCGGCGCCTTCGCCCAGGCAAGTACCACCCCGAGCCCCAGCCCAGGGCCGACCAACACCGAGTCAACCGGCACGTTCCACCCCAATGAAAACCCAACCCACGAGTCCCACGAGAGCGCGCAGCGCGAAGCGCAGGAGAACGCCGGCCAAATGCCCACGGTGCCGTAGGACTCAGACACCTCTAGGCAACCGCCCCGCCGGGCCACCCGATATGCCAGGTTCCGGCGGGGCCAACGGCGCAGCCCGGCCTCCAGGTTGGTCACGGACGGAACGGCCGGCTCCCACGAAGCAACGGGCGCTCTGGGCCCAGGCCGGAACGCTAGCCGTGGGTGAAGGCGCAGCCTTCCAAACTGCGGCTCACGTGTGATCTCGTCAGCGAGCCGTCAGCGGAAGGCGGGTCGATTCACACGAGCGCGTAGCCGCAAGGAACGGCACATACCACCATCAAGTGGCCGTCGCCTCGAGCTCCCGCTCGGCCTCGGATAGAACCTCCTCCGGTTCGCGCTCCATGTTCTTGGACCACCGACCGGCGTTGGCGGCGGCGGTGAGTCTGCACCGGTAGTGGAATGCCGCCTGCGCGTCGCGGGCGTTGTTCTCCTTGCCTGCCCATGTCTTGATCGTCAGGCCCTGGAGCGCCCGTGCGTAGGAGAAGCTGATCATCCACGGCAGGCCCTCGACCTTGCTCATCGCGTTGAGGTGGGCGCTGGAGTAGAAATCGCTCTGGCCACCCGACAAGAACACAATCCCCGGGACCGCGGGCGGGACCGTGTGGCGGAGACATCGCAGCGTTCGCTCTGCGACCTCGTCGACGCTGGCGCGGTCCTCGGCGTCGTAGCCAGTAACCACCATGTTGGTCTTGAGTAGCATGCCTTCCAACGCCACCCGTTGGCGGTGCAGCTCCCGAAAGACCTCGTGGAGTGTCTCGAGGGTGACCTCGTAGGAGCGCTCGATCGGGTGCGCGCCATTCATGATCGTCTCGGGCTCAACCATGGGAACGAGCCCGGCCTCCTGGGCCAGCGCCGCATAGCGCGCCTGGCAGTGCGCGTTGACCTCCAGGCAGTACCGCGTGGGAAGGTCCTCATCGATGTTGATAACTGTCCGCCACTTGGTGAAGCGGGCGCCCAACTCCCGGTATTCCTTGAGCCGGTCGCGCAGCCCGTCGAGCCCCTCGGTGACCTTTTCACGAGGCGAGCCAGCCAACGGCTTGGCACCGGTGTCGACCTTGATGCCCGGAGCGATTCCGCGCTCGGCCAGGTACTGGGGAAACGGTGTGCCGTCGGACGTGGACTGTCTGATCGTCTCGTCGTAGAGGATCACACCGCCGATGCACTGCTCGATTCCCTCGGTGGTGAACATCAGCTCGCGGAAGCGTCGGCGCGTCTCCTCGGTCGACTCGATGCCCTCGCCCTCCAGGCGCTTGCTCATGGTGCCGGTGCTCTCGTCGGCGGCCAGGATGCCCCGGCCGCCAGCGAGGATCGCACGCGCTGTAGATTCCAGGTCACGGGTAGAGGCGGTCATCGGATGACTCCTTCCTATATCGTGTTTCTCACATCGTGGTTGCCGACTTGGTACCAGCCAACAGCCTAGGCGTGCGCCTAGCGTCGAGGCATGCTCAGGCCAGAGAGTGCCTCGAAACCCAGACCACCGCTCTCTCGCTCCTCCGGTTCCGTCTCATTATCGTCTCGATTGCACCCAAGGTCACGCCAGTTCCGACCTTGAGCGTTTCCAACAGGGCGCCTGGGCTGGCGGGACGCGTGCGAGGCCGCCCCTCAGCAGCTGGTCAGGACCAACTAGTTCGGGTTCGCTCCACCAACGGTGGCCGAGGAGTCCCGCTTTCTCGTTGGCGGTGTGTCTGGGGTCGTAGGGTGGGCGTGGTGTGGGTGATGCGGGTGAGGTAGACGGTTTCGTGGCGGTGGTTTTCTTGGCTTCGGTAGCGGAAGCGGGTGTCGCGGTCCCAGAGGTGGGGTCCGAGGTGGTCGAGGAGGATGCCGGTTTCCTCGGCGAGTTCGCGGCGGGCGGTGTCGGGTAGGGCCTCGCCGGGGTCAGCACCGCCGCCGGGCAGCTCCCACCAGTGGTGATCGGCTCGTTTAGAACAGGGTTGGCGGGGCGCTGGCGGTGGCCGGTGCGGAGGTTATCAGCGGTTCGCTTGGCTCGACGGCCAGGCGCGCCGACAACGCGGAGTGGTCACTGAGACAGTCGACGCGCGCCATGGTGGTGGTAGTCGCAGGACACCAGCGTAGCGGCGAGGTCGGCGGTGCTGCGGACATACCCGACTGGGGCGGCGAGGCATCGGCTCAGCCTGCCTCCAGCTCGTGATTCGACAGCGCAACAGTGCCGACCCGGGGGACCGGCGAGGCACAACTCTAGGCCGGGGCGATCCTCGGCGAGAGCGGGGCGGCCACGCCGGTGTGGCTCAGCGACTTGCCGGTGGTTTCCGGGGCGAGCAGTTGGGACACGACGGCGCCGATCACGCATATCGCCGCCGCGATCACCATGCACCACCGCAGGCCGATGGTCTCGATCCCGATCGGGAGCAGGAACGTGCCCGCCGCAGCCCCGATCCGGCTGACCGCGTTGGCGATGCCCACCCCGGTGGCCCGCACATCGGTCGGGAACACCTCGATCGGGTACACGGCGGTGAGATTGCCGGCCAGGGCGTTGAAGAACGCGAAGACCGCGAAGGCACCGACCAACACCATCGGCGGCGCACTGGCCCACAGCCCGATGACCAGCAACGCCACCGCCATGACCCAAAACGGGCCGATCAGCTGCTTACGGCGCCCGACCAGCTCGATCGTCAGCATGCCAGCGATCGCCCCGATGAACGCGATGCCGTTGGCGAAGATCGTGCCCGCCATCTCGTTCAGCTTCAGCGACCCGAACACCTTCGGGGCGAACGTAAAAATCGCGAAATACGGCGTCACCACACAGATATAGAAGGTGCAGACGAAAAAGATGCGCGAGCGCATCCCCCGGGCAAACAGCTGCCGCCAGCCGGCCTCGTTCTTGGTGTCCGAGCCGTAGTCGGCCTCGGCCATATGCTCCTCGCCACCGAGGTAACGGTCGATGATCGCGCGGGCCTCATCAGTGCGCCCATGCAGCATCAGCCAGCGCGGCGACTCGGGCAGCCCGATGCGCAGCCCCAGCACGACCAGCGCCGGAATCGCGCTGGTAGCCAGCGTCGAGCGCCAGCTCCAGCCCAGGCCCTCCAACAGGCCGTAGGCGGCCACCACCGAGATCAGATAGCCGCCGTACCAGAAGACGATCATGTAGGACACCCGGCGGCCACGCCCGTGGGCTGGCACGAACTCCGCAAGCATCGACGAGCCGATGGAGTACTCGGCCCCGATGGCGATACCCAGCAGCAGCCGCACGACAAACAACTGCCACCCCTCAGTGACGAACGCCTGCAACACGCCCAGGACCACGAACAGGCAGATGTCGACCAGGAACAGCTGCTTGCGACCGAACCGGTCGGTGAGGAAACCACCGATCGGCGCGCCGAAGAAGATGCCGATCAGCGACGACGCCCCGATCAGGCCAGCCCACACCGGCGAGATCCCGAGCTCCTTCGACAGCGGCACCAGCACCACGCTGAGCACCCCAAGGTCGAACCCATCGAGGCCCTCACCCCACGCCGTGGCCAGCGTCAGCCGCCGCAGGAAGCCCTTGTCGCCGAACT
The DNA here is from genome assembly GCA_035997545.1 of Pseudonocardiaceae bacterium. Lineage (GTDB taxonomy): Bacteria > Actinomycetota > Actinomycetes > Mycobacteriales > Pseudonocardiaceae. The sequence continues at coordinate 3,841 of DASYIL010000095.1, forward strand.
CCTTCATGCTCTTCGTGGCCTGCGCCATCTCGCACCCACTCTCCTGCCGGCCGTCATGGTTCTGAGCAAAGATAATCACCGCGCCGGGCCGCCGCGGCCGGGAGCGCGCCGGTCGGGCCGGCGGCCCCTGGACCATGCGCGGACTACGAGCCATGATCATTTGTTCTGATGCAAGTCAGAGCCGGTATGGCAGTGTTCGGTAATCCATCGCACTGAGGAGTCAGGCCAGCCCCTTGCTGGGATCCTTGCCTGTTTCCATACGGGCATCGCTTTGGACGTTCTGCATGCAGGCTGGTCCCCTGACCGGCGCAAGCAGCGTCCTGCCCCACTCTTCGAGGACACCCACGAAGGGACTGGGCGCCGGCCTTGCCCGCTGTGCTCGGGTCAGCCGCCTCGGCGGGGTGCTGGTGCCTCACCGTCTGCCTTACTAGCGATCATCGTGGGGCTGCCTCCGGATCACATCGTGGGGCTGCCTCCGGATCACAAGGACGCGAAGCCCTTGAGCACGTCGTAGCGGCGCTCGGCTTCGATTCGTAGCGGATCAAGCACCATCTTCCACTCGGCAGACTGTCTCGACCAGCTCGCCCAGGTGAGGCAGGGCGCGGCGAGATCCAGCACGATCAGAGCTGCCGAGCCAGGTCTGCCGATGATCTCCAATATCCTGACGGCGTCCTCTGAGGCGACCGTGCGGCCGAAGTGGTAGTCCTGCGTTCACCGACACCTGGAACCGCCCAAGCTGGTCGGCGATCTCGCGTGCGGTGATCCCGGCATCGTCGAGGAGCGTGGCGGCTGACAGTCACCGGGCCTCGCCGCTGGCCCAGCCGTTATGCAGGTCGTCGGGTAGCCGAAGGCGCCAAGATGGCGAGGCTGGCGAGCGCTGGGGGTGCCATGGCTGACGACTCTCTCAGTGGCCGCAGGGTGTTGTGGGGTGGTTCGCAGGTGGTCCAGTGGGGCTCTGCTAGCCGAAGTCCACCCACGTCACGATGAGTACGTCGACCCGGTTCTGGTCGGTGAGCAGCAGATAGGTGATCAGCCCGCGGCCGCCGCCGAAGGTCAACTGGTAGACCCCGCCGTCCGGGTTGTCGGCGTTGATCGGCTCGGGCACGAGCGAGAGCACCTCAGCGCTGTAGTCCCTCAGCTACTAATATCTGCAGCAGCGGTTATGCAGCTAGCCGCTTTCCACAGCACATGCTGACGGGGAGCGCTATTGCTTGTGTCGATAATGCCGCCGCGTTCGTCGCGACCCGGGCACGCCGACGGCTCCTAGTCGCGGAGAGTCTGGGACAGACATGCGTGATCGCGAACCCACCGCATCGTGGTTCCCCGCCGCTGTGGCCGGCCCGATGAAGCGAGTGACCGCGCTGCCCGGGACAGGCTCGGCCCCCGAAACGTGGTTGACGGTGACCGCTTTGCCCCGCTCCGAGCGGGGAGTACTGGTGCTGCGAGTCGTCGGTGAGGTCGACCTGGCCACCGTCGGGCGACTGCGGGAAGGCCTGCACACCTACGTGCTCGGCACCCATCCCGGGGTGGTGCTGGACTGCACCGGGGTGTCATTCCTTGGTGCCTGTGGGATCAGCCTCCTACTCCACATCACCGCCCAGGCCCGCGACCAAGGGGTGACCCTGCGACTGGTGACACACCACCACGGGGTGCTACGCGCCCTAGAGGTCACCGGGGTGAACCGACTAGTGCGTCGCGCTGCCACGGTGGCCGAGGCCATCGTGCAATGCTCGACCTGACCCGGCGTCGCCTCGAAACGATGAGCCACGATCTGGTCAGTCGCGGGGCTGGAAGGCGCCCGGCTCTGGTGACCTGCCGCCGACAGCCGTAACAATCTCGGCCGCCAGCTCGCGGAGCTTGATGTTGCGGTTTTGTGAGGCCCGCCGAAGTATCGCGTACGCGGTGCCGGCGTCGCAGCGCTGTTGGGCCATCATGATCCCGATAGCCTGGTCGATGACCGCACGCGAGGTTAATGCCTGGTGCAGATCCTGCGACAGCAGCGCCTGATCGGCCATCCTTACCGCGACGGCCACCGCGCCGGCGGCGTTACCAGCGAACACCTCCAGCTGTGTCCGGCTCTCCTCCCTATACCCACCAGGCCACGTCGAGTAGAAGTTGTAACACCCCATCAGCCCGGTAGGACTGCTCAGCGGCAACCCCAGACACGAGCGAACACCCCGCGCATGCGCAGCCCGGCAGAACCCTGCCCACCGCAACTCGGTGGTGGTGTCCGCGACGTAATTGACCTTCCCGGTGGTCAGGGTGTCCACACAAGGCCCTTCCCCCAGGTCGTACTGCAGCTGATCAACCCCCAGCGTCCAGTCATCACTGGCGGCCAGGGTCACCGGTAGGGAGTCCTGACGGACCGTGACGCCACACGAGCTGCCCTCGGGCAACGCTCGCACCGTGAGCTGGGCCAGACGATCAAGGAAACCGCGCAGCGTGTCGGTGCTTAACAGCAACGCCTGCAACTCCGTCAACCACGCAGGATCAGACGAAGACGACGAGGCGGACAACACGACAGGCACCAGCCGATCCGTGGGTATCGTCCCCAACGGCCACCGCAGATGCCACGTCCGAATGGCGTGCACGAAAAAACCCCGGCAACACCCCTACCTTACCCCCTAGCAGCACGACCCAAGCCGACGGCCTGGCCTAACCATCAGCGTTCAGCCGCAGAGGATGCCCGTCGGGGATCTTTGTCCCCTCAACAGTCCCCGGGATCGTCCTACGCCGCCTCGCCGGTAACAACAGCGCCTACGACGTCGCTTCCGCGAGCTTCCGCGATGGCGCCAGCGCCATCCTTGACACCCTCGACGCAGTGCAGAGGCCGGCCGGGTATGAGGGAACGGAGGTAGCACAGGTCGAGCCCACCAGCCACCCGCCGTGCCAAATCCGTGCCAGATACAGCGCCGTGCGTCATCGATGGATTGCAGCCAACTCATCAGGTTCGATGTAGTACAGGTTCTCCAGCACGGTAGAACCTATGAGCACCTTGGGGTGGATCCTCATGATGTCGATGAGCAGGTCGCCGCGGACCGGTCGAGGCCATACAGGCAGAGCATGACCTGCGGGTGGCGGGGCATGAACCGGTAAGCTCGGGCTCGTAGCTGACGAGGTTGGCAGCTCCGATGGTTCAGTCACCGCCCAGGTCACCTGGCCGTTTAGATGCCGCTGGCGTCGAGTAGTTCCTTGCCGGGCGCCGCATCAGCCAACCGCCGGGAATTGGCGTTGTGCTACGCGTAGAACTTCATGCTCGTTATGAAAACTTATCCAACGAGCAGGGCTAGCAGGAGTAGATCGCTAGCCAAGTGAAGATCAATGGAGCACTATACACATATGGGGCCACTATCTTCGAGTGAAAAATATCACAGGGCGTGCTCAAAAGTGAGGCTATGTGAGCAGTCGGTGACTGCTCGTCGACGGATATGCCGCCGGCTCACCCTCGCCGTCGCGGCAACCGCCATGGCTCTTGCGCCGATAGCATGCGCCCACCAGGGACCCCAGACCCCTGCGGCGACACCCGCCAGCCACGAACTCCTGAATCCCCCGGCCTTGTCCGGCAGTGGCGTTCTCAGCCCGCCGAACCCGGCCGCCAAGGCCGTCACCTACAACCCGGCCCTAGCGCCAGTCGACGCAGCCATCCTGGCCAACCTGACGCCGGCGGGCTCCGACCACTCCAGCACCGTGGCGACGTTGGTAGTCGCCGGGCTGCTACCCAACCGGGGCTATGCCGTTCACGCGCACACCAACGCCTGTGGCGCCACCGGCGAAGACGCAGGGCCGCACTACCAAAATCGCGTTGACCCCGCCGCGACGCCCCAAGCGCCATCGACCAATCCCGAGTACGCCAACCCGCGCAACGAGATCTGGCTAGACATGCGCACCAACGCGGACGGCTCCGGCACCTCCAGCACCACCGTGCCCTTCACCTTCACCGACCGGACACCCGGATCGATCGTGGTACACGAGGCGATGACCACCGCAACGGCCCCGGGCCAGGCAGGCGAAGCGGGTGCCCGGATCGCCTGCCTCACCCTGTCCCGCCAGTGACGATAGCTCAGGTGATGCCGACGAGCTTGTAGGCCTCGCGGATCGCCTCGATTTTGTCTTGTCCACATTGCCGCCGAAGTAGGTTTGTGCGACGTCCACGACCGCTTGGAGCGCCTCGGAGAAGGTGGCGAGGGGAGCGAGACGTGCCATGCCCAGGTACGTCAGCACCGCCACGTCCTGGACGCTGAACACCCGAGTTTCGCCTTTCGTCATAGTGAGCAGGTTGTGGGTAGCCTTGTTGTGAATGTTGCTGTTGAAGTGAACCCAGCCCTGATCATTGGCGCGGCTTGGGCGCTCGCCGGGCCTTAGGTGCCGGAAATTGTCCATGTGCTTGGGGTGTCCCGTACGCGACGGGTCCTCGAAGTTCCGGAGCGGGCGCCCGTCGTCTCGGAGGCCTTTGCCGATCTCCCAGTTCCAGGTCCCGACGTCCTTCGGGTCCGGTGCCGTGTACCAGTTGTTGATGATGACCCCGGCGATGTCCGCGAAGGATTCGTTCAGCGCGCCGGACTGGGTCGCGTACACCAGCTTCGACGTGGACTCGACCACCCCGTGGGTAAGTTCGTGCCCGATGACGTCCAGGTAGCGAGAAAGGCTGACGAGCCGGCCGCCCCGCATGATCTGGCCATACCACATCTTGCGGTCAAACCAGAAGGCGTTGAGCAGGCTGGGAGGAGCCTGCATGCTCGCGGCCGTGACATTGACCAACGAGACGAGGTCCATGCCCTTGTCGTCGATGCCGTCTCGTTGCAGGACCAACTTGTAGAAATCCTGCACACGTGACGCGTTGAGGTGGGCGGAGACGGCGGCGCGGTTCGTGGTGCCGTAGTCGCTGCTGGACGCCTGAACAGGATGATCCGGTACGGGAGGATTGCTGTCGATGTCCGCGAACTGGAGATCAAAGGTGTGGACCGCTCGGAGTGGGTCGCTCAGCTGGCAGGTAGTGCCGGTGGATGCGACCAGCTGCCCGAAGAACGTTTGACCGTTCTCGTTCTCGTCGAGCCCCTTGCACTGGGTCGGGGTCGGGAGCGCGGTGGGGACGGCGCTGTAGAAGAGCTGTAGAAGAAGAGGATCTCGCCGTCGTGGGCGTCGACGAGGTAGTTGAAGCTGGGCGGGATCGGCCGCGGCCCGAGGCCGTGGCCGAGGAGCGCGTCGGCACGGGTATCTTCGCCGGTGTCGGGCGGCTCGGCGGGTAGCTCGGCGAAGAACCACGCCAGGTGCCAGGACCCCGAGTCCGCGTCCTTGTAGAAGTTCAGCCTTCCGCTCACGCTGGCCTCGGGGGGAATGGCCACACCGGTGTACTGCGCCACCCGCTCCAGCGCCTCGGCGCGGCTGAGGGACTCGACGGGATCGACACCGGAGACCTCGTCGAGTTGTGCGCTCACGCTCACGAGGTCCCGTGTGCGGGTGAGCTCGACCACCGCACTGGCCCCGAAGATCGGGATGTCCTGATAGGTCTGGGCAAAACGTAATTGGTGGGTTCCCACCGCACGCAGGTCCTGTTCGCTCTGGACGACCAGGCCAGGCACGCGCTCCGGCCGTTCAGGCTCGACCATCGCCCGCAGTGCGGGGCGGTCGTCGCGTTGGAGGAGTTGGTCGAGATAGTATCTGGCCGCTGCCTCGTTGCTATTGAAGGACCGGGCAGGCGCGTCCTCTTCCATCCCGGCGGGTGCCCGGCCGCGGAACGACTCCGGAGAACGTGCTGTCTCATCGGGACCTAATCCCGCGTCGTCCCCGACATGATAGTGAAACTTTTGCAATGATGTAGGCATCCAAACTCGCCTTCCGCTCGGCTTTTTGCGACGATAGTTCGAAACTCTTATTGCGTGGCGGCAACCCAGGCCGCGGTGGTGACCAGGCGGGCGATGTCCGCCGCATACCCAGCGTTGATCACCGCATCCGTGGGCAAGTGGTACTTCGGGTTCATCTCCGCGCGGCGCTTCCCGGACCGGCGAACAGGTCCTCTGACGCCAGGCAGGCCGTGTAGCCCTGCAGCTGGAAGCTGTAGTGGTCGCTGCGGCGTTCCGCACCGTCGAGCCCGTTGCCGGGCAGCTCGGCCTCAACGTTCTCCAACGGCCTGCCCTCGTGCGTGAACCGGTGCCGGTGGACGGTGAAACGCCCCGCTCCGATCCGTTCCAGATCAGCGACCAGGGTCGTGACGGCCACGGCATTGTCCGCGTGATGAATGTGCCGGCTCTTGATCACGACACCGTCGGTACCAGCCGGTTGGCCTCCTGCGTACCGTTCGACATGACCGGTGAGGTGCGGGGGCTGGATCCTCGAATCCAGAATCTCCTTCTCCGCGGGGGTGATGGCCACCGCGGCCAACCGCGCCTCCGCGAGACCCGCGCGGTCGTCGAACTTCTCGATCAACGCGGCAGACGGCACGAGCTTGAGGTTGTGCCCGTGCTGCGCACCGCTGAAGTGGTAATTCTCGACCGAGCTGCCGGCCGGAACGGCGACGAAAAGGCCCTCCTTGGTAGAAGCGAGGACGCTCCGTGAGGCGGGTCCCGCCTCGAAGAAGTCCGTGGAGTTTCCGTCGAAGGTGAGGAAGCCGCTGTTGAGCTGGCGGTCGTCGCGCAGCAGGTACAGGTCGGTCGTGAGCGGCTCGTCCTCGGTGCCGAGGCGGTCCACCCAAAACCCGAGGTCGTCAAGCCGCGCCGCCGCCTCGCGATCGCGTAGATCGTCGCGCCGGCCTCGCCCGTGATGTGCAAGGGCAGCAGCGGCAGGTTCCGGAGCTCGGCCCGCCAGTCCTCGCCGGCATGGACCCGGGGAACCGTGATGCGGACATCGTGATGCGGACATAACGGAGGGGGGCGTGCTGCTCCAACACCGGCAAGGCCAGCTGTGGGTGCGGCGCCACCAAGAAACCCGCTAGCAACGCCTGCGCCCGCTCACCCGGGTCCTCGCCGACGAACAGGAGGTGGTCTGGGACGCCCGCGTGCGCTGCCGCCTGCTCAAAGATGCGCGGTGAGTCCTTCGGACCGTAGATCACCAGCTCGGGCTCGAAGAAGTTCCAGAGGCCGGCAGCCTCGAGCGCTTGGTTCACGTCTTCGGCGGGTAACGGACCGCGATTCGAGATGACCCCCAGCCGAGCGCCGCGGTCACGGAGCTCACCGAGCACCCCGGGCACGTACGGGTACACCGTGAGTTTTTCGACCCGGTCACCGCTCGACGAGATCGTGACCGACGCAAGCGTGTTGCCGATGTCGAAGAACGCCAGCGCCCCCGTGAGCCGATGCATGATCGCTCCTGTGATGCTCGACCGGGAGCCGCTCGCCGGCTCGCTTACTGATATAGAGGCATTCACGCCCGACTTGATACACGCAGGATTCCTCCTTATACACGGCGCCCTTCGCCTCGCCGAGTACCTTCCGGCGGGAACCGGGAAGCCAGCGAACGCCGATCGCGGCGGGGAACCGGACGAACACGGCAGATGCGGCGCATGATCTTGAGCATGCCGACGACGTCTTCCCTATGCAACAGTCCCTTCACCAACGAGTACATCAGCGTCCGGCCGACGCCAAGACGCTTGGCGGCTTCCTCGACGGTGAGCAGTTAGCGCACAGTGACTCGATCATCGGTCCGCGCGCCGTCGATGGTGGCGTTCGCCTTCTTCTTACGCACCTTCGTCGGGGCGTCGACGACGTAGGTCACCGTGTAGCCGTCGACGGTCCGCCCGTTATTTATGGAGTCCTGATTGCAGTAAGCGGCGAAAACTCACGGACCGTGCCTGACGCAGTCACGCTCGTACCTCCAGCTCGCCCAGTGTGCGGTCGGTGGCGGCCTGCGAGGACGCTGGATTCTGGCCGGTGATGAGGTTGCCGTCCACCACGACGTGCGACTGCCAGGGTGGACCAGCTTGGAAGACGGCTCCACGTTCTCGCAGCCGGCTCTCTAGCAGCCACGGGGCGCGGGGCGCCAGGCCTGCTAAGCGCTCCTCTTCGTCGGTGAATGCCGTCATTCGCCGGCCCTGGAACAGCCAGCTGCCGTCCTGCCGGTTGGCCGGGAGCAACCCAGCTGGGCCGTGGCAGACTGCGGTCACCACACGGCCGGCGTCGTGTAACTCTGTGATGACCTCGCCGAGCGGTGCGCACCGGGAAAGATCCTCCATGGGCCCGTGGCCGCCCGGAATGTAGATGGCGTCGTATGTGCCGGCGCGCCCGGCTGCATGTTCCACCGCCATCGGCTGCGCCAGCTCGGCCTCGATGGAGTCGATGTAGCTGCGAAGATCGGCGGCCTTGCGCTTGCCGCCTACCCTCTGCGGGTCCAGACTCACCTGGTCGACGGTGGGTCGCACCCCGCCCGGCGTGGCGACGTGTACCTCGACACCCTGCCTGCGGAAGGTGCGGTGCGGCACCACGAACTCCTCAGCCCAGTAACCGGTCGGATGGCGGGTGCCATCGTTGAGCGTCCAATGATCGCTACCTGAAAGCACGAGCAAGATTCGAACCATGACGACCTCACCGAGAACCGTTGTCACATTGTGAACGCCGGCCAGCGTTTCCAGCAGGCCGCTGAGGGGGCGCCGAGGGATCCCGGCACTCTGTCAACGGTGGCCACCGGTTCCACAGGTGACGCCGGCAAAAACTGCCCCATCGCCACCTCCGACATCGAGCCACCGAATCCAGACCAGGACACTAACGCACGACCATAGCTGGGTAACCCGGCCGCGCGGCAGGGATATCGGGAGAAAAGTCGACCTGCCAGACCGTGGCGACGCAGACAACACCTCGTCGCCGCAGTTCTGCAACGGCAGTCATGGAGATGTCCCTGGTGGTGACAGACCCACCCAGCAAGATCAACCAGCTAGACGTTTCTTGAACCCCGGCGGGTCGGGCCGTTTCTGCGCGATTGCTGGGGGTACCCACACTATGGAACACATTCGGCGCGGTGGCCGGTGCGGATGGTAGCATCGCGTTCTCGGGGTCAGGAGTTGATATGCCGGATAGCGACTTCCATCGGGAGCTAGCGCAGCAGCTGCGAGTGGACTCGGTACGTGCCAGCGCTGCGGCCGGTTCGGGCCACCCGACGTCGTCGATGTCGGCCGCAGACCTGATCGCGGTGCTGATCGACGGTTACCTGACCCTGGACTTCCGGGTGCCAGAAGATCCTCGTAACGATCATCTGATCTTCTCAAAGGGGCATGCGTCACCGCTGTACTATGCGATGCTCAAAGCTGTCGGTGCGATCACCGATGAGGAGTTGCTCTCCTACCGTACGCTCAGTAGCCGGCTTGAGGGTCATCCCACCCCGCGGATCCCGCCGACCGATGTGGCCACCGGCTCGTTGGGACAGGGCTTGCCGGTGGGGGTGGGTCTGGCTCTGACCGGCAAGAGGCTGGATCGGTTGCCCTACCGGGTGTGGGTGCTCTGCGGAGACTCCGAGTTGGCCGAGGGCTCCATGTGGGAGGCCTTTCAATACGCGGCGTGGGCGGAGCTGGACAACCTCACCGCGATCGTCGATGTCAACCGGCTCGGCCAGACCCGGGAGACCATGCTTGGCTGGGACCTTGAGGGCTACGCAGCGCGGACCCGCGCCTTTGGCTGGCATCCGATCGTTGTCGACGGTCACGACTTGGATGCCATCAACGCGGCCTTCGCCGAGGCCACCGCGACCACGGGACGTCCCACTGTCGTACTCGCCCGCACGAAGAAGGGGCGCGGTGTGAAGGCTGTTGAGGACCAGACGGGCAAGCACGGTAAGCCATTGGAGGATCCCCAGGCGGCGATCAGCGAGCTCGGCGGCGAGCGTGATCTGACCGTGCGGGTGGCCACGCCGCAGGGGCCTGGGGAAGCGCACCGCTTCCCCACCGCCGGCACCGAACTGCCCACATGGGAACTCGGCGAGCAGGTCGCCACCCGCCAGGCCTACGGGCAGGCACTGGCCGCGCTCGGCGGACAGCGCGGGGACGTCGTGGCTCTCGACGGCGAGGTCTCCAACTCCACAGCGGCCGAACTGTTTGCTCAGGCGCATCCCGATCGGTACTTCGAGATGTTCATCGCTGAGCAACAGATGGTCGCTGCGGCGGTGGGCATGCAGGCCCGCGGTTGGGTCGCTTTCGCTTCCACTTTCGGTGCGTTCCTCTCCCGCGCTTATGACTTCATCCGGATGGCCGCGGTGTCGCGAGCAAACCTGCGCCTGTGCGGCTCGCATGCCGGCGTATCCATCGGCGAGGACGGCCCTTCCCAGATGGCGTTGGAGGACATGGCGGCGCTGCGGGCGGTGCACGGGAGCACCGTGCTGCACCCCTCCGACGCCAACCAGACCGCCCGGCTGGTCGCCGAGATGGCCGATCGTCCCGGCATCTCCTACCTACGCACCCTGCGCGGCACTACTCCGGTGCGCACCCCCGCCGACGAAGCCGTGCGCATCGGCGGCAGCCGTGTGCTGCGGGCCACTGACCACGATCACCTGACCATTGTCGCCTGCGGAATCACCGTCACCGAAGCGGACAAGGCCGCTGACGCCCTAGCCACCGACGGCGTTCGAGCACGAGTAATCGACTGCTACTCGATCAAACCCATCGACGAAGCCACCCTCACCGCCGCGGCAGACCACACCAGTGGCATCATCACCGTCGAAGATCACTGGCCCGAAGGGGGCCTCGGCGAGGCCGTCCTCAGCGCTTTGGCCACGCACCCCCGGCGTCCACCGATCCGCACGCTCGCCGTCGGTGCCATGCCCAGCTCCGGCAAACCCGCCGAATTGCTGCATGCCGCCGGAATCGACGCCGAAGGCGTCACCACCGCAGCCCGGCAACTACTCAACCAACACTCCATTCCCTCCGCCTCATGACACCTGCGACGATAGGTGCCCCGCCACTCTACGAGGCGCTGCGACGCCGGTGAGCAACCGCACGTCGGTGGGCCGATTCGCCTGGAGCTGACCTTCATCACGGGCAGCCGGCCTTCCTGCGCAGCCCGGTGCCGCCGATGTCTGGCCGGCTCGTTCGGGCGGGGCCATCGCTGGTATTCGCGACGGAGCTGGTCGGTGAATCGCAAGGTCAGTCGGGGAGGAGATGGCGGCGTACCGGTCCGACCCGGATCCATGGCTGCGGGGAGTTCGCGGCGCTGCTTCGCCGGTGGCGGACTGGGATTGGGACCGCGCCCGAGCTCGACGCCCCGCAGCTGGCCGGATCGGTGCGCGCCTCGGCGGTTCGGGCATGGTCGTAGCGGGCACGGCGGGTGGGGTCCCGGAGCACGGCGTAGGCGTGGAGCACCTCTGCGAGGCTGGGCGAGGCGAGTTGGTCAGGCTGTTCGTCGGCGCGGTGCTGTCGGCGAGTGTCGGGGTGGAGCTGGCGTAGCCGCCGCCGGTAGGCGCTGGTCAGCTCGCCGATCTCGGCGTCCGGTGAGACGCCCAGGACTGCGTACAGGTCTGCGGCTCGCTGGTGCGCGCCACGGGGGTCCGGTGGGCGGGAGGAGGGTGTCATGAAGTGCTCTTGTGGTACTCGGCTCAGGGTCGCGCTGTCGGTCGATTGTCTCCCGCAGGTACGGCGAACGCACCCGGTGACCGGTATCGTCCCTGTTAACTACAAGAACTTTCCTCTGACTACCGTCGTCGCACGGGGGCGGCCCCGATCGGGGGGCCAATCGCCGTTGGTGCTGGCCGCGAAGTGGATCGCGGCCGGATTCTCCGCCGACGCCGCGCGATGGATACGCCAGCTCGCGCGGCGCCAGTCCGGCCCTCGCCGCCGGTTTGCGGATCTGCTGTCGTCTGTGGTGCCCAGTTAGTTAGCTACCGGCAGCGGGGTGCTGCGCACCGTGCATAGCACCCCGCTGCGGCAGGATGACTGGTCCGGCGGCTGTCAGGCTGGCGGGTCCAGGATCAGGCGTTGATCTTCTTTGGTGTGTTGCCTCCGGTGATCTCGATCTTGCGGGGCTTGGCCTTCTCGGCGATAGGGATGTGCAGGGTCAGCACCCCGGCGTCGTAGCCGGCCTCGATGTGGTCGGCGTCGAGGGTGTCGCCCAGGAACAGCTGCCGGGAGAACACTCCGCGGGGCCGCTCGGCGACCTGCAGCTCGACATCCTCACCGTAGGTCGGGGTGCGCTCGGCCTTGACGGTGAGCACGTTGCGTTCGACGTCGAGGTCGATCGAGGCGGGATCCACTCCGGGCAGGTCGAAGTGCACGACGAACTGCTCTTCGTGACGGTAGGCGTCCATGGGCATCACCGCGGGGCGTGCGCTGGTGCCGTTGGCGCCGACCAGCTGTTGAGCCAGGCGATCAAGTTCCCGGAACGGGTCGGTACGCATCAGCATCGTGGATCTCTCCTTCCAGGTCGTCGGCATGATGCGATCGAGGTACGCGCCGCTGTCGCGGCAAGCCGATGTTACTACCAACGGACACGAGCGTAAAGTTGCTCCTCGCCATAGATAGTTCTTGTAAGAGCCAGCTCCGTCTGCGCCGATGACTAAGGGAACGCGCTAGCCATCTGACACAACGGGTGGGGCGCCCATGGCGCTGCACCGGTTTGCGGGTCGAGTGGTCAAAGCGATGCTCCGCGGGCGGGCGCCTACCGTGCTCGCAGCCGGGGCCTGGTCCGCAGTTTGCTACTCGCTCGCACCCCGGGGCCGCCTTCGCCTGGTATCGGTGTGCACCGTGCGCTGCGGTCGTCGGCACCCATCGCGGGATGAACTCGGTAGACGTGGGGTAGACAACATGTGCTGCGCAGTCTAGGATCCCCTGGATAAGAAGTGAGATATTTTTCCTTCGAGTGGCACCAAACCGCTGGGGCCCTGGCAGTCGCTCTTATGCCGCAGCTGTCAGGACCCCATTCGCGCCACGGAGATCAGGTGACACGACCCCAGGGCAGTACCACCGACAAGCTCGACGACGCCGACTACCCGGCCTACACCATCGGCCTCGCTGCCGACCTGCTCGGCGTGCAACCCGCCTTCCTGCGCAGCCTCGACGCCGCCGGACTCCTCACTCCGGACCGCTCCGCCGGTGGACAACGCCGCTACAGCCGCGCCGAACTCACTCTGGCCACCCGGGTCCGCGAACTACTCGACCAAAACATGCCCCTGACCGCCGCCACCCGCATCGTCAGCCTCGAGCACCAACTCGCCGCCGCCCACCAGCGCATTACCCAGCTCGAACAAACCACCAGTCAGCCCACCAGCGACCCCAGCAAGCGCTAGCGGCTTTCGCGGTTCACACCGTTGTTGATCGACGCCGCACGACCGTGCCGGCACAGCCCGCGGGATCGCTGGAACAGGCTCAACCGCGCCGACGCTCTAAGGCGCTGCTTGACAACGGGATCCTTCAGGTGGCGGTTGCAGAGTGGTGAGGTAGGTGATCCCGGCACGGTCAACGCAGTCAATGCCATGCAAGAAGGCGGTGTGTTGAGTACCGTCAAAGGTCAGGAGACGTCCGTTGAGTTCGTGTGCGAGGTTGACCCCGGCCTGATAGGGCGTCGCGGGATCATGGGTCGTGGAGATCACCATCACTGTTGACAGCCCCGGAGTCTGCGGTTGATGGGGCCGACTGGTGGGCGGCACAGGCCAAAACGCGCAGTTGTCAAGGGCCGGGGAAGGCGGTTGCCCGTCGTCGAGGAATGGGGCGACAGCCCGGAATTGTGCATCAGCTTTGCGTGCCACGTTCCGGTCGGTGATGGGCGGATCATCGACGCAGGTGACGGCCTGCAAGACATCTGTCTGTGTGGAATACGTGCCATCCGGCGAGCGCCCGTAGTACACGTCAGCCAGGCGGATGAGGATGTCCCCGTGACTCTGAGCGAGTTCCTGTAGGCCGCGGTTCAGCGGTATCCATAGCGCGGGCAGGTACAGCGCCTGGATGGTGCCGGTGGTGGCATCCGTGTAAGACAGGTTGCGTCCATCTGACACTGTCGCCGGGTGAGTGATCAGCGGGAGGACGAGCGTGTGGAAGGCATTTACGGACTGGCCCGTGTCCTTGCCGAGGGCGCAGTCAGCCCGGCCGGCACACCACGCGGAAAACATATCGAACGCTTGTTGGAAACCCCGGCCCTGGTCGATGTGCTCGGCGACCGGGTCCTGTGCTGGGTCGACGGCACCATCGAGAATCATCGCGCGAACGGTGCGGGGGAAGTCTTCGGCGTAGGTGGTGCCAATGCGGGTGCCGTAGGAGTAGCCAAGATAGCTCAACTTGTCGTCACCAAGGGCCGACCGGATGACATCCAGGTCGCGGGCCACCTCGCGGGTGCCGACGTGGGCGAGTACGTCGATACCGGTACGGCTGGCGCACTCGGCATCGTCGGTGCGTTCCTGGCTTTCCGTTCGGGCTACCCCGGCCGGCGAGGTGTCGACGCCGAGATTCATTAGGCGCTCAGCGTCCCGTTCCGGAGGGGTCAGGCAGTGCACCTGCGGTTGGGTGGAGCTGACGCCGCGGGGGTCGAAACCCACCAGGTCGAACCGCTGTCCCAGCTCATTGTCCTTGATCCGATCGACGAGGTTGGCCGCTGCGCTCATCCCAGACGCGCCGGGGCCACCCGGATTCATCACCAAGGAGCCAATACGCTGCGCGGGGTCAGACGCGGGTCGGCGTAGCAGTCCGACCTTGATTGTCCGATCGTTCGGTCTGGCGTAATCCAGCGGCACCTCAACGTACGCGCACTGCAGACCAGGGCCGGCGTAGGCCTTTTTGTCCTCGGGCGTGGTGGCGAAGGCTGAGCAGGCGCCCCAGGACAGGGCCTGACCGTAGAACCGTTCCAACCCCACCGGGACAGCGCCGGCGGATCCACGCTGCGTACCGCCCGCTCCGGAAGGGGCGGTAGCCTCATGCGATGTGCACGCCAGCGGTAACAATGCGATCACCATGAGGGCCAGCAGCACGGCAAATGAACGCAGGCGCCTCATCCCATCCTCCTACCCCGCGAAGTGAGTCATATCGTTCACCGAACCCGTGAAGGCGTCCGCGTTAAGCGTCGACGCGAGGTTTGCACACCACATCGCGGTGCTCGGCGATATCGGCGAGCCGACGCAGCGATTCGAGGTTGCGGGGACGCATCAGGGCAGCCTGAATTGGGGTGGGTATCCGCGCGGCCGGACCTCGATCGAATACCTCTTCCATCGTCACGTGGGTTTGATTGTCACCCTCCGGAGTAAGGGTGAGTCGTACCCGGGCGGCTCCGGTGGGCCACACTCGTGCGTAGAGCTCAAGCATTCGACCTGGTTCCACAGCGATGACTCTCGTCGCATCCTGGACAACCAGCGGCCACGGGCCCACGCTGTGGTGGATCCTCGTTCCCTCTGCAGGCCACCCGGGATCCACATCTCGCATATGCGAGGCCCCTACCACCCATAGGGGATACAGCCAGCCATCCGCTAGGACCTCGAAGACCCGGTCGGGGCTGGTCGCCACCAATTGACTGACTTCGATCACTTCGCCCTCCTAAGACCGTCTCGTCCTCAGGCCAGCTTTCTGGGCAGCATTGGCCGGATTCATCGGCCCGTCGGTGGCAAATTCCCGCCAGCACTCGGCCTGCCAAGCCCAGGCAGCTCGGAGGCCATTGATGGTGACTCCGGCTGAACTGCCCGCGCCAGCGCGGCACCAGGCGACGATCACCACCGCCGCCGTGGCCGGTGTGACAGTGGCCTACGTCACCGCCGCGCTCCATGTCCCACCGTCGTCTTGGTCGACGGTCTGGCCACGGGCGCGAGCGCAGCCATCGAGGCCCTGCGCAGGCTTAAGCTTGCCCGGGTTGTCGTCGCCGTTCCGGCCGCGCCGCAGTCAACCTGCTGGGAACTTGAGGCCGTGTTGCCCTGCCGGGTCAAGTCTGCGGCCAACCTTCGGCCTGGTAGATCCTCGCGCTGTGCCCGCGTTCCGAACAGGCTGGGATGCAGGCTCCGATGGTTCCGCGGAGCTATCGCATGATCATCGACAATGACGGGAGGGAATCAGATGGCGAAGGATCTCCAAGGCAAGAAGGTCGCGATCCTGGCAGCCGACGGGGTCGAGCGGGTCGAACTGGAACAGCCGCGTGGTGCGCTTTACGGTGCCGGCGCAGACTCCGATTTGCTCTCGATCCATCTCGGCGAGATCGAGGCCCGGCAGTCCGACATGGTCCCCGCGGCCACCCTTGCGGTTGATCGGCTGGTCTCCGACGCGTTGGTGGATGACTATGATGCGTTGCTGCTTCCAGGCGGGGCCGTGAATCCCGACACGTTGCGCATCAACCGCGACGCGGTCGCCTTCGTCAAGGCATTCATGGCGAGCGGCAAGCCAGTCGCTGCGATCTGTCACGGTCCGTGGACGCTACTTGAGGCCGACATGGTGGGGGGACGCCAGCTCACATCCTGGCCGAGCCTGTGGACCGACTTGCGACGTGCCGGAGCCGAGGTGTTCGACCAGGAGGTGGTCATCGACAGGCAGCTGACCACCAGCCGCTCACCCGCCGACCTGCCGGCGTTTTGCGCTGCGATCGTCGAGCAGTTCGCCAAGGCCCGCCAGCCGATGCCCGGCTAAGCGTCCGATGGCGAGCCTTACTTGTACGGCCACGACCGTGTGGATCAGCTCGACGGCCGCGGCCGCGGCGGTCCGCTGGTGGGCTCCGAAGCGGCCGTTGGCCGTCGTGTTATGGCCACGCGTCCCGGCCCACCATCTGTTGCTGTCCGACCGCCGGAAGACCTCTTCTGAGGAGAACAGCCCGGAGGAGCTTCTCGCTGGCGCGCACAGCGCGAGCTTCGCGATGGCCGTGAGCTCCGCGCTCACGGCCGCGTCTCATCCTCCTCTGCATGTGCAAGTCGAAGCTATCTGCGAGCTCGGCGAGGCGGCCGGCGGTGACCAGCGGATCGCCCGCATTTCGCTGAGGGTGTCGGCCATCGTGCCGGGCATCGACCCGGACGAGTTCGACTGCATCGTCGACGTCGCCGCGTTATCTTGTCCCATCTCCCAGGCGCTGCGGCACAACGTCGAGATAGACATCAACCAACAGCTGAAATGATCGGAGCGTCCGGCCGTCGGCCTCCGCACCGGGCTTGGCACTGTCGATCTCTGCTTCTCATGAACCCGATGAGTGCGGGGGCGGAAATTCGTCATGGCAGGTCGAATCAAGCAGGGTGCGGCGCGCGTACCGTCCCCGCACGCCAGCCCTCCCAGCATCGAGGCCACCACCATGGACTACGAAACCTTCGTGACCACCGTGGCACGGCTGGCGCGGACCGACCGAGCGGGAACCGAGCGGGCGATCCGCGCGACGTTGCAGACCCTCGCCGAGCACCTGACCCGCGAGGAGGCACGTCAAGTCGCTGGACTACTGCCCGTCGAGTTAGGCCCCTGGCTGCACACAGGCTCGTGGGGAGCGCAGCGCTTCGATGTCGACGAGTTCGTGCGCCGGGTCGGCGAGCGCGCACAGGTTGACCTGTCCACCGCACAGCGTTATGCCGTCGCCATCTTCACCGCATTGAGCCAGGCGGTCCCCGAGGAGTATGACAACATCGTGGCCCAACTGCCGGAGGACTTCACGCCCCTGCTGCCCCGAGGCCCGGACATCGAGGCAGTGCCGGCCGCGCAGTTCCTGTCGCGGGTCGCCGACCGCGCCGGGCTCGACCCGGATGGCGCCCGGCGGGCCACCGAAGCGGTGTTGCAGACGCTGGCCGAGCGCATCGCGGGCGGCGAGGTCAGGGACCTCATGATGTGGTTGCCCGTAGAGTTGCACGATCCACTCAAACGCGGCCTTGCCGAGAGCAACGGCGTGGCGCGGAAGATCCCACTGGACCGCTTCGTCATGCGGATCGCCGAGCGGGAGGGAGTCGATCTCGAGCAGGCGGTCGCGCACATCCGTGCGGTGTTCACGACGTTGCGCGAGGTGATCCCCGATGAGGAACTCCGCGACATCACCGACCAGCTGCCAAAGGAGTACGACGCGCTGCTGCTGGGACGGTAGGCCTCATCTCACCCGCGGCGCGAGCCCGAGAGAGTGACACTTTCCAGTGGATGCATCCGCGTGAATGTGGCAGGGCGGGGGTGGCGCGAAGCCGGGGATCCGCGCCGAGGCGGGGACCAGGGCCGGTCGGCGGTAGAGGTTGGCGGCCCGCGCTTCGGACAGATTCGGCGAGCTGGTAAGGAAGTGGGTGGTGTCGAACCAGATATCGCCGCTCCCCTGCGGATAGGAGCGGTTATAGCCCATGTGGGTCAGTAGCTCGGTTGGATCCCGCCAGACGGGGTCAGCCGCTGTGGGGTTCAGCCGGTATGCAGCCTGGCCGATGTACAAAGCGGTACCGGTGCCGGCAGCGGCCTTGGCCCACCAGGGCAGTAGGTGGGTGTAGGCGGCCTTGGAATCATCCATCTTCCAATACAGCTGCGGAGCGATGTAGTCCAGCCAGCCGTTTTGCACCCACAGTCGGGTGTCAGCGTAGATCCCGTCGTAACCCTGAAAGCCGGTGGTATCAGAACCGGTAGGGTCGATCGTGCGGTTCCGCCAGATCCCGAATGGGCTGACACGAACCGCACCCACGGTTTGGTGGCCGCCACTTGCTGGGACACCTCGTGGACGAAGCAGTTGATGTTGGATCGCCGCCAGTCGCCCAAGTCGGAGAAGCCGGCACCATACCTGGCGAACGTTTCGTGGTCGGGGAAGAACTCATTAGGGACAGGGTAAGGGTAGAAATAGTCGTCGAAATGAACACCGTCAATGTCGTATTTATGGACGACGTCCATGATCGCGTGCTCGACGAACCGGCGTGCTTCCGGGACACCTGGGTGGAATTCCAGGTTCCGTCGTTGCGCCTGCGCCAAGCAGAAACCCAGCGCGTCATAGCCAGGGTCTCGACCAGACGTCCCAGTGAGCCACTTCGACCACGGCTCAGGTGCCCCAGGATAGAGCGAGTCGGCCTGGGGCCGGATCTGGACGAACACCGCGTTGATGCCATGGCTTTGGGCGGCGTCCAACAGCCCGCTGTACTGCTTCTTTTGCTCGTCCGCGCTCAACCCAGCTGGCTTGGGCCAGTCGATGTTGTTCACCGTCGTGATCCACAACCCCCGCAACTGGCGTAGAGGCCGCGCTGCCACTTGACTCCTGGTCACCGCCGCCGCCGATGACGTGCCCTCTGGTATGAGGGGAGCCCTCCCGGCGTTCCTGCGCCAAGCGCTGTCCGACAAGTACGCCGACATGGTCTAAGTGCCGAAATCCGGCTATGACCTGGGAGCCAAGACGGGGGCGGCAGGCGCTGGCTTACTTCTCAACACCCCCCATCACCAAGAACGTCGTGTCCCAGCCCGTCCTGGACGCGCTGGGACAGGCGGTGGAGAGGGTCGGCCGCGAGGCCTTCACCGCCTGTCCCGAGACCGAGCCCCAGATGACTGACAAGATCGAGTAGCCCTCGCGGTCGCGGATACGCGGTCCGCTCGGCCGAGGTCATGGATGACGGCTGCCCGAATACCGGGCCGGGTGCTGCCCCGTTTGGCGTGGCCCGCCACTGTGCTGTCGGCCTCGAACTTCATCCGGGACCTCTTCCCGATCATGCCGGGTTGGCCCCCCTCGCCTGTGCAGCCCGCGACTCGACGGGACTGCCCTGGCAGCCGGCGGGTCGGCCATCGCCGCCGTAACGAAGGCCACCAGCGACCCCAGCGCTGCCACTACCGTGGCCCACCCGTCGAAGCCAGCACCTACCACCGAGTTGGGGAGGTAAAGCAGGGTGTTCTGCACCCCGTAGATGGTGGGAGTGAGCACGAAGAACCCGATCCGCAGGATCGATCCGATGGTGATAGACGCCACTGCGGCAGCAGTACTCGCGCGACTCCAGTAGTGGCCGAAGATGAACGGGAACGCCAGCGCCGCGAGCATCACGTCGAAGGCCAACGTGAGCAGGATGCCGGTCTGGGGCACCCGCAGCGCGAAGAACACGGCAAGGGCTACCACCGGGATCAGCGTGATCCGGGTGGCTCGCAGGAGACTGTCCCTGCCGTGCGCGTCTGACTGCAATTGCACGCCGATGACGTTGCGCGCCGCGACCGCCGCGGTGCCGAGGATGGCGCCATTGGCGGTGGAACAGGAGGCCGCCACGATCCCGGAGAGCACCAAGATTGTCAGCCCGACCGGCGCGTAGTCGTTGAGCAGGGTGAACAGCACCGGCCCCGACCCGGGACTGTTGCCGAGGATGGCCCTGCAGGACAGCGCCACCAGAGAGAACGGCACACCCACTGCGAGGACACCGAACGCGCCGACGAAACAGGCCCGTTGCGCAATCTCCGGCGAACGGGCCGCGAAGATCCGCTGCATGAAGTCGATCGCGACGATATCGCCGATGCCCAACGCGAGCAGGGTGGCCCAGTTGAACATCGCGCCCTGTTCGCTACTGGTGAGCTGCCCGAGATCGAGGGGTCCCGTACCGTCGGGAATGGTGATGCCGAAGGTCAGCGCCACCCACACCAGCAGTGACCCGGTGGCGATCACGGTGATGACCATCTGGGCGAACGCGGTGTACGCGTCGCTGTACATGCCGCCGGTGGCGGTGTAGAGGAGCACCACTCCGACGATGAGCAGGATACCCACCACGTAGCTGGTGCCCAGGAAACGTTCGAACAGGAAACCACCCGCGACAAGATTGCCGGCGAGCAAGAGGCAGAAGCTGAAGATCATCATGATTGAGGCGGCCATCTCCACACCACGGCCGTAGCGGCGGCGGTAGAAGTCACCGATGGTGAGCAGCTTCATGCTGTTCATCCGCTTGGCGAAGAACAGGCCGGTGAGCACCAGGCAGATCGCCAGCCCGATCGGCAGGCTCGCGCCGGCCCAGAACCCACCGGCGGCCGAGAGATCGGTGTTGCCGAGAGTGGCGTTGGTGTCCACCGCCTGGCCCATCAGACCCGCCGCCGTCAGCGGCAGCGCCAGCGAACGGCCCGCCACCAGGAAATTCGTGCTGTCGCCTGCCACCTTGCGGGCGACCGAGAGCCCGATGAGGACCACGGCGAGTACGCCGAGACCTACGCCGAGACCTACGCCGAGAACCTGCATGACTCCTCCGGGATCGGTGTTGGGCCGTCAGCCGGCCGGCGGGCGGGGTAGGTGACCGGCGCGCACCAGGCAGTGAAACCACGGGATGATGTGCATCCGCTCGCCGAGGTCGGTTTCCCGCCACGCACCGCCACGTCGTACTCGCCGCAGCGGCGGACGTCCTGGACGTAGGGCGCCTTGAGGAAGGTGTTGATGCGGCGAAGTGCGGGAGCTCGCCGCGGGAGAAGGCGGGGATCCGCCGGTCGACGATCGCGTCGGCACCTCAGGCTCAGCTCAAGCCTTCGGGCGATCTCTTGTTCCCATTTCGCCGTCGGTAGCATCGCTTCCGATTCGACGGTGTAGCGAGCTTCCGGACCGTAGCGATCCTCCAAGTCAGGCCTCCGCATTCACGGCGCCCGGCCGCCGGCAGCTGCGGCGGCTGGCCTCCGTGGTTTCATCCCGTGGTGCAGCGTACCGCCCGTCTGTCCCTCCTGATGCGCATTTGCTGCGGACAGCGACCAACTTCGCACCTTATCTCACTCTTTAGAGTGAGATAAGGTGCTATCAAACGATATCGTGACCACTTTCTGTAATCACGGTGTTCCAGTCGTGTCACTGGTGCGTTCTGCTGAAGGCTCCACATAGGAGTCACCATCGGTACATGCGAATCCGGATCATCGTTCACCAGCTGGCCATTCGCCGGTAACCCTGCGGCGGTCTGCTTGCTGGATACCAATCACTGGCCCGACCAGACCACCGCCGTCCATGGAGACCGGGTCCACCTCACCGGGCACGCCATCACCGTCCTCGACGGCACTCTCCATCACACCGCCGGATAAACGTCCGCACCACGTAGTGCGGTGTCTATTAGCCACATACGTGTTTGATCGCGGAGTCCACGATGATGGCGGCCTGCTGCGGTCTCCACCGGCCGGGGAACGCTGCCATCAGCCGGTCCGCTTGCGCTGGCACGTTGGTGTCGCCTCGCCGGGCGCACACGCTGTCCGCAACGAGCAGCATCGTTGGGATGTCCTCGACGGGGACCCTCTCCCGTTTCAGCGCGTCGAGGTACGCCGCGGCGCGCGGGCCGATCGGGGCAGCGGTGCTCCTGGAGGGGTCGGCCACCGTCGTGTTCGCAGGGACAGCCTGCGCTGGGGAAGCTGGCGCGATGGCGGGACGTTGAGCGGGGCCATGAAAAGACGCGACCCCGGCCACGGTTGCCAACCCCACGACGATAAATGCCGCTACAGCCCTCACCGCCACTACCGTTGGGGTTTCGCCTGGCTTGCGGTGCCGGCCAGAGGTAACTCTCCCTGGTGGTTCCACGTGTCCACCGTAAGGCGGCAACGGAACCAACCTATGGACCAGTGGTTTTGTTCAGCGGCTATTTCCCTAGCCGTCAGTTCGGTCCTGGGGTTGGTGTCACCGGGCGGTGTGGCGTCCGACGACCGGACCTAGCCTTGCGGACCAACCCTGGTGCCGCAGACCCGCAGGTCCTCGCTACCCAGCACGCGCTCTTGATGGCGGACCTTGACCCCGCCAAGACGCCCGCGGTGGTCAACTACGCCCTGCAACCCGACGAGTCGCTACAAGCCATCCTCGCCGTCGGCGACTCTGACCACGGGTCCCTGCGAGAGCTTGCCCACTTTCGCTGATCGCGTTAGCGAGCTCGTAGGTACACGACTCGTCAGGATGGGGCGAAGCCCGGCAGAGGGTTATTCGGCAACACACTCGCGTGACAACTGGGCACGACCGCGGTGGAGATACTCAATGGTGGCGACGACGTATCAGCTCAGCCTGCTTGAGGGCTGTCCTCCACCAACGCAATAGTCCCGGCCGGAGAGGTCAGTCGCCGGCTGCCGACCAGCTTGACCAGCGCGCGACGTCGATCGCCACCACCGGGCCACGCGGCGGCTGCTCACGGTACTGCGGATAGCGCGCCACCAGCAGCGCGATGGCGTCGCGGCCCTCGGGCTCGTCGGCGTCAAGGACCCGGCCTGTACCGTCGGCCCGCACCCACCACAGCGCGTGCCAGTCGTCCTCGTAGTGATCCACGAGGACGGCGACGCGCGGGTTGGCCGCGATGTTGGCGAGCCGGCGCAGCGATGTCGAGCGCTTGGGTTTCGCGTCGACGGCGCTATAAACCGTGTCACCGGAACGCGTCTCGCCGACATCCTTCCCGCTCGCCAGAGCGTAGACCATCGGTACTACGTGCGGGCGGCCGTCGGCGTCCGCGGTTGCCAGCCGGGCGACCCGGGCCTTCGCGACGCGCCGACGCGCCTCCTCGTCCGTCATTCGCCGATGAACTGGCCGATCGCGTCGCCGACGCCGAACTCGAATCGGCCGCCGGATAGATGGTCCACGCTTGCTACCTCTTTGGCGGTGATGATGGGTTCGCGCTCGACGACCAGGCAGATGCCGCTACCGATGCGCAGTGTCGATGTCGCGGCGGCGGCAGCCATCAGCGCCACGAATAGGTCGTAGCAGTGCCAGTACTTTCTCGGCAGTGGGGTGCCTTTGGGGCTCTCAGGCCAGGGGCTCTCTTCCGGCTGGCCGGGATGTGGGTGTGCTCGGCGAAGAACACCGCGTTCTGCCCGCTCTCCTCGAGCATTTGCGCCAGTGCGCCCGGCTTCAGGCCGTCATGTGTCGGGAAATATCCGACGCCGAAGTCCATACCAGTGAGTCTAGGGGCGGTCGGTTCCGCCCGCTCGGCAGCGATTTTGGTCCTCAGCGCGCCGCTGTGAGGTCGTAGACCATGGTGCCGCCTGCCGTGGTTGGAGTGAAGTTCTGTTGCACCCAGGTGGCGATTTGCCGGCTGGTGGAGCTGCCGCCGTTCTGGCCGGGGAAGCCGCCACCGCCGATGAAGTAGTGGATCTTGCCGTGCGCCACGTATTGCTGGAACTGGGCCAGCGTCGGCGATGGGTCGCTGCCGTTAAAACCGCCGATCGGCATGACCGGGTGCCCGGCGGCGAGTTGGTAGCCGGCTGCGGTGTTTGAGCCGATTGCGGCTGCTACCCAGGTGTAGCGGTCGGCGTTGTGGGTCAGCAGCGTGTTGAGCGCGGTGTTGGACGTGGTGCCGTTGAGCAGGCCGCCGATCCCGCCCGAGCCGCCGCGTCTGCCGCCTGGGGGACTGCCAGCCGGGACACCGTCGGCGGGAAGCCTGCCGGCCGGGAATCCGGGGCCGGGGAACCCGCGGCCCGGGAACGCGCCTGGTCTACCACCCGGACCGCGGCCCCCGAAGCCGCCGCCCTGTGGTCCGGCTGAGGGGATCGCCCCGCGGTGCGGGGTTGCGGCGGTGTCCAGGGCGTAGGCGGCCGGTGCAGCCAGCCCGAGCGCTATCGCGACGGCGGCCACCACGAGCCCGGTCCTGCTGCGCGACCGCACTGGCACGGCCAGCGCGGTCGCGCACGCCAGGCCGCCGATCAGCACGACCACCCGCAGCCAAGGTTGCCAGCTCGGTGCGCGGTCGAGCAGCATGTAGGCCCACATCGCGGTGCCGGCCAATCCGGCCGCGAGCACTACCCGCGCCAGGAGCATCGAGCGTAGTGGCCACAGGGTCACCGCACCGATCCCGACCAGCGCGCCGATCGCCGGGGCCAGCGCCACTGTGTAATAGGGGTGGATGATGCCTTGGGCGTAGGAGAGCACGGTCCCCGTGACCAGCAGCCAGCCGCCCCACAGCAGCATGGAGGCGCGCAGCCGGTCGGTGCGGGGCATGCGCCGCCCAAGCCAGAGCAGCGTGAGGAGGAACAGCAGCGCCGCTGGCAGCAGCCAGGAGATCTGGCTGCCCATCGCCCAGTCGAACAGCCCCCTCGCCCCCTCGCCGCCGAACATGCCGCCACCTCCACCGGGGCCGCCTGGCCGTTTACCCCCGCCGACGCTGCCGATCTCGTTGCCGGTCAGCCGGCCGAAACCGTTGTAGCCGAAAATCAGCTCCAGGATGCTGTTGGTCTGCGAACCACCGACATAGGGCCGGTCCGGCGCCGGCCACAGCTCCACGAGCGCCACCCACCAGCCCGAGCTGGCCACCAGCGCCACGCCGGCCAGCAGCAGCTGCCCGATCCGCCGTCGCAGTGCTACTGGCGCAGCCACCAGGTAGGCCAGCGCGAAGCCGGGGACCACCAGGAAAGCCTGCATCATCTTGGTCAGGAATCCGAGGCCGACGAATGCCGCAGCGGCGACCAGCCAGCCGGTCCGCCCCGCCTCCATTGCCCTGATCAGCGCATAGGCACTCAAAGTGAGCAGCATGACGAGCAGTGCGTCGGGATTGTTGAACCGGAACATCAGCACCGCGACCGGGGTGAGCGCGAGCATTGCGCCGGCCAGCAGCCCGGCCGTCGGGCCGTGCCAGCGACGCACTGCAGCGTAAAGTACGCCGACGGTGGCGACACCTTCTAGCGCTTGCGGCACGAGGATGCTCCACGGGTTCACCCCGAAGATCCGAGCCGAGAGCTCTACCACCCACAGCGACGCCGGCGGCTTGTCCACCATGATCGAGTTTGCCCCATCTGAGGAGCCGAAGAGAAACGCCTTCCAGCTCGTCGCGCCAGCCTGTACGGCCGCGGAGTAGAACGTGTTGGCGTAGCCGGAGGCGCCCAGGCCCCACAGGTATAGCAGCGCGGTCGCACCGAGCAGGCCAAATAGGGCCGGACGCACCCAGCGCGGGTCGCGCCGCCGGGCGGCGGGTGCCGGCGCGGCGGGTGCCGGCGGGGCGAGCGTCGTCGCGGTCATCGAGCGTCCTCTCGGTGCCAGTCAGGGGTTCGGTGCGGGCGAGTGGCGAACACCCAGCCTTGTAGCAGCAGGAACCGGCCAACGGTGCCGAACACCGAGGCGGCCAGCAGTACCGCGACCTCCAGCGCCCGTGATGGGGTGGGCACCAGGGCAGACAGCGCGAGCAGCGCGAGCGAGGTGAGGGCGTAGTAGCCGAGGAAGATCAGTGCGGCCAGGGTGTGCACCAGCAGCAGACCCTGGCCGGTGCGGGCGAAGGTGAACCGGCGGTTGGCCTCGGTGTTGATCACTGTGGTGACGGTCAGCGCGACCAGGTTGGCCTCCAGCGGGGACCACCATTCGCGGCCGATCGCGTAAAGCGCCGCGGTGGCCAGGGTGGACAGCAGCCCGATCACCGCAAAGGAGATGGCCGGCCAGGTCAGTCGGCTGTTGCGGCGCGCGGCGAGCACCGCATCCGGGTGCGCCGCACGGGGATCCGGCCGCCGAGGCAGCCCGGCGACGGCGGCGGTCCCGCGGGCCTTGGCCTTGGCTACCCGCAGCAGACCTCGCAGGTCGTCCCAGGCAGTGGCGGCCAGTGCCACCCGCGAGTCGAGGTCCTCGACCCAGTCCACCGGTACCTCGTGGATGCGCAGCCCGTTGTGCTCGGCCAGCAGCAGCAGCTCGGTATCGAAGAACCAGCCGTCGTCGGTGGTCGCGGTCAGCAGTGGACGGATC
>DASYIL010000096.1:0-33813 GCA_035997545.1 Pseudonocardiaceae bacterium
CAACACGAACTTGCCGGTGGGCGGCCATCCGCAGCACGTCCGCTGGGGTCGGGAAGCGCGCGGGATCGCGCGACAGCGCGCGCTGCAGGCCGACCGCGGCCTTCATGTCGGCGAACATGTCGCTGTTGTCGTTCGTGCCACCGTCCAGGCCGAGGCCGATTTTGATGTTGCGCGCGTGCATGTCCGGCACACGTGCGATCCCGGACGCCAGCCGCATGTTCGACAACGGGTTGTGCGCGACCCGGACGTCGTGCGCGGCCAGCTCGTCCAGTTCGGCGTCGGTCATCTGAATGGTGTGGTTGGTCAGCAGGCCGGGCCGCAGCGTTCCCGCCCGGCGCAGCGCGTCCATCTGCCCGGTGGCCGGATCGGGCGGCGACTCGTGCAGGTGGACGTTGAGCGCGACGCCGAGTTCGTCGGCCAGGCGTTGCGCGGCCACCGTGTCTTCGTAGTTCGCGGTCGTCGGATGCACACCGATCTGCAGGTACGCCAGAGGATTCGGGTCGATCGACTCCCGCTTGACCCGGCGGATCTCGGCCAGCGTCGCGGGCTGCCGGTCGGCCGTGTAGGCGAACACAAACCGCAGCCGTGAGTCCTCCAGTGCGCGCAGGTTCCCGCGCGCGAAATCCGCGTTGAACGCATGCGACCAGTCGGTCACCGGGGTGATCCCGCTGGAGATCACGTCCAGGGTGGTCAGCCGCGTGCCGGCGTAGCCGTCCGCGCTGGAGATCGACGACCCGGACAGCGGCAGCACGCAACCGCTCAGCCAGCCGTGCAGGTCCTTGTCCGTCGCGCAGCCCCGGATCAGCGCCTGCCACAGGTGGTTGTGCAGGTCCACGAACCCGGGCAAAACGATCTTGCCATGCCCGTCGAGTACCTGCGCGCCGTCGTCCGGTAGGTCCTTGCCGACCGCGCTGATCCGGTCACGGTCGATCAGCACATCCGTGTCCTCGCGCCGCCCGAGCGGTCCCTGGCCGAGTTTCGGGTCCATGGTGAGCACCAGCGAGGCGTTCCGGATCACGACTCGGCCACTGCCGTCGAATCCCGGGCCGGCGGAATCCGCGGCGACGGAATCCCTGGTGTCCCGGCCCAGCCCCCGCGAGCATGGAAAAGCCCAGGAGGAGAGCCAAGATCAGGATGAACAGTTCGAACGGGCGACGCCGTCGCGACACCATGGGCAGCTCCCCAGATCGCCAGGTGGTGACCCTGTTCGCGCTAGCGCTGTAATGCCTTGCTGGACCGCACACGCCGATCCGGGGACGCAGCCACTCAGTCGAAGTAGCTCTCAAAGAGAATACTACTGATCTTGGTGGTGGTCTCCCTGCCGACGTCGAAACCGTCCTCGATCACCTTTGTGTTGTTCATGATGGACACGGTGAAGCGCTCCTTCGGGCCGACGAAGCCCACCGAGTTCGTGATCCAGGAGCCGTCGTCGTTGTCGTCGGACCAGCCATTCTTGTTGCCGGGTGACGCGGCATTTCCTGCTCCCCACACGCCCCACTGCTGGTTGGGGTCGACGATGCGCATCTCGCGGACGATGTAATCGCGGTGAATGGCGGGGAGCTTGCTCAGCACATAGTTCATGAGCCGGTCGAGATCATTGGCCGTGGTCAGGATCCAGCCCCAGGTGTGCGGGTGATCGGCGGTGAACTTCATGTCAATCATCCCGTAGGATGGGAAGCGAGTCGCGTAGTCCTCGGCGCCATAGCGCTTCCACAGCGTGGTCGCTGCGTCGTCGTCGCTGGAATGCAGCATCTTTTGCATCAGGTCGCGGTCCTCGGCGGTCAGCCTGATCGCGCCCGAGTCGTTGCGCAGGAGCAGATCCACCACCATAGCTAGTTTCGGGGTGGAGCAGCCCCAGATATGTGTCTTCGAGTCCGCGTTGCGCCAGACCGCGCCGGTCTCCCGGTCGCGCACCACGATGCCGGCCACGCCAGGACGGCTCGTCGCATAGGCCTGCGCCTTCGCAATACGGCGCTGGAGTCCCTTGTCAAAGGAAACCCCGCTACCGCTGTTGACCGAAAGGATCTGGGGGATCTTGCCTGAGGCGGCGTGGGCTGCCGGTGCGGTCATGGCGACGGTTAAGGCCGCCGCGACGGCACTCGCGGCCAGACACTTATTAATCATGCTCAGGATGCCTAACTCGAGGATGCGCCGCGTTCCGTGTAACTCCGGTGGCGGCTCGGTGGTCGTCACGCTGCGTTGACGATCTCATCATGACAGGTGGCGTCGACGGTTTCGGTGATGCGTTCCAGCGTGTCGCACCACCGCTTGACGTTGCTCGCGTGATCACGGCGAATGGAGGGGTTGAGCAGCGGGCCGAACGAGAAGAGATCACGAGATCAGTCAATTGAATCGCACCACGGTGGACGTCACCAATGCGGAGCCCGTGCAACTGAACCGGGCCGCGTCTGGTGTGCTGTACACCCATCTCCCGAACCAGCAGGTCACGGCGCACGTCGGCGAGAGGAGGGAGTTCGTCTAGCGTGATGGGGTGAGCCCGACACCGGACGTTGTGGTGATTGGCGGCGGGATCGCCGGTGTCTCGGTTGCCTACGAGCTCGCCGCGCACCGCCGGGTCACCTTGCTGGAGACCGAGACCAGCCTGGCCACCCACTCCACCGGGCGCTCAGCCGCCATGTACGTGCCGGGCCACGGTGGCCCGCAGGTGCGGGCCCTGATCAACGCGAGTGGCCCCCGGTTCGCCAGCCTGGCCGAGGAGCTCGGCGCGCCCGCGTTGCTGCGCCCACGCCCGGTGCTCTGGGCAGCTTTCGACGAGGACGGTGAACGGGCGCTGCGCGCCAAGCTGGCTGAACGGGCGGATGAGCCGGATGCCCCGGTCGAGTTGTCGCCGGAGGAGGCAGTGGCCCGATGTCCGGCGCTGTGCCGGGACGTGTTGCGCGTCGCGGCGGTCATCGAGGCCGCGTGTGACCTCGACGCGATGGCCCTGCACCAGGCCTACGTCCGCGGGCTGCGCTTGCGCGGCGGCTGGGTGCGGGTAGCGGCGCCGGTCACCGGGCTGGCTCCGGTATCCGGCGGCTGGCGGATCCGCTGCGGCGCGCAGGACGTACTCCACGCCGCCGACGTCGTGGACGCGGCGGGGGCCTGGGCCGACGTCGTCGCCGGCCTCGCCGGGGTGCGTCAGCTGGGTCTGCGCCCGCTTCGCCGCACGATCGTCGTCGCGCGGGTGCCGGACCCGGCCCGTCTGCGCACCCGGAGCGGCGGCGCGCTGCCGATGGTGGTCGAGGCGCGGGAGCGTTGCTACTTCAAGGCGGAGGGGGAGAACCTGCTGCTCTCGCCCGGCGACGAGACGCCTCTCGAGCCGGGGGACGTCCGGCCCGACCCGATCGATGTGGCCGTCGCGCTGGAGCGGGTCGAAGCAGTCACCGGGCTCGGACTGCGCTCGGTGCAGTCCAGCTGGGCGGGGCTGCGCTCGTTTGTCGCCGATCGTGGTCCGGTGGTCGGCGCCTGGCCGCAGCATCCCGGCTTCCACTTCTTCGCCGGCCAGGGTGGCTCCGGCATCGAGTCGGCCCCGGCGTTGGCGGCGCTGGGTGCGGCGGCCGTCATCGGCGGCTCGCCGCCGCCGGACATTCCGCTCGACCCGGCCGTGCTCGCTCCCACCCGATTGGCCTGAGTCGGGAGCTACAAGTCCTTGCAGGACCCCAACGGAGGTGCTCAAGCCGGCCACGGTTCACTTGGTTCACCGCACTATGGAGAGAACCTCCCTCCGCGTTCATCCCGACTGCGTCGGGGATACAGCGAGGCGCTTCACGGCGCGCGGGGCAGATGCCTGACTGTGGGCCAGCAGGTCACGGGGGCAAAACTTGAAAACGAGCGTCCCGCAAGGGACGGGGGGTTCGAATCCCTCCGCTTCGGCGAGGAAACGGGTCCACCCCGACCACCCGGCAGCGTGTTCGTCTCCTCAGTTGAGTACCACCTGGTCGCCGCGCCGTATCGTCCCCGGCGATGTGACGACTGCGTAGACGCCCGCGCAGGGGAAGAGCCCGTCGCCGCCGACGTCGATCCTGTTGTGCCGGGCGAGCGTGCGGAGAACGTTGGTGTCGTGCGGTAGGTCTTCCTGCGCGAGGGTGGTCATCACGCACCGCGGATCGGGGAGCCTGACGTCGATGCCGACGTCGCCGATCGCCAGAGGGTGGCCGACCCAGGAGTTCTCGACGAATCCCGAGTGGGTCGCGGTCACAATGACGTTCATGCGGAAACGGCGCTCGTCGACGCGGCTCTGTGGCGCCAGCTCGCGCAGCTGCTCAAGGGTAGAGGTGGTCAGCACCGAGAGTGGGAAGAGGTCGAAGAAGGAACTGCCGGGGACCGGTGACGGCAGACCTACCTCCGCGAAGAATGCCGATCCGATCCTCGCCTCGACCATTGTGTCGCGGTGCCCGACCGGGTCCAGCCCCCCGACGTCGGGGTGGTATTGATCGATGGTGAAGTCTTCCGGGGCTGCCCGCGCCAGTCGCACCTCGCGTCCGAGGAAACCTGAGAGGATTGTGTCGACGTCGGATGCATCACTCGTCACCGACGTGCCGTCGGGCAGCGTGATCTGTACCGGCGGTGCGTCCTCGCCCGCGTGGGGAGGCTCAAGGAAGCGCGCCCGACAACCGAGCATATTCGGCCACAGCCTCGGGTTCTTCGCGCTCACGACCTTACCCGTCGTGGTGTCTGTCAGCGCGTAAGCGCGGTCACCGGCAAGACCGGAACCGCTCACCTCGGTGGCGTCGAGCTCCTCGCCCAGCATGGACTTGACCGGGAACCTCCACAGCCCCGCGATAGTGCCCACCTGCTCGGCCATCGTCATTCCCCCTTAGGTTCAGCACCACGCAACGGTTGAGGCTTCGATCGACTCCCGCGCCAGCTGCTCCAGCTCGTCCCCGGCCATGGCCCTCTCCTCCTTGCCTGGAGCTACGGTCCCACCTTCGTGGGTTCCGCCATGGTGATCCGATGAGGCGTCGGTGTCTAGCACCCACAGTGATAGCGTCTAGCCGTCTAGGTAGTGACCGAGCAAGGTTTAGGTGTAAGCGCACGTTGCCATACCACCAACTCGCTGGCATGGTGAACTTGTCAGCATGGGGAGGCTATGCAAACGCGGACCGCCATGAGCGCGGCCGCAGGTAGCGGCCCGCAATTGTGCGGCGTTATGCCTAAATTCACTGTTTAGGAAGGTTGAGATGGGGCATGGCGCGGCGGGTAAGCTGGCCAGAGCGGCGACCTTGTTGGCCTGCGGCAAGACAGGTGAGGCGGAAGCGGATATCCCGTCGCGTCGGCGAGCTTGCCTCGGAGCAGGCCCTCCGCCTGCTCTTCACTACCGGCGCATGGCTACCACCAGCCCTCACCCCAGCTGATAGCTACAGGAATCCCTGTGAAAAGCCTCGGCACACAACCATCGCCCACCATCTTAGCGACATCATCGGAACTGTGGCCTGACGCGCTCGGATTCCCCAGGCTGCTGACCCAGTCAATCGATCTCATCTCACCCACGATGACCGCGGTCCTCATCATTCCGCTGGCTCTCCAATGCTGGACAGGGCACCTGGCTAGCCTATCTGTTCGGCACCGCGATGCTGCTCTTCGTGGTGTTCAACCTCAACCAGTTCGCCCACCGATCCACCTCCCCAGGCTCGATGTACGCCTACACCGGGCGCGGTCTCGGCGCGGTCGGCGGTGTCCTCTCCCGGTGGACACTGATCTGGTCGTACCTGTGCATCGGGGTGGCTGGCATGACCGGCTTCACCATCTTCTCCCGGCAGTTCCTCGACATCGCCGGAATCCACGCCTCCATTCCGGCTTTCGTCTTCTTCGCGATCAGCGCAGCGCTCTGCTGGACGCTGGCGGTGAAGGACATCCGGCTGTCCTCCATGCTGACCCTCATCCTCGAGGCAATTTCGGTTCTGTGCATTCTGGTGCTCGCCGCAATTGTGCTCTTCAAGCACGGCATCGCGGTCGACTCCGACCAGGTCAACCTCACGGGAGTGACGTTCAGCGGCATGAGCTTCGCCGTCGTCGCCTGCATCTTCAGCCTGGTCGGCTTTGAAAGCGCCACCGCACTGGGCGGCGAAGCCCGGAACGCATTGCAGACCATTCCGAAGGCGGTGATCTGGAGCCTCATCCTCACCGGACTGTTCTTCGTCTTCATGGGTTACGTCGAGGTATTCGACACCCGGGGCCAGCACGACACCCTGGACACCCTTGCCACCCCGCTCAACACTCTCGCCGGTCTTCGGCTACGCCGGCACGCTGGCCGCGTTCGGATTCCTCCGAAACCGACCTCGAGGCATCGAGGCCGTTACGGTGAAGATGGTCATTTGCGCCTTGGGTTGGCTGGATGCCCTCGTGTTCCACGTGCTCTCAGCCCGTCTCTGTGTGGTGTTCGTCTGTGGACGGCGCCAGGACGGCGCCAGGACGGCGCCCAGGAGCGAGGACGCCGGACAGGTGGTAGCGGGCGTGTCGAACGGATGGCAATGACCGGGGCAAGCGCGGTCCCGCCTGCCCGCAGGGCGTCTGCCCGGTGACCGTAAGCCACTCGCAAGACCGGCGGAGATGCGGTCAAGCAGCGACGGTGTTGCACTGGGCCACATGTGACTCGGAGCCGACTCTCTGATATCCGTGGCAGGTGTTGCCTGAGCGAGAGGGCGACTGAGACGAGCCGCCGGAGCACCGGTCACCTGCCGATCATGGCGACCGGCGTTTGTGCTGGTAGGTGGGCGGAGGATGCGGGATTTGAACCCGCGAGGGCTTTAACACCCAACACGATTTCCAATCGTGCGCCATAGGCCACTAGGCGAATCCTCCGCGGGGGAGGTTACCCGCCAGTGCCGTCTAGCCGCCAAGGGGGTTGGGAGGCGGCACCCTCGTGGGGGCGCCGTTGGCAAGTGCGTGGGGGCCCGACAGCGCCGGGGGGCGTCGTGCTCTCCAGCGCGTGACCCCTAGACTGGGCGGCGGACCCCGCGCGGCGTCCATCTTGCGAACTCCCCCAGGGTCGGAAGGCAGCAAGGGTCAGCAGGCTCTGACGGGTGCGCGGG
Source organism: Pseudonocardiaceae bacterium (assembly GCA_035997545.1). Lineage (GTDB taxonomy): Bacteria > Actinomycetota > Actinomycetes > Mycobacteriales > Pseudonocardiaceae. The sequence goes on from DASYIL010000096.1 coordinate 7,032, forward strand.
GTCCCCTCATCCGTCACCTGGCTGTGATGACCTTCACCCGGCCAGCGGTGTCGCAGCTACCGGCGCTGTCATGAAAGCCGACGTCAGAGAGCCTGATCCCCTAGGGTGGGGGATAGTCGAGAGTGGCGCACCGAGCATGCTCACGGCTCGATGGTGGAAGGTGGGCCGGAACGTGAACCAGGATGGTGCGGAGGTCCAGAGCGGCGTGGATGCTGCGCGGCAGGAGTTAACGGAGATGCGCGAGCGGATGGCCGTGATCAAGCAAGAGGCTGCTGTCGAGGTGGACCGCAAGTGGGTATCACCGTGGCGAACCCCGGCCGTGTTCGATCTCAAGGTCAAAACCCGGCTGACGGGTAACCCGGAGTACCGGTCGCTGCAGGGCCGTGTTCGGACGGCGGAGGCTGCCCTTGCCGCGAAGCCGGACGCTGCCACGGGGACCAGACTCGCGGCGCCCGGGGCCGCTCATAGCTTGAGGGTGGAAGGCGGGCCGTAACGTGAACCAAGACGGGGCGGAGGTCCAGGGCCGCGTGGATGCTGCGCGGCAGGAATTGGCGGAGATGCGTGGGCGAATGGCCGTGATCAAGGAAGAGGCTGCCGCCGAGGTAGACAAAAAGTGGGGATCACCGTTCCGAACCAAGGATGTGTTCGACCTCAAGGTCAAAGCGAGGCTGTCGGGTAACGAGGAGTATCGGTCGCTGCAGCGCCGTGTCCAGGAGGCCGAGGCTGCTCTTGCGGCGGAGTCGGATACTGCCCCGGAGGTCGACTCGGCAAGATAGGTTGCCTTCCCACTCAACCCTCCGCCGACTGGATGCGGCCGAGTGGAGAAGGGAGCGCGATGCGACCCAAGGGCGCAGCGCGCGGGCGGGTCGCCAGCACCGTCGCGACGGTGGCGTTGGTGCAGGCTCTGACTCCCCGCATGACGCGGGTCCGGCTTGTCGACGAGAGCCTGAGTGGCGTGGGCGCCATTCCCGGGCAGGCGCTGAAGATCTACGTCCCGGACCTGGTCAGCGGGCATCCGGTTGCCCGCGACTACACAGTGCGCGACTACAAACCCGCGGAATCGAGTCTGGACATTGATTTCGTGCTGCACGGCGAAGGGCCAGCAGCCAGTTGGGCGCGGCGGGTGCAGCCTGGTGAAACCCTGGAGTTCATCGGTCCGAGCGGTCGCTACCGGCCGGATCCCAGCTCCGACTGGCACTTGTTCGCTGGGGATGAGACCGCCCTGCCGGCAATCCAGGCGTACGTGGAGATGCTGCCGGCGGACGCCCGTGCGTTCCTGTACATCGAGATTGCTGACGCCGCCGAGCAGCAACCGATACCAGGATCGGCCCGTCCGAGGGTGTGCTGGCTGCACCGCGGCGACCGGGAGCCAGGCACGAGCACGGCGCTCGAGGACACCTTGCGCGCCGAGCGGCTGCCGCCCGGGCAAGGCCGGATCTGGATCGCTGGGCACACCCCGACGGTGCGCCGGATCCGGGCGCACCTGCTCGACCAGCGCGGCATCGACCGGTCCGCGCTGTACGCCAAAGGCTACTGGGATCGTCGAGGGGCGGCAGCCAGCGTGACAGGCCGCACGGCAGCGTTGGGCGAGGGACCGCCGGAGGTGCACCTCGTGCCGTGAGGACCGTTCTCCCGGCCCGGTAACCTCGCGGCCGTGGCACTGGCCCTTTACCGCAAGTACCGCCCCGCGACCTTCGCCGAGGTGATCGGCCAGGAACACGTCACCGAGCCGCTGCGCGTTGCTCTGGCGGCTGGCCGGATTAACCACGCCTACCTGTTCTCCGGCCCGCGCGGCTGCGGGAAGACCTCCAGCGCGCGCATCCTGGCCCGCTCGTTGAACTGCGTGCAGGGCCCGACGCCGGACCCGTGTGGGGTCTGCCCGTCCTGCGTTGCACTGGCGCCCGAAGGCGCGGGGTCCCTCGACGTCGTTGAGCTCGACGCAGCCAGTCACGGCGGCGTCGATGACGCCCGTGACCTGCGGGACCGCGCGTTCTACGCCCCCGCCGAGTCCCGGTATCGGGTGTTCATCATCGACGAGGCCCACATGGTCACCACACAGGGCTTCAACGCCCTGCTCAAGATCGTGGAGGAACCTCCGGAGCACCTCGTCTTCGTCTTTGCCACCACCGAGCCGGAGAAGGTACTGGCGACCATCCGCTCCCGCACCCACCACTATCCGTTCCGGCTGCTGCCGCCGAGCACCATGCGCGGGCTGCTGGAACAGGTGTGTGCCGAGGAAGGGGTGCATGTCGAGCCCGCCGTGTACCCACTGGTGATCCGCGCCGGTGGCGGCTCCGCTCGGGACTCACTGTCCGTGCTGGACCAGTTGCTCGCCGCGGCCGGCACCGAAGGCATCACCTACTCACGGGCGGTGGCGCTGCTCGGCGTCACCGACGTCACGCTGATCGACGACATGGTCTGTGCGCTTGCTGCCCAGGACGGGGCGACGGTATTCGCCACCATCGACCGGCTGGTCGAGGCGGGGCACGATCCCCGGCGCTTCGCCTCCGATCTTCTGCAGCGTTTCCGGGACCTGGTCCTGCTTCGGGTCGCCCCGGAGCCGGCCCGCCACGGGCTCGTCGACGCTCCCGAGGATCAGCTCGCGACGATGACCACCCAAGCCGAAGCGCTGGGCGCGGGCAGTCTCACTCGGTTCGCCGAGATCACGCACAACGGGCTCACTGAGATGCGCGGCGCCACCGCCCCTCGGCTGCTGCTGGAACTGCTGTGCGCCCGGATGCTGCTGCCGGCCGCCACCGAGGGGGACGGCGCGGTGCTGCACCGGCTGGAGCGGCTGGAGCGGCGGCTCACCATCGCCGCGCCGGACGTCGGCGCGGCGCCCTCAGCCGGGGTCGCCGACGCTGCGCCGACCCCGCCCGCCGGTCGTCCGGAACCGCCCAGCCGGTCTGCGCCTCCTACCCCGCCACCGGTCGCCCAGCAACCGGTCGCCCAGCCTCCGGTCGCCCAGCAACCGGCCGCCCGGCCGCCCTCGCCGGAAGCGAAGCCCATGCCCGCGCCAGACCAGCTCGACGCAGCGGGGGTGCGAGGGGCGTGGCAGGCGCTGCTGGACGCGGTACGTGAGCAGAGCCGGACCACCCAGGTCCTGCTCAGCAACGCCACCGTGAGCGCAGTGGAGGGCAGCACCCTCGTGCTGACCCTGCCTAACGCCCCGCTGGCCCGCCGGCTGGGTGATGAGCGCAATGTTGAGATGATCAAGCGGGCGCTGCGCGCCATCTTGGGCGTTGACTGGCAAGTGCGCTGCCAGCACGCCGACGGCGACACCGGTCCCCGCGGCGCCCAGCAGCAGTCCCAGCGGACCCGCTCACCGCAACGCACGGTGGAGCGTCCCGCCAGCCGTCGTCCGGCGACGCCGCAGTCCCCCGACGACGGTGTCCCCCCGCCACCGGAACCCCCGGATCCCGAGGACAACCCACCGCAGGCGCCGATGGATGACGAGGCGATGCTCGCCGAGGCCGCCAGCATGACCATGCAGCATTCCACCCGTCGGGACCCCGAGGAGGTCGCGCTGGAGTTGCTCGCCGAGCAGCTCGGCGCCCGCCGCATCGACGAGGGCTAACGGCACCTTCGCGAGGGCTGTGATCTCACTCCAGTAGGTATCCCACCTCACGGACATCGATCTGCCGGGTCCAAGTGGCCCAACGGACGCTGGCTGGTGCATGCCTGAACCCGACACGGGGTTAAGGATGAGAATGAGGGACGGAGAGGCCAATGAGGTGAACACCAGCTCGGTCGAAATTTGGCAATGATCAGTTTTCGACACCTGTACCCGTCGGCCGTTGCCGGTCCTCTGGGTACCTGGGAGCCTTCCTTCGTGACCAAGTCGAAACCGGTGCGCTCGGATGAATCCCCGCGCGCCGAGGTCCCGCTGCGGGTGAGTGACCTGTTGCGCCTGCCCGCCGGCCCGGTGGACCTCAAGGCGATAGCCACGCGGGCGACACCTGGCTTCACAGGCTCGGGCAAGGCCGACGCCACAACGGCGATGCGTCACCTTGGGCCGCACCTGGCGGACCTGCAAGAGCAGCTCTACGCCGAGGGGTATACGGGTGGCCGGCGGAGCCTGTTGCTCGTGCTGCAGGGCATGGATACCGCCGGCAAGGGAGCCACGGTCAAGCATGTCCTCGGCCACGTCAACCCCATGGGCGTGCAGTATCACGCGTTCAAGAAGCCGACGCTCGAGGAGCGTGAGCACCACTTCTTGTGGCGGGTCAAGCAGCGGTTGCCACCGCCTGGCATTGTCGGCGTCTTCGACCGCTCCCACTATGAGGACGTGGTAGTGGTTCGGGTGCATGAGCTCGTGCCGCCCGAGATGTGGTCATGCCGCTACGGCGTCATCAACCGTTTCGAGGAGAAGCTGGTCGTCTCGGCCACTAAAATCGTAAAGTGCTTTCTTCACATCTCAAAAGAGGAACAGAAGCGGCGGCTGATTGCACGGCTCGACGATCCCACGAAACGCTGGAAGTACGACCCTGCCGACGTCGACGAGCGCGCCTATTGGGACGATTACCAGCAGGTGTACTCGGACGCACTCAGGAAATGCAACACCGAGGCTGCTCCGTGGTATGCCGTGCCCGCCGACCGCAGGTGGTACCGCAATTGGGCGGTCACGAAGATTCTCACCGAGCAGCTTGAGGAGATGGCCCTCACCTGGCCACCCCCTGAGGGCTGGGACCTGGAGGTGGAACGCGCGCGGTTGGCAGCGGACCCGTGACCTGCGTCCCGCCGCGGGGAGGAGCTTCGTGACATGGTCGACCGCGCCGTGGAGATGTTCCGCGCCGAGATCGACCACGAAGCGTAGCGGAAGTTCGCGGCGCGGATTTCGGCCGTCTGTGCTGCGGGCGAACCTCGGGGCTGGGCCGGTGGTCCTGCCGAGTCGGCTCGTACGGCCTTTTTTCACACCCTCGGGACCAGGCTTGGGGAACAGCCCTTTCTGAACAATCACATCCGCGCGGTGGTGCGGTGCCGGCGGCCGGCTGGCAACGGCCCCGGTCGGCGAGCGATTAGCCGGCGACCAGCGAGCATGTGCAAGCAGTGAGTGGAGGAGGACAGAGGATGTCATTGTTGATGTTTGGTCCGTCCGCCGGGTTGATCGGCTGACTTAGCAGATGATGAGGAACAGGCAAGGGCCCCGTCCCACGGTGTCCCGTCTCGTGCTGGTGGGGGTGCTCGTGGCCGCCCTGCTTGGGGCCTGCTCCAACGGCGAACAACCGGCTCCGGTCCAGTCCGCTGAATTCCCGACTGTGCCGCGCCTCGACTCACCCACGCCCGACCCGACGGTAGCGTGGAGCGAGCAACTCTGCCGCGCGCTGCTGCCCGTCGCCCAGGGCGCGGGGACCCCGCCCAGCCTCGACGCTTCCGACCCTGAGGGCTCCCGACAGCGCTTCCATACTTACCTACATAATCAGGTCGATGCCCTGAACACCGCGCTGACTCAGATCGCCGCAGCCGGACCCGCTCCAGTACACAAAGGCCCGCAGGTGGACCAGGTGTTGGTCACCACCCTGTCCCAGCGGCGCGACGCGCTCGCCGCGGGGCTCGCCGAGCTCGACGCGGTCCCGCCAGGACAGCCCACGACGCTTAGGTACACGCTCACCGCGGTCACCTCTCTGCTCGTGCCGACCGATGGCAGGACGCTGATGCGCCTGGCCGTACCGATCAACCTGCAACCCGCGGCCCGGCAGGCACCGAGTTGCCAGACGCTCGACGCGTCCGCAGCCACGACCGGTTCGCCCGCGCCGCCCACCCCGATTCGTTGAGATCTCGCCCAATCACGCAACGGCGGACGCGATGTGCGAATAACCGCGGGTCGGCCGTCAGAACACCAGCCTGAACATGTCGAAAGCTCGTTCCCAATGCTCGGACGCCGGATTCGCCAACTTCGGGTCGATCACCCGGAACGACCGGGCCAGCGCGATACTGAGCCCGCCGAACAGCTCCGGCAGCAATTGCTCGGTCTCCTCGGCGAATGTGACGTCTGCTGGTGGCCGTCGCAACTCCTGGCGCAGCAGCTCGCGGATTTCCTCGGCCTCGTCGAGCTTGTCGAAATCGCGCATCCGTTCCTGAAGGCCCTTGGTGATCGGCAGGTCCTGCGGTGCGATGACGTCCCGCTCATTCCACTTGGCCGAGTTGCGCCCGGTGATGGCGATGTCGTCGATCATTTGGTCGACGAAGTTGCGGAACCGCCGCACGTCATTCTTGTCGATCTGGATGCTCGCGACCGAGCGGAAGAACCGCTCGAACACCGGGATACCCGATGGACGAGGCATGCCGTCACCTCCCGCTTGCGTGACCACATGGTGGCAGCGCGACCGGAGGGGCCGAACCGCTCCCGCAGGTGGAATCTCGCCGACAGGTTCGCCCTCCCAGGTCGGCGCCGCCAGCAGTGTTGCCATTGCTCCAACAGATGCAACATCTGGGGCAGATTTGCACCACTCAGGCCGAAGTGGGCACCCGCAGCCCTTGTCAGGGTGACGAGTACCGATCGCCAGCAAGAGTGGAGGAGGTGCGGGGTGCCCTGTGCCCTCCGGGAATCGACGACGAGCGGGACAGCTACGGGGCGGGCCGTCGGTAAGCGTTTCCTAGCCTCGGCAGGCCTGGCGATCGCGCTGTTCACGGCCGCCGGCTGCGCCGGGGCGGGGGCCGACGGTTTCAGTCCACCGTCCATTGGCCGGAGTGCCGGGCAGTCCCTGGAGCAGGACTTCACCCGGGTCGTGAAAGAGTCCTTGCCCTCCATCGTGGAGATCACCAGCCCGAGCGGTATCGGCTCCGGAGTGATCTTGGATGACAAGGGCAACGTCATCACCAACGCGCACGTGGTCGGCACGTCCACCGACTTCCAGGTCCGGACTGCCACCGGCACCCAGCAGTTCCCCGCCACCCTGGTGAGCTCCTACCCACCCGAGGACCTCGCCGTGATCCGAGTCCGGGGCGCGCCGAGCCTCAAGCCGGCGAGGTTCGGGCGGTCATCGACGCTTGAGGTGGGCGACATCGTGCTTGCCATGGGCAACCCATTCGGCTTAGAAGCCACGGTCACCGAAGGGTTGATCTCGAAACTCGGCCGGACCGTCCAGGAGCCGGCCGACGGCGGCCAGCCCGGTGCGCTGCTGCGGTCGGCCATCCAGACCAGCGCTCCGATTAATCCCGGCAACAGCGGTGGCGCTCTGGTGAACTTGAACAGCGAGGTCATCGGCATCCCGACGCTGGTGGCCGTCAATCCGGTGGTCGGTGGAACCGCACCCGGTATCGGCTTTGCCATCCCCAGCGACACCGCGACCGACCTCGTCGGTCAGATGATCACCCACGGCCGCGTAGTCAACTCCAGACGCGCGGCGCTCGGCGTGGCGGTCACCACGATCACCGACCTGAGCGGCAAGCCGATCGGAGTCGGCATTTCCGGCGTGGTGCCCGGCGGGCCGGCGGCCAACGCCGGGCTGCGGGACGGTGACGTGATCATCAAGGTCGGCGACCAGCCGGTTGTCACCGCCCAGCAGCTGCAGGAAGTGCTCGCCATGCGCAAGCCCAATGAGAACGTGCAAATCACCTTCATCCGACCACCCGGGGGAGCCACGACTGTCACGGTGACTCTTGGCGAGCTCCCCGCCAGTTGACCCGCGAAGAGACCCAGTGATCACGGACATCGCGGTTGAACGGGTGGAGTTCCGCTGCCCTGAGTCGCACTGGCAGTCCGTAATCGACTACGACGTCGTGCTCTACGTCGACGCCGAGGGGGACACCTGGGAGTTCTTTTCGGTTGACGGGGTCTCGACCCCGTCCCCGTACACCGTCGACGGGGCGCCGCTTTGCCCCATATGCCACCGGGTGGTGGTGGGAACGCCAGTGGCACGGCGCCTCATCCCGGTGCCGCCCGGAGACCGCAGGCCACGGCAGCCCGTCTCAGATCTGGAAACACATCGGGCGCAGCGGCACGACGTGCCGTTGCTGTCCGGCACGTCAACGCCCTACCCCAACCAGTCTGCTGATCCGGATCATCAAGGAGCACACCATGTCCCACAGTGAGGGAAGGGTTCCCGGAATGACCGCGGCCGGGATCATGCTGATCTTCGACCCGAAGGCAATGTGGCCGCTGATGGCACTACGCGGCGTGCTGGCGATCCTGTTCGGGATCGCCGCATTGGTCTGGCCGGGCATCACTGTCCTTGCGCTGGCGCTGCTGTTCGCCGCGTGGGCGCTAATGGATGGCGTCTTCCTCCTGATCAACGCCTTCCGGCAAGGGCGAGCCCACGCGAACTGGCGGGACTGGGTCCCGTCGCTGCTCGCCGGCCTGCTCGGGATCGCCGCCGCGGTCGTCACCGTGCTGTGGCCGGGCATCACGATCCTCGTGCTGACCATCCTGGCCGCCGTCCTGCTCATCGCCCTCGGCGTCGCCGAGATCGTTTTTGCGGTGCGGCTACGAAAGCTGATCCGTGGAGAGGTGTTCCTGGCCCTCGCCGGGCTCGCCGGCGTTATCGCCGGCATCCTGATTTTGATCTGGCCCGTGTCCGGCGCGCTGGTGCTCACCATCATGCTCGGCGCCTACGCCCTGGTGTCGGGCATCCTGCTACTGGTCGTGGCATGGCGGTTGCGTCGCCTTGCTCAGTCCCAGGAGGTCACCCGTCCGGCTCGGGCGGGAGCGGGAAGCGCAACGAGGCCGCAACCACGTACTCCTTGAGGGCGGTATCGGCGCAGACGTGCTCGATCGAGCCACCCTCCTCGATGACCACCTCGATCAACTCGTCCACGATGTCGGGGGCGTGCCGTACCGGGCGTTCACACAACGGGCAGGTTTGGCCAGCGAGGGCAAGCCAGTGGTCGTGGTCGCAGATCACGCCCGGTGTGACCGCCCCGTCCTGGACCATCAGGTGACCCACCGCGGCGACGCTCCCGGCCCACAAGCACGGCCGTAGACCGACTGCGGCCAGGCCGCCGGCGGCCGCCGTCTGGACTGCGTCGGCGACCATGCGCTCCTCCTCGGAGCGCTCGTAGCGGTCGACGATCGCGCTGGCCTGCTGTTTGATCTCGCCGAGGGTAGACCTCGCGTCATCGTCCACCGAGAAGGTGCCGGCGATCCGTCCGCGCAGGTCGTGAGTGAGGAAGTCGAGGAGGCGGGGCAGTTCGGGCCGGTGACCGCCGATGGCCAACAGCTCGTACCCGTCGGTCCGGTACAGCTCATCCAGCATGGTGACCACCTGCCGGAAGTGCCGCTTGGTCAGCTCCTCGGCTTTGTTGTCGTTCCGGCCTGGGTCGGCCGAGAGCCGCAGCCTGCCCGTCTCACGCATCTCGTCCTGGTAGAGCTCCCAAGTCCGAGCGGACTCCCGGTCGACCACCGCGACGCAACACCGGTGGTACTCGTCCAGCACCGCCAGCATCGAACGGACCCACGGCGTCTCGTCCACCATCACCCGGTCGCGCACGCCCCGCGGCAGCTGCACCTCTTCAAAGAACCCGCGACCGCTGCAGGAGAACAGCGCCACCGCGCCTGGCGACCAGCGTTCTTCCGCGGCCACCCCCGTGATCCGGTTGATGTCGCCGCGGATCGACATCATCGCGTCGTGGCCGAGCGCGTGGTCCTCGCCTATCGGCCGGATCTCGTGCAGCTGGCTGTCCACCTGGCTACGGACCATGGCGCCGCGGCTGCTGGGATCGGTGGGTACACGCGCGTACAACGACACGACCGGCAGCCCGTTGCCCCTGAATCCAACGATCCGGTTGATCGTTTCCGTTGTGATCATCGCGGTGACGGATCCTCAGGCGGTCATCTCGGCTTTGCGATGTATCTGCACGAACTGCTCGGCAAGCCACACCAGGACAGGGCCGTTCGCGTCCACTCCGGGCATGAGATGCAGGGCCTCGTACGCCTGGCCTATGCACTTCACGACGAGATCGCGTTCTTTGCTCTGGATGTCAGTCTGTGTAGTCATGCTGATCTCCTCACGAGTCGGTCATGTCCGTGGCTACGCCCGCCACCTCGACGACCTTGCCGGACCGGGCCGGGCACGGACCTGAGCCTCGCGGCACGAGACGTGCCGCGCCGAGTTGACCTCAGAAGGCAGGTAACCCCCCGGCCCACCGTCATCGGTTTCCGGTCCGTGCCATGTTTTGGAGCCGGGCGATGCGGTCCTGAGTGTCGGGGTGGGTCGAGAACATCCGCATCAGGGTTCGTCCCGGGAACGGGTTGGCGATCATCAACGCGCTGACCGGTGCGGTGTTGGCGCTCGCGGGCAGTGGCCTGACCTGTACCGCTCGTTCAATCTTGGCCAAGGCGTCGGCAAGCCCCAGGGGGTCGCCGGTGAGCCGGGCGCCCGAAGCGTCGGCGGCGTACTCGCGCGACCGGCTGATCGCGGCCTGGATCAGCCCCGCAGCCAGCGGACCCAGCAGGGCCACCAGGATGATCTCCAGGAAACCGGGACCGGAGTCCTCATCGTTGCCACCGAAGCCGAACAGGACGCCGAGCTGGGCAATGTTCACCAGGATCATGATCATGCTGGCCAGACCGGCGGCAACCGAGGCGATGAGGATGTCCCGATTGCCGACATGGCTGAGCTCGTGGCCGAGCACGCCGCGCAGCTCGCGCTCGTCGAGCAATTCGAGGCTGCCCGCGGTGACACAGACCGCCGCGTGCGATGGGTTGCGGCCGGTGGCGAACGCATTGGGCGTCGCGGTCGGGCTGATGTACACCCGCGGCATGGGCAGGCCCTGCACAGCAGCGAGCTCGGCGACGATCGCGTGGAGCCGGGGAGCCTGCTGCGGGCTGACCTGCTCCGCGCGCATGGCCCGCAAGGCGAGCCGATCGGAGTAGAAGTAGGACATTCCGTTCGTCACTAGGGCGACCACACCGGCGATCAGCAACCCGGTCGTGCCGCCCAGTGCCTGCCCGATCAGCAGGATCAGCGCGGACAATCCTCCCAGCAGCAGCGCGGTCTTGAGCCCATTGCGCAGACCATGCACGATCGTCCTCCTCAACGGGTCCCGCGGCCGGCGTGGGGCTGGCCGGCGGTCTCGTTGCGCGGGACAGGCACAGTTATGTGGGCCGTCTAGGTGTCACGGTCGCGGTGGAGGAGTCGTCGGAGCAGGCGCGGGACCCGCTTGCGCGACCGCTGGTCGTCGTCCGACTTGCTCTGATCATCGCTTCTCGACGCGTCATCAGCCCGGGTTTCCCCTTCGGGGTAGGGCATGTCGTAGTGCTGATAAAGGCGTCGCTCGTCGTCGTGCGACAGCTCACCGCCGGCCTCGATCGAGGGTGCGTCGCGCACCTCATCACCGCTGACCGATACTTGTAGGTCTTCGCCGTTCCCGTGTATCCGCGGCTCGCGCAGCGGCACGAAGGACAGGTCCATGCCGGTCGGCTCGATATACACCAGGGCCCACATGGGCTCGCCGTCGTCGCTATCGATATAGAACTCCTCGATCGTGCCGATCGCATTACCGTCCGGGTCGTAAAGGAGGCGCCCCTGATAGGCGACCCATTCGATGGCCTGCGTCATTTTGGTCCTCCTGGATTGCTGGTTGACTTTCGCGTCGGCCGCGTAGTCTTTGACCGGCGCGAAGGGATAGCGCTCTGAGTGCGCCACGGGCACTGGAAGTCGATGTAGCCCGCCACGTCCACCGGACCGGTGCCACCACGATGCCGTCCCCGCGTCATGCCGACGATGCTGCCCACGGGGTGCCTCCCAGGCTTCGGTCCGGCAGCGCGAGCTGCGCCGTGCCTGTTCGTCCTCCCGGGTCCAACCCACATCCAATCAAGAACCCGACGCGGCAACGACCTGGGATGGCACTCGTGCACAGCCGAGCTGTTTGAGGCCGCGCATCGGCCGTAGCCGAGGCTTTAATCGGCCGTGATCGGGCTTCGATCGAATTGTTCGCATACTGCTCGCTGATATGCCGCGCGGCGGGCACCAGCTCATCGAGCACTCGCGGGTACTCACGAACTACCGATTCCCTAGCGCCACCAGGGGCGCAACGGCACGTGGGCGTTGCCGGTGCCCTCGGGACGGACTGCCAGTACCTGGTGCAGCTGAATGCCGTTGCGCTCGAAGGCCAGCCGCGACGACGCCATGTACAGCCCCCACACTCGGGCGGTGGGTTCGCCGACCTCGGCCACGCACTCGTCCCAGCACGCGGCGAGGTTGGCGCACCACTGTCTCAACGTCAGCGCGTAGTGCTCCCGCAGGTTCTCCACGTGGCGCAGCTCGAAGCCGGCGTTCTGCGCCTCGGTGATGACCTTGCCCGCGCCGGCCAGCTCCCCGTCGGGGAACACGTAGCGGTCGGTGAACGCATCGGTCTGGACTCGGGCCCGATTGTCCGGTTGGGTGATGCAGTGGTTGAGCAGCCGCCCTCCCGGGCGCAGCTTGGCCAGCAGCAGCGCGAAGTAGGACGGGTAGGACTGCACCCCGACGTGTTCGGTCAGCCCGATCGAGCTCACCGCGTCGTAGTCGCGGCCGGGGGCGTCCCGGTAATCCAGGTGGCGCACTTCGGCGAACTCGGTCAGTCCTTCCCGGGCGATGCCCTGTTGCGCCCAGCGGGCCTGCTCCGCGGACAGCGTGACGCCCAGCGCTCGGACGCCGCGGCGGGCGGCGTAGCGCACCATGCCACCCCAGCCGCAGCCGACGTCGAGCAGCCGCATCCCGGCCCGCAGCCCCAGCTTGTCGGCAATCAGTTCGTGCTTGCGTTCCTGGGCCTGTTCCAGGCTCGCCTCGGGATGCTCGAAGACAGCGCAGGTGTACGCCATCGACGAGCCGAGCACCATCTCGTAGAAGCGGTTGGAGACGTCGTAGTGGTGATGCACCGCCTCGGAGTCGCGTTGCCGGGTATGCGCCAGCCCTTCGACCACCCGTCGCCACCGGGGTCGCGACTCCTGAGGCGGTGGCGGCACCGGCCGCAGCAACTCCCAGCCCAGCGAGCGAGTGATTAGCGCCAGCTCCGCCATGGTCGGGCGCCGGAAGTGCAGCTTGTCCGCCATTACCCGCATCGCCTGGTACGGGTCTGCCGGGTGCACTCCGGAAGCGCGCAGGTCGCCGGCGATGTAGGCCCGGGCCATGCCGAGGTCGCCCGGCGCGGTGAACAGGTAGGTGGCGCCGCGCGGGGTGGCCAGGTGCACGCTGATCTCGGAGTCGGGCGGACCGGTGGCGCTGCCGTCGTAGGCGGTGAACCGGACCGGGAACCGGCCATCGGTGAGCAGGTCCACGATCCCCGCCAGTGACAGCGGCCTGCTGGTCTGCTTGGTCGTTGCCAGACTAGAGCGCCGGAAGGTCGTCATCTGCGTCGCACCGCCTTCGCGTAGAGGTCCAGGAGTCGCCGGTCCGGGTCGTAACGCTCCTTCAGCGCCACATAGTGCTCGCCGCCGTAGCGGGCGTCGAACTCTTCCCGCGGATAGAAGGAGTCCGAGTACAACGACTTGTGGCCGCCCACCACGTCCACCTGGCGCTCGATGGCCCGGTTGGTGTCGCTGCCGGATCCGCCGGGGGCGATCGGCACGGCCGACCAGAAGCCCACATTGACGTAGTCACGGCCGGGTTCCAGGGGATACAGCGGCCAGTCGCGCTCGCCGCGCAGCCGTAACGGGCACAGCCACACCGGCTCGATGCCGACGTGCTCGACGAACCAGCGCAGGAACTCCGCGGTGCGCTCGAGGGGGATCTCGACGTCCTGGATCACGCGTTCCTGGCGCGGGCGACCGCGCCACACCTCGATGCGGTTGGACAGGTCAAGCCGCTGGTCCAGGGCTACGAGCTTCCAGTAGACGTCGCTGCGGCGCAGCCGGGACGGCCACAGTCGTCGGATTACCGGGTGCTGAACACCGAAGGCGCCCGAGCACCAGAACCAGTCGGTGTCCCAGCGCCACAGGTAGTCGTGGGTGTGCAGGACGTCCCGATCGCGCTGCCGGATCGAGCGGTAGTAGATCTGCTGACCGGTGTAGTCACTGGCCGGGCCCTGGTGCTCGGTGCGCCGGCCCAACGTCAGATAGCACTCGGTGGGGGAGAACATCACGCCATCGAGGTAGTCGACGTCCTCGCCGTCCCACTGCTGGGTTGCCATGATCCGCGCCACCCCGGTGCACAGCTCGTCGAGGTCGTCGAATCGGACGTGCCGCAGCGCGACGTGCGAGCGCACCGGTTCCAGCTCGATGCGCAGCCGGGTCGCGTAGCCCAGCGTGCCGTAGGAGTTGGGGAATCCGGCGAACAAATCGGCATGGGCGTTGCCCGGGGTAGTCGTGACGATCTCACCGGCGCCGGTGAGTACGTCGAGCTCCAGGACCGACTCGTGCGGCAGGCCGTTGCGGAATGACGCCGCCTCGATGCCCAGCCCGCTCACCGCGCCGCCCAGAGTGATCGTCTTGAGTTGGGGGACGACCAGCGGGGCAAGTCCGTACGGCAGGGTTGCGACGACGAGGTCGGCATAGGTACACATGCCGGCGACGTCGGCGGTGCGGTCGGCCTGGTCCACCTGCAGCACTGCGGTGAGACCCGAGACGTCCAGGCCAGGGATTCCCGTCGCGGCGCGGGACCGGAACAGGTTCGACGTTCGCTTGGCCAGCCGCACCGGTGACCCCGCTGGGATCGCCCGGTAACTGGCTTGCAGCCGCTGCACAGCATCGCGATGGATACGCCACGCTCCGGTGAGCTGCACGCGTCCACGCTACGACCAAACCCGCCTCCACCGCACCGGTTTCTCCGGCGCAAACTGGCTACCCTGTGACATGGCCGCTCTGTGACATAGCCACTTTGGGCCACCCGGGTCTCTTACCTCAGCGGACCCGGACTCGACGAGAGGAGCCACGGTGCAACCTGGTGGAGCGCCCGATATGAATATGATCATGCAGCAGGCTCAGCGGATGCAGCAGCAGCTGATGAGCGCGCAGGAAGAGCTTGCCGAGGCCGAGGTCACCGGGCAGGCCGGTGGCGACCTGGTCGTGGTCACGCTCGCCGGCTCCGGGGAGGTGCGCAGCGTGACGATCGACCCCACGGTGGTCGACCCCAACGACGTGGACACCCTCCAGGACCTCGTCGTGGGGGCGATGGTCGACGCGCACCGCGCGTTGCAGGAGCTCACCCAGCAGAAGATGGGCCCATTGGCCAGTGCGCTTGGTGGGCCTGGCGGGGGTCTCGGCTTGCCCGGCCTGTGACGCTTCCCCCGCGGAGGCGGCATCATGGCCACTGTGTACGAGGGCGTCGTCCAAGACCTCATCGACGAGTTGGGGCGGCTGCCCGGTGTCGGACCCAAGAGCGCCCAGCGGATGGCCTTCTACCTGCTGGCCGCCGATTCGGCTGATGTGACGAGGCTGCAGGAGGCGTTGCAGCGGGTTAAGGAGGGCGTGGTTTTCTGCGCCGTTTGCGGCACGGTCTCGGAGAAGGAAACCTGCCGGATCTGCTCGGATCCGCGCCGCGATCCCAGGGTGGTCTGTGTGGTCGAGGAACCCAAAGACGTGCTGGCGGTGGAGCGGACTCGCGAATTCACCGGCCGCTACCACGTGCTGGGTGGAGCGCTCGACCCATTGTCCGGTATCGGCCCCGACCAGCTGCGGATCCGGGAACTGCTCATCCGGATCGGCGCCGACGAGATCACCGAGGTGATCATTGCGACGGACCCCAACACCGAGGGTGAGGCCACTGCCACCTATCTGGCGCGGATGCTCCGGGACTTCCCCGGCCTGTCGGTGACCCGGCTCGCCTCCGGCCTGCCCATGGGCGGTGATCTGGAGTTTGCCGACGAGCTCACCCTCGGTCGCGCGTTGTCCGGCCGCCGCGCCGTCTGATTCCCGCGTGCCCGCACACCCGTACACAGTCACATGGATGCTTATCGCTGCTCGTGCATGGCCGGCGGCGGCGATAAGCATCCATGTGGCCCCCAATCACTCAGTTGTCGTCTGGTGGGTCCTCCACGATCGTCGGTGCGTAGTAGTAGTAGTAGTAGTAGTACCAGTCCCGTTCGGACAGCAGCCTCGAGCAGAGCGGGCACTCGCCCCGCTGCCGGCGGGCGGTGCGAACCGCCGACCACTCCTCATTCAGCCTGCGGCGCTCCTCGGCCTGCCGGCGAAGCTTGGGCTGGACAGCCTGGATGGTCCAAGTCCCTCCGAGCAGCAACCCCAGGCAGACCAGTAGCACCGCAGCCATGGCCGCCAGCTCCACAGTCACCGCGCATTGCGGTGTGTTCCGCCACGACGTTCCGCTTCCTGGCCACGGCCTACCGGCCGTGTCCCGGGGAAGCGTGTCGTGCTCCGGTG
Organism: Pseudonocardiaceae bacterium; assembly: GCA_035997545.1. GTDB lineage: Bacteria > Actinomycetota > Actinomycetes > Mycobacteriales > Pseudonocardiaceae. Next base: position 23,266 of record DASYIL010000096.1, read on the forward strand.
AGATGTCGACATGATCGCTGCCCCTTCCTCATCGGTGATGCGGGTGTCTGCACTGCGGGCCGGGGGTCGCCCGGATCGCGATGTCGGTCGCCCGGCGTCGCGGGCGTCATGACTGGCCGGGTATTGATCCTGGGATGAGCCAGCCGCGGGCGGCCGAGCCTTCCTTGGTGCGCATCCATCTCGGCCTCCTTCGGTCGTCGGTGGTCGCGCCCGCATGCGCCCTGGGGTGGAGGGCGCTGCCGCGGCTCAGCAGCTGACTTCCCATCTGTAGACTGCATGAAGCAAGAGGACCATGCAATTGCATGATGGTGTCGTTTAATGGATTCACTGGAGAGGAGTAGTGTGTCGCCTTTGGGATCCGTGGGCGGTTGGACATCCTGCTCAACGGACAATGACGGCAGAGCGCGGAGGCGTGCGATGTCCCCAGTACGTGGTCCGGTGGTGCCCCGGCGCCGGCTGGGTGCCGAACTTCGCACGCTGCGTGACCGGAGCGGACTCACCATCGAGGACGTAGCCAAGGAACTCGAGTGCTCGATCTCCAAGATCAGCAGGCTCGAGACCGGCCAGGGCATCCCCAAAAGCCGCGATGTTCGCGATCTCCTCGACCGCTATGGGGTCACTGACCAGGCCCATCGAGACCGGTTGATGCGCTGGGTCCGGGACGGTCAGCGCCAAGGTTGGTGGCACGACTACTCCGACGTGCTGGCCCCGGATCCCGAGGATCCGCTTGTACCTGACAACCTCAGCCGGTTCGTTGCGCTGGAGCAGGACGCCAGCGAGGTGCGCAGCTTCGAGACCACCGTCGTGCCCGGCCTGCTGCAAACAGAGGACTACGCTCGTGCCGTCCTGAGCACAACGTCCACTGCGGACCGGGAGGCCACCGACCGCCTCGTCGAGCTCCGGATGCGACGGCAGGATCGGCTCTACGCTGACGAGGACCCGCTGACCGTCCACATGGTGCTCGACGAAGCGCTGCTGCGCCGCCCGATCGGCGGTGAGCAGGTGATGCGAGCGCAGCTGAAACGGTTGCTCGCTGATGCGCAGCGCCCGAACATCACCATCCAGGTGCTGCCGCTCAGCATCGGGGCGCACCGCGCGATGGATGGTTCCTTCGTGGTACTAGCTTTCCCGGACTCCGACGATAACGATCTCGTGTACGTCGAGGGCCATCTGGGTGATCTCTACCTCGAGAAGGAGCACGATGTGGAGGTCTACGAGCAGATCTTCGACGCGCTGGTTGACCTGTGCCTGAGTGCTGAGCAGTCCGTCACGTTCGTCGGCAAGTTCCTACTGGATGACTAAGAGGAAGGACACGTCAGTGACCGTTGCGTTCCACCCCACGCTGGTGTACCGCACGAGCAGTCGGTGCTCCAATGGGGGATGCGTGGAGGTGGCGCCCTTGCCCGATGGCGGAGCCGTCGTGCGGGACACCAAACACCGTACCCGTGAGCCACTCACGTTCAATGCGCAGGAGTGGGCCGACTTCATCTCAGGAGTGAAAAACGGCGAGTTCGATTTCTCAGAGGGTTAAGGGTTAACCACCCAGACCTGCGCCGGGCGTCGGGGTGGCGGTTTTTGCCACCCCCTGCGTTGCGCGCGCCGCCCCGACTTGGCCTGATCGGGCTAGAGCTGCTAACCACGTCTAGCACGATGATTATTGTCCGTGTGCTGTGAGCTACGTCCAAGGTCGCTCACGGCACACGGATGGTGATCCAGAGGGTCAGGCGGCAGCTCAACTAGCGCAGGGCGCGGTTCACCGCTGACACGACGGCGTTCAGCGAGGCGGTGACGATGGACCCGGAGACGCCGACGCCCCACAGGACCTGTTCGCTGACACTGCACTCGACGTACGCCGCGGCCGCGGCGTTGTCGCCGGCTGACATCGCGTGCTCGGAGTAGTCGAGCACGCGGACGTCGAATCCCAGCGCGGCCAGTGCATCCACGAAGGCCGCGATCGGGCCGTTGCCCGAGCCGGTGACCTCGTGTTCCTCGCCCTCCACGAGCACGTTGGCGTGGATCTCGTCATGGCCCTCGCCATCGTCGGACAGCCGGTGCCGCAGGACCCGCAGCGGAGTGTTCCGGTCCAGGTAGTGCTCGGCGAAGATGTCCCGTATCTGTTGCGGCGAGACCTCGCCACCGTCAGTGTCGGTGTGCTGCTGGATCGTCCGGGAGAACTCGATCTGTAGTCGCCGCGGCAGATCCAGCTGGTGCTCGGCCTTCATCACGTAGGCGACGCCGCCCTTGCCGGACTGCGAGTTCACCCGGATCATGGCTTCGTAGGTGCGCCCGACGTCCTTGGGGTCGATGGGCAGGTATGGCACCTCCCAGCGGTGCTCGTCGACTCCAACGCCGGCTTGGGCCGCGGCGGCCTGCATCGCCTGCAGTCCCTTGTTGATCGCGTCCTGGTGACTGCCGGAGAATGCGGTGTAGACCAGGTCGCCGCCGTAGGGATGCCGCTCGGAGACCGGCAGCTGATTGCAGTACTCAACGGAGCGGCGGATTTCGTCGATGTCGGAGAAGTCGATCTGTGGATCGATGCCCTGGCTGAACAGATTCATCCCCAGCGTCACCAGGCACACGTTGCCGGTGCGCTCCCCGTTGCCGAACAAGCAGCCTTCAATGCGTTGCGCGCCGGCCTGGTAGCCCAGCTCGGCGGCGGCCACCGCAGTGCCACGGTCATTGTGCGGATGCAGCGAGAGGACCACCGCGCTGCGCCTTTCCAAGTTGCGGTGCATCCACTCGATGGAGTCGGCGTAGACGTTCGGCGTGGCCATCTCGACGGTGGCCGGCAGGTTCAGGATCACCGGAGCGTCCGGGGTGGGCTGCCAGATCTCGGTGACCGCGTTGCAGACCTCCGCGGCGTAGGTCAATTCGGTGCCGGTGTAGGACTCCGGTGAGTACTGGAAACGGAAGTCGGTATCGGAATACTTCCCGGCGTACTCCACGAGTATTTCGGCGGCTGAGGTAGCGATCTTCTTGATCCCCTCGCGCTCCTCCCGGAACACCACCCGGCGCTGCAGGATCGACGTCGAATTGTAGATGTGCACGATCGCCTTGCTCGCGCCCTCCAGCGCATCGAACGTGCGCTCGATCAGCTCTGGGCGGCACTGTGACAGCACCTGGATGCGTACATCCTCGGGCACCGCGTCCTCGATGATGATCTCGCGGACGAAATCGAAATCGGTCTGACTGGCCGACGGGAACCCGACCTCGATCTCCTTGTAACCCATCTGTACGAGCAGCTCGAACATGGCCCGTTTGCGGGCCGGGCTCATCGGGTAGATCAGCGCCTGGTTACCGTCCCTCAGGTCCACCGCGCACCACAGGGGCGCCCGGCTGATCGTCACGTCGGGCCAGGTGCGATCCGGCAAGGACACCGGTTCCACAGTCTGGGCAAAGGGCCGATAACGGTGTACCTGCATCGTACTGCCGCGCTGAAGATTCCACGCGACTTGGTCGACGGGGGTCGGAGCGGAGGGGAATCGGATGCGGCTGGTGCCGCCTGCGGTGAACGCGTTGGTGCCGATATCGGCGTGCTGGGGAGTCATCGTCTGCTTCTGCGCCTTACTTACGGGCCTTCTTAGGCCTTCGAGTTGCCGGACAATCCGACCGGCGGATGCGCGCGAGCGACTCCGCGACGGGGGGCCGGCCGTCGTCAGACCCCGTCGCGGCAACGAAGCAGGAGGGCGCGTGCCACCCGATGACGGTAGCCGGGGATACCCGGCAGTCCGCAACCCGCCTTCCCGGATCGTGAGATCCAGTCCGAGCGCGTTCCTGCACGGGTGGTGGCGATCGTGGCAGACTTTCGCTCATGGGTGGAGCTGCTCGACAATCTTCCAGCATGTCGGTCCGGGGGACCCGCACCAAGATCGTCGGAATCCTCGCGACCGTGATACGGATCGTGGGCTGGTTCTTCGTCTTGATCTTGGTAGCGCACATCGCGCTCAGGCTGGGCAACGCCAACCCGGACCACAGCATCACGAGGTTCGTAGCGTACGGGGCGGAACGTCTCGTGCTGGTCTTTCGTGATCTGTTCACCCCGGCTGACGCACGGATGAGGGTAGTGGTCAACTACGGTCTCGCTGCGCTCTTCTGGCTTGTGGTGAGTTCCGTGCTCGCGCGGCTGGTGCGGCGCCTCGGCTGACACCGTTGGCGCTGGGGGCACTACGGGCTTGGGTCGGCCGGTGCCCCCGATTGGCATCGATTACTGTCGGTGACACAGGGATGGGGAGCGGGGCGCGGAGACTATTCCGGGTGAATGATCCGATCTCCACCCTTTAGGGTAGTGCGGTCACCTTAAGTAGTTTTCGGCGGTGGATTGCGCTCAAACCGGTACGTTACCGGCAAGTTTCGCGGAACCATGGTAACAGAACGTAACCGCTCGACTGTGGGTCCGCAGTGGATGATCGACCGCGTTCCCGGGCCTCGCCCCAAACTGTGCACCTCACGGCGTCACCGCTATCTTCGGCATCGTACCAGGTCAGCGGTAGCACGCTCGCTACCAGCGGGGTCGTCAGAACCGCGTCGCCGCGGCCGCGGAGGACGAGTGGCAAGCATCACGGCGGTGCTGACGCCCGGCTCCGACTGAATGGGTAGCTACCCTCCGTCATTGCCTGGTCACCCCTTGCATTCTTGGTTGGATTCCTCCAAGCTGCGGCGTACCTGACGGGAGCAGCTGCCCCGGGGAGGCGTGCTGAGAAAGGAGGCCGTCCCAGCGGCGTCGGCCGTTGCGGCGACACTCTTGGTATCCGCCGTAACTCCCCGCCCCTGCACGCTTCCCGCTGCACGACAAACTCTGCACAAGGAAGCGGTGGTGGAGTTGGCTAGAACGGACGCTCGATCCAGGGGATCTGGAGGAGCTGGACTGTTCAACGTTGTCAGCGTTGTGGTCCTCGTGTTCGCAGTCCTGATCATCGGCATAGCGGCCGCGTTGCTCGCCCGAACACTGGCGGCGGCACAGAGCATCGACAAGAAGGCGCAGACTATCTCGAACAACGCCGGCAGTATCAACACCTCGACCGACTCGGTCGTCCAGCTGAACCGGACGAATGAGGTGGCAGCATCGATCTTGACGAGCGCCAAGCCGCTGGAAGGCCAGCTCAGGACAGTCGATAACGTCGCCCGCGACATCGATGGCTTGGCGAAGTCGATCAATGCGACCGCGGGAGGCATCAACGGCAACGCCGGGTCCATCAACAACACTGCGATCACGGTCAATGGCACCGCGAAGGACATCGACGCCAACGCCAGGACCATCGACAACAGCGCGGCAACGATCAATGGCACGGCCAGGGACATCAACACCCAGGCTGCGTTGATCCTCGGCGTCGCGGATCGCATTGACTCCGACGCGGTGAAGATCAACGAGGTCATCGCGAACACGATCGGTCTTGCCAGTGCCATCAAGGTCGACAGTGGCAACATTCTCGATGTGGCGGGCAGGATCGAGTTCACCTCTCGCTGCATCGCCGACAAGCTCGATCTGCTTGCCGATATCGATCTGCCGCTCATTGGTGACAAGGAATGCAACTAGGGGGTATGGAAGATGACAACGCAACAAATCTCTAGGTCGTCGACCACCGCCTACGATCCTCCTCCCGGTGGCTCATTCGTCAGGTGGCTGTGGATCTGGGTCACGCTTGGGATCATCGTCGTGGTGGTCGTCATCGGGTTCCTGATCGGTATCGTGCGAGCGCTCGAGTCGATCGATGTGGGGCTGTTCAGTGCGTCTAATTCCGTGGCGGGCGCTACGGGCGACGTCACGCCCCTGCCCAACTACATCGGGACGATCAACTCTGCACTGACCGACATCGACACCTCGTTGAAGCCGATCCGTGGCCAGGTCGCGGACGCGACGGCGTCGCTGCAGTCGATCAAGGGTTCGCTGCAGAGCGTTGACGCGTCGTTGAAGGACACCAACGCCGCGCTGAGCAACATCAACGGGTCGCTGATTGACACCTCGGGCGCGCTGATCTCGGTGTCCAACTTGGTGGCGAACGTGAACGGCTCACTGATCGACACCTCCAACATCCTGGTGCAGGTGCTACGTAACGCGTCGGCGATCGAGCTCACCCTCGAGTCAATCCAGAACGAGGACAGCCAGGGCACCGCGAAGATCTACAAGCAGGTCGACTTCGCCAACGGGTTCCTCACCGGTGCCGAGAAGGACCTCTTTAACATCAACATTGGACTCAATGACATCCAGAAGAACCTCGTGAGGATCTGCAGCTCGCCCGTGCCGGCTCTTTTGCCTCCGTACCAGTGCGGCAGGTGACTAATGCGACGCTTGACTTCCAACGCCCTCCCGGGCATCATGCTCGTGATCATCATCTTCTGGGCGCTGTTTGCGGTGCTGCTGCTGACAGGTATTTTGAGTACGGCTAACCGGATCGAGAGTCGTGTCGGCGTGATCAACAGTGAGGTCACGCCGATCAACAACAAGCTCGACGTCGTCCCGGTCCTTGCCAATGTCCAGGACACCGCTAACCAGATCCGCGACGCGGCCGCGCCGCTGACCGGGATCATCGGGAACGTGGTCACTTCCGCCAGCAGCATCGACACCACTGCCAAGCAGATCCTGGGCTCTGCCGAGTCGATCAACAAGTCGGCGAAGTCTATCGATGCCCAGGTCATCGAGATCAACCCGACCGTGAAGTCGATCTTGAGCTCCATAACCTCGATCGACGCTAGCGCCAACGAGATCCACGATTCTGTCGTAACGATCGGCGGGAGTTTCATCGGGGTCGTCGACGATGTGTACGACATCAAGAGCAGGATTGTGCTCGCCAGCGTCCAGGTTGATGCCGCGATTCGGTACGTCCAGGGTATCGACCTCGACACCACGAGCATCCTGGACCGGGTCATCAAGATCGTCGGGAACTCGGACAGGATCCTCACCAAAAGCCCGCTGATCCTCAACTCGGCGAACGCGGGCGTGATGCGGGAAATGATCGCTGCGTCTGCTAGGCAGGGTCCAGGTCATCAGGCTGGACTGCCTGCCTTCGACTTGCTGCCGCAGATTCCCCAACTCGGGCTGCCGACACTGCCGGCGCTTCCGACTAGGCAACTGCCTTTGGATCTGAGCAAGCTCTTGCAGGGGTTGCCTGTCCTGGGCGACACCGGTGATCTCCTCGGCCTGGTGGGTACCACACCGAAGTAGCCGCAGCAGTTCGATCAGGTACCAATCGGGGGGCGCCGGCCAGGTAAGGTCGGCGCCCCCCGATCTCGTGTTGGTGACATTGGGCAGTTGCGCACGGATGGCGATGGTCTCGGTGAGTTCTGCGGATCGGCTTCCAACCGAAACCCTGCGGACAGCAGGCTGTCACCTGCGTGCGGCGTCATAGTGCTGTGGCCCAAAGAGTTGGACCCCATAGAGCTGTACCCCATCGGGCCGGACACGGCGAGCTGGTCGTGTCGCTGTCCGGGATCCGCTCCGCGACGCTGGACGACTGTGCCGAACTCACCGCGGAGCTGGACGCCCGCGGGGTTCCCGCCTCGCTTCTTCTGGTGCCCCGCCGTCCCGGCGGCAGCGCCGCGTTACGTTGGATTCGGGAACGTGGCAAACAGGGCGATGCGGTGCTGCTACACGGCTATGACCACACCGTGGACCCCATCGGGTGCTGGGGATCGCATACCGTCGCAAGGCTGGGCCGCCGTGCTGAGTTCGCCGATTTGCCGGCGCATGAGGCTGGGTTACGCCTGAAGGCTGCGCACATCGTGCTGGAGCGGCTGGATCTGCGGGCCGACGGCTTTGTGCCGCCGCGCTGGCTGGCCTCGGCCGGCACGCTGCGGGCGCTGCGTCAACACGGTTACCGGATATGCGCCGACGCCACCGCGGTGCATGACCTGGCCTCGGACCGGGTGTACCGCGGTCGCTTGCTTGGATTCGGGGTGCGGGGGCTGGCGCCCGGCGAGCGAGCCGAACCGTGGTGGTGCCGGGCGATGGTGCTGGGTGCGGCCCGCACCGCCCGTCGCGGGGGCCTCGTGCGTATCGCGGTGGACGCGACTGACCTGACCCGCAGTGCGCGTCGATCTACCCTGCTGGACGTCGTGGACATCGCGCTGCACCACCACGCCCGCCCCCGCACGTACCCAGCGATCATCGAACAACCGGCGCTGGCCGTCTGATCGGGCTGCCCTGATCACAGCTCGACAACCAAGATTGACCGGTATTCTTACTCTGCGCATGCAAACCGCTACTCATGGTAGACATGAGTAACTCATATTGTGCCGGACGGTAGTCCGGAGTACTACTGTACGTGTCGGCTTCGCGACCGAAGGCACTTCGAGCGACGCACGCCAAGCATATTGGGGGCATGGCTCCTCCGCCGACTGTCACGAGCGGAGGCAGAGATGAAGGAGGGGATGTATGAGGATCTCGGGGATCTTTGCAATGGGCGGAAGCTATGATCACGACCGTTACGACTACCAAGGTTTCTATTACCCCTATGGGGGCTTCCACAGGGCGGGGTTCCCCGACGAGCGCAATGGCTACCGCCGTCCTGACTACGACCCCAGATACGACCAAGACAGCATTTATGTAAAGAGGTACCACTAACCTCGATGTTTCGCTGCCGCTGAGGGATCCGCGCCTGATGTGCACCGTATCCCTGCACTGGATTGGCCGGAGCATGGGACGTTCAGAAACACGGGGTACTTGTCCATAAGCCGATGACGCCGTGGTGATGTGCGGTTCCCGCCAGCGCGCTGGCACGGACATCGCGCTGCACCACCACGCCCGCCCCCGCACATACCCGGCGATCATCGGGCAACTTGCGCTGGCCGCCTGACCGGGATCACAGCGTGAACGGCTCGGCGTGCGCGACGACGTGGACTTCGGTCCCGACGGGGGCAAGCTCGCGGAACAACTCGTAGTACTTGTCCGGCTTGGCCAAGATGGCCTGGTGGATTGGCACCGCCAGCCCAGGGTCAACAGCCCGCAAGTAGTCAACCGCCTCGGAAGCCTTCAACCACGGCGCTACGGTGGGCAGCAGCAGCACGTCGATGTCACAGTCGGGGAAGGCAAACGAGTCCCCGGGGTGCAGGATCGTGCCGGCGCCACTGTCGATCAGGTAGCCGTTGTTCGGGACCACCGGGATGTCCGGATGGATCACACCGTGGTCGCCGCCGATCACGTCAATCGTGCTGCCGGCCAGCTCCAGCCGCTCTCCCGGGCTCACTACCCGGTAGGCGATGCCGGCGTCAGCCAGCTGTCCCGCCGAGCCGATGTCGACGACCAGCTGCGCCGCCGGGTTTGCGGCCAGGAGGGCAGGCAGCCGGTCGAGGTCGAGGTGGTCGGGATGCTGGTGGGTGACCAGGATCGCGTCGAGGCCGGTGAGCTCCTCAAAGCCGGCGGAGTAGACCCCGGGGTCCAGCAACAGCCGAGCCGTCCCGACCTCGGCGAGCACGCAGGACTGTCCCCAGTGGACGATCTGCATGGGTGGTCACCTCCTGGCGAGGGTCAACCGTCAGCCTGCCACGCCGCGAACAGCTTGGCCTCCTCGGAGGACGTCCGCCCGGACTGGCGTGCGCCGGTAGCCTCTGCGGCGTGGCACGAGTGGTCGTCGACGTGGTCCTCAAAAATCAGATTCTTGACCCACAGGGTCAGGCGATCGTGCGCGCGCTGACCCGGCTAGGCTTCGACGGGGTGCGCGATGTGCGGCAGGGCAAGCATTTCGAGCTGGACGTCGCTGACACCGTCGATGACGCCGACCTGCACCGGATTGCAGGCGAGTTGCTCGCCAACCCGGTGATCGAGGACTGGACGGTGCGACGACTGTGAGCGGGACCTGCTCGCAGGGTCGAGCCATCAGCTCTGCCCGAATCGGTGTGATCACCTTCCCCGGCACGCTCGACGACGTCGACGCCGCCCGCGCGGTGCGTCACGCTGGGGCCGAGCCAGTGGCGCTCTGGCACACCGATGATGACCTGCACGGGGTGGACGCCGTCGTAGTGCCGGGCGGGTTCTCCTACGGCGACTACCTGCGCGCCGGCGCGATCGCCGCACACCAGCCGGTGGTGCGAGCTGTCGTAGCAGCGGCTGGCCGCCGCACTCCGATCCTGGGCATCTGCAATGGTTTCCAGATCCTCTGTGAGGCGGGGCTGCTGCCCGGTGTCTTGGTTCGCAACGTCGGGCTGCACTTCGTCTGTCGTGACCAGCGGCTGCGGGTGGAGAACAGCGCGACGGCCTGGACCGGCCGGTATCCGCCTGGCGTGGAGATCCTGGTACCGCTGAAGTCCATCGAGGGCCGCTATGTGGCCGATGCGTCGACGCTGGCCGAACTGGAAGGCGATGGTCGCGTGGTGTTCCGCTACTTCGGCGGGTCCCCGAACGGCGCGGCGAACGACATCGCCGGAATCGCCTCCGCGGACGGCCGGATCGTCGGGATGATGCCGCATCCGGAGCACGCGATCGACCCACTCACCGGGCCGTCCGCCGACGGTCTTGACCTCTTCCGGTCCGCGGTCGACGCCGTTCTCGGCGCGCTACCCGCCTAATCCGGAGCCGATCAATGCGCTGGGTTACTTACGCCTCCACCACCAGCGGGG
>DASYIL010000097.1:0-13148 GCA_035997545.1 Pseudonocardiaceae bacterium
GCAGCGGTTCCTGTCCGCATTCAGCAGAATATCACCGCACTTCCGACCCCGACGCCACCGGCTGCACGCCGATGCCTACCGCCAAGAAATGACCTCCCGCTTCGCTACCTGGAACGACGTAGTCGGCCTTCCCACGGCTAGTTGACACAACCCCGATCAGGACCACCCCGCACCCCGCCACACCCTCATCACGCCCGACAGGCAATGATGTACCCGGGCTTGGACACCAGGGTGTGGGTGGAGTCCGTGAACGGGAAACCGTCGCTCGCGACGTTACGCAACATCAAGGTGTACATGTGCTGCGCGACGGGCTGGAAATCCAGCTGCTGCGGGTCGACGCTGAGCCGTGAGAAAACAGGCGTCGCCGAGGTCGACAGGGCGCGGGTATAAGGAAAGTCCGACACAAGGCCCTTTATCGTCGGAAAAAGTGACGTGCATCGGATGTTCGTGCGCATCATGTGTTGCTCAGTCGGGCCGGGCCCACGCGATCTCGTTCACGGTGGTCGGCACGCCGGCTTGTGAGGGCGTCGTGAGGACCAGCTGGCCGTCGCGGTCGATGATGGACCGCGGCTGCTCCGTTCCTGACCAATTCGGGTAGAGACTCTGTTCGACGTAATGGACGACCGTCTCGTCATCCCGAACATAGGTTCCTGTGTAAGCGAGGCAGGTCGAATAGGCCTCCGCCCGCGCCTCGATGTCGCCACCAAGAGGGTCGCCGCCCGTGATGGGCGGTCGGCCCCCGGACACCATCACGACCGACATGTGGCCGTCGCGGGTGTAAATGAGCAGGCCTTGCGCGTCCGGCCCGAGGGGGAAGCTGACGCTCCCGTCGGGGGCTATCCGGCGCCACGCGACGAGCAGCCAGGTCCCCTCGATCTCCACCTCTTAACCGTGGCACGCTCACGGCGGGCATGTCCAGTAATTCTTCAAAGGGCGCTAATGAGAGCTAGCGGGTTGCCATCCGGCAGACTCGCGCCAAGCCGCTGGTAGGTGAGCACTGCATGGCGCTGGACTGTGAGTCCTGTTGACAGATCGTGCCCTGCTGGTGGGTCGGGAGAGTTGATCGCTGATGGGATGTCGTGCCTGCTGTGGTGTGGCGTGAGCACTGGTTCATTAAGTCGCTGATGGTTCTCCCGCTGGCTGTGTTGGGTGATCGAGGACGATGACGAGGAGGGGCAGGTTGCTGTTCGTGGGGGATGACTGGGCCGAGGCGCACCACGATGTGGAGGTGATGGACGCCGTGGGGCGGCGGTTGGCTAAGGCCGGCTGCCCGAGGGAGTGGCGGGGATGGCCCGGTTGCACGCGATGATCGGTGAGCAGCTCGGCGAGGACGCCGATGTGACCGAGGTGGCGGTGGGTATCGAGACCGACCGGGGCCCGTGGGTGGCGGCGAGGCTGACGATCGCCCAGATCAGTGCCGCGCTCAGGCGCGCCCGGTGCCGTCACGTCGCGGAGAAGGCCGCCCGGATCCAGGCGGTGCTACGCGATGAGCAGTGGGGCCAGCCCGAGGTGCTCACCGCGGCCTACGCGGCCACGACCCGCGCCGCGGTCGCGGTGCTGCGGACTCTCGATGAGCAGGTCAAGGCCTTGCAAGGGCGCGTCGTCGAGGCGCTCGGCCATCTGCCGCCACGCCGCGTCCAACCCCCGGCTCAACGAGGCCAGGTGCTCGCTCACCGGCACCTGCAGGCTCAACCCGGCCAGCACGTCCTGGCGGACCGCTTCCCACCTGGGGCCGTCCAGCAGCCGGGCGCGTGGGTCTGACCAGCGCTGCGATGGCGAGGCGAACACGTCGCGGCGATTGAGCGCCTGGAACAGCTGCTCGAGCACACACCCCACGTAGGCGTCGCGGTCCACCGACCCCTCGGGCAGGCTGGCGTTGGCGTATACGGCAGGCCGCCACACCGGCGGGACCAGATCCTGGTCAATGTCGCCCGGGAGCAGCCGACGTTGTCCGACCCGGCGCCGGGCCAGCGCCGGCAGCGTGCGGACCGTGTCGAGTACCCGCCGCCCGCGCGGTGCCGCGGACAGCGCACTGGACTCGCCCAGCAGCCGCAAGAACGGACGCACCGTGTTGTAGCGGGCGCCCAGAGCGGTGCGCAGCGCGGTCTCCGCCGACCCGTCGTCTTCGGGTACCAGCTGCTCAACGGTCGCCAGCGCGCTGACCACCGCCGACCGGGAAGCGACCTTCTCCTCGATAGCCGCCCACACCGCGCTCGGGTCCAGGGCCGCCTTCCGTTTCTCCAACCCCTCCAGCTAGGTGAACAGGACCCGGGACGCACGGGCCAGCGTCCGGGAGGCCTTTCCAGCACCGGCAACATCGCCAGCCGGTCCCGCTCGGTCACCCGACGCGCCGGGCTGATCAATCTGATGGCCATCAGCAGCGCGAACAAGTCCAACGCGTCGTCAATCGCGGCGGCTTCCAACCCGCGCACGACCGCCGCCACCAGCGCCGTGCGCTTCGGTTCCGGCGCCCGCTCGATCGTCTGCGCCTTGGAGATCAGCCCGTAACGGGCCAGCGTCGCTAACCGCGTCACCGGTACCCGCGACAGCTTCACCCGCCCCAGCCCGAACGCCGCGATCTCCTCAACCCGCTCCAGCGCACGAGCCATGGCCGTGCCCGCCCGGGCTTCGGACACCTGCCGAGCCAGCACACTCGCCCCCGGCAGCAGCACCCGGTTGCGCCGCAGCCAGGCCACCGCATGGTTGAACAGCGCCACCGGCCCCTCCGGGTGCGTCCACGCCCGCCCATAAAGAAACGTGCGGAACTTCCTGCTCCGCTGCGGGTCTTCGAACTCGTGGTAGCCGAACCGCCGGCGGATCTCCCACGAATGCTCGTAGGCCGTCTTCGCCCACTCGACGTACTGCTTCACACATGACGGGTCGTTGATTCCCAGCTGCTCGGCCAGGTACTCCACCACCGGCCACGGGACGTCCAGCGAGTGTTCCAGGAACAACCCGATGTAGCGCACCGTGCAGATCTGCAAGGCCATGCCCAATCGGTGGACATCGGTGCGCCGCAGCGCGATCAAATCAAGATCATCGGTATCGAGGAAGAAGAAGCGCTCCAACTCCGGCCGAGGGTCGGCACCTCCTGGAAAGACCCATACGCAGCCGCCTGCTCATCGGTCAGAAACTCCACCGGCATGACCGCGAACCGTAGTGACCGCGATCACTTGCCTACCCTCGGCATCGACCACATCGCATCATGATCGACCTCAGCGCCAACGGCTGTACCTCTACTACTCAACCCCGTCAACCAGCTGACCAAGAGGGTGCTCGAGACCGCCCTGGAGGCGGAGATGACCGAGGACCTGGGCTGCGACACGGGGACAATGTTCTGCCCATTGTTGGCCCGTTCACGACGGAGGCGAAGGAAAGGCGCGGTTGGCGGCGGCGCAGCGCCGATTAGACGGAAGACGTTACAACGGGTATGACCCGGATACGGCGGAAACCTGCGGTCAGATACATACTGGTTGGTCAACGATCTGTTGGCAGTAGATCAATGGCTCTGGCGCTGTGACCCAGTGCACCCTAACGCTGAGCGGCGTCTCACCCATGACCAGGACAAACCATCCCCGACACCCCCGGATCAACGCAGTTATGGCAGGTTTCCGCCGCATCCCGGGCCGTACCCGAGATACGGGAACGGGTATAAAATGTAACGCGGGTCATCGCGGCGCTGGGTGTACGTATGCTTGCTTCCGCATCCTGTCAAGGCGCTGTCAAGTTGTTGGGTGTGGTGGGATGGGGCTCTCGGTAGATCGTCGGGGAGGGACCCATGTGAGCACCGTGTCGTCGTCGCTGTACAAGGGCTACCGGCACTGTCAAGTTAACCATGATCATGATAGGCTTAGCTAAAGCAAACACCAGTGCCTTGGGGCTACCCCGCGCGGCCGTGCGAGTCACTCGCACGCCTGCAGCGACCCGCAGCCGTTGCAGTCTCGGCCGCCGTTGAGAGCACCTCGGTCTGGCCGGCTGTGGACGGTTTGGGTCCTAGGACGCCGCTGATTTTCTTGGGTAGTGGCATGCTCCGATCTGCAGGGGTTCCTTCGCGATCGGCGCCGACGAACTCGACCAAGACACTGGCGGTCAATTGTTCAGCCTTTCTGCGAGTCAAGAGATGGGTGCTTCACCGTAGGCGTTGTGGCAGGTGGATGGGTTGGTAGCTGCGGTAAGCTCGGCCGGTGCGCAGCTGTAGTGCGCTGACGACCAGGGGAAAATGGCTGAATGCTTGGGGGGTATTGCCCAGTTGTCGTCTGGCGGCGGGGTCCCATTCCTCGCTGAGCAGTCCGACGTCGTTGCGCAGGGCAAGGAGGCGGTCGAACAGTGCGATGGCTTGTGTTTGCCGTCCGACTCCGTGGAGGGCATCGACGAGCCAGAAGGAGCAGGCGAGGAACACTCCTTCGCCGGCGGGAAGCCCGTCGTCGGAGGATTGGGTGTGGTAGCGCAGTACAAAGCCGTCTTGGGTGAGTTCGCGCTGGATAGCGTCGATGGTGCCGATGACACGGGGATCGTCGGGGGCGAGGAACCCGACGCGCGGGATGAGCAGCAGGCTCGCATCCAGGGCAGTGCTGCCATAGGACTGCACGAAAGTGCCGAGCTGGTCGTTGTAGCCGTTGGCGAGGACCTCCGCGTGGATCGTGTCCCGGAGCTGCTCCCATCGATCGACCGGACCGGGCAGGTGGTGGGTGCGCGCGCCGCGAACCATTCGGTCGGCGGCTACCCAGGCCATGATCTTGGAGTGGGTGAAGTGTCGGCGCGCTCCGCGCATCTCCCAAAGCCCGTTGTCGGGGTCCTGCCAATGGCCCTGGAGGTAGGTCAGCAGCGCCACCTGGAGTTGCCAGGCGCTGTCTTGTGCGCCGATCGAAGCCTCCCGGGCTAGGTGCAGCGCATCAAGGACCTCACCCCATACGTCGAGCTGCAGTTGGTCGGCGGCGGCGTTGCCGGTGCGCACCGGCGCAGATTTCTCATAACCGCTCAACCAGGGCAGCTCCAGTTCCGGGAGGCGGCGGGTGCCGTCGACGCCGTACATGATCTGCAGGGTGGCGGGGTCACCTGCCACTGCGCGCAGCAGCCATTCACGCCAGGCTTTCGCTTCGGTCTCATACCCTGCGGCCAGGAGCGCTTGCAGGGTGTAAGAGGCGTCGCGGAGCCAGCAGTATCGGTAGTCCCAGTTCCGAGGGCCACCGAGCTGCTCGGGCAACGATGTCGTGGGGGCAGCGACGATGCCACCGGTAGGGGCGTAGGTCAGGGCTTTCAGGGTGATCAATGAGCGCCGCACCGGCTCGGCGTAGCGCCCGGTGAGTGGTGTGCCGCTCGCGGACCACGACTCCCAGAAACTCACGGTGTCCCGCAGCGCGTTCTCGGCATCGACCATCGCCGGTGCCCGATGATGGCTCGGCACCCAGGTCAGCACGAAGTGCACCCGGTCACCGGCGCGAACGGTGAACTCCGACACCGTGGACCATTCCCGTCCTTCGGTGGGTGCGGGGGTGGTCAGCCAAACGGCGTCGGGTCCGGCGACCGCTTCGATCCGATGGCCTCGGCGACGCACCCAGGGCATCACCCGGCCGTAGTCGAAACGCAGGCGCAGTTCACCGAACATGGGGACCGCCCCGCTGATGCCTTCCACGATTCGGACCAGGTCCGCGGCGTGGCCCCGTGGGGGCATGAAGTCCACGACACGGACGCGGCCTTCCGAGGTGATCCACTCCGTTTCCAGCACGAGGGTGTCGTCGCGGTAGCGGCGGCTGCTGCAGGGGCCACCCGCGGCGGGGGCCAACAGCCACCGGCCGGCGTCAGGGGTGTCCACCAGGGCAGCGAAGCAGGCCGGGGAGTCGAACCGCGGAAAGCACAGCCAGTCCACCGACCCGGTGTTGCTCACCAATGCCGCGGTGTGCAGGTCGCCGAGCATCGCGTAGTCCTCGATCCGGGTCATGCCTAGATCGTGGCAGTCGCACGCCGGGTCGCACCAGCGGCGGCACTAAGTTGTTGGTGTGGTGGGATGGGCACCCGCTGAATGAGAGCGGGACAAAGTGGGGGAGGCAGCGTTCACCGCTGGCCGTGGACTAGCTGATCAGCGCCGACGGGCCGGGTCGAGCGCTGCGGTAGCGGCGGCCACTGCCAACGACTTCCACCGCTGGTACCCCGGCCTCACCACACACCCGGTCCACAAGCCCTGGCCGCGTAGCCTTCCCCACTTTGTCCCGCTCTCCAACTCCCCGCCTCCCCGAGGAGATCCCGTGACCCTCGATGACCGGCAGCCCGCTGCAGTGGCCCTCGCGGGCGCGTACTCACGCCCCGGGCTGGGTCTCGCTGTGTCTCTTGTGTCACCTAGCCGGGCAGCTCATTGGGAAAGCGCCGTAGACGGGTAGGGAGGGCAGCGCACCGGGCAGGGGTCTACCCCCTGTACCGCTCCAAAATTTGTTACAGGCAGGTGACTTGCTGTTTTGTTGAGCAGATTAGGCGGCGGGGTGGTATTCGTTGATCACGCCGCCGAGTACTCGGTGGCGTCGGATGGGCCGGGAGACTGGGATGGCAGCTGGCCGGTGGTCGTCGTTGGGAGCACGTTGATCTCGGGACTGGTGCGGGCGATGGCCGTTGTAATGGCGCGTGTACTCGGACAGGACCCTGGTGGCATGGCGTGGGTTGTAGATCAGGATTCGGTCGGTGCACTCGGCGCGGATGGTGCGCACGAACCGCTTGGCATGACAGTTCGCCCGGGGAGTTCGCGGTGGTGTCTTGGTGATCGTGATGTTCTCGCTGTGGAACACGGCGTCGAAGCTCGCGGTGAATCTGGCGTCCCGGTCCCGGAGGAGGAAGCGGAACGAACTGATCCGGTCGCCGAGATCCATGGCCAGGTTCCGGGCGGCCTGGGCGACCCACTGCCCCGTCGGGTGGGCGGTCATCCCCAGGAGGTGGACCCGGCGGGTCCGTACTTCGATCACGAACAGCACGTACAGCCGGCGTAGGAAGATCGTGTCGAGGTGGAAGAAGTCGCAGGCCAGCAGCCCGTCGGCCTGGGCGCGTAGGAAGGTCCGCCAGGAGGTGTCCGCCTCCCGGGGCGCCGGACCATGCCCGTGGGTGCGCAGAATCCGCCGGACGGTCGACTCGCTGAGTCGATAGCCGAGGCGGACGAGCTCGCCGTGCACTCGCCGATATCCCCACCGGGGATTCTCTCTCGCGAGCCGGGAATCAGTTCGCGGATCTGCTTGCTCGGCGACGGGCGATCTGACCGGTTCGGGTACCGCCACGTGCGGGTCACCAATCGGCGGTGCCAGGCCAGCAGCGTTGCCGGCGTGACCAGCCGGTGCACGCGCAGGCGGCACGGCGGCAGCCGGGCCCACGCGGACAGCAGTGCTCGGTCCGGCCACGAGGGCTGTGGTCGGACCTGCCGACGTAACACCGCGACCTCGTGCCGTAACACTAGCGCAATTCGGCAGCGACCGCCGACTCGCTGCGAGCAACGATCGCCAGCCACCGGAACAGGCACACCATGATCAGATAGAGGAGTCGGACACACACGACCGACGATCGTGCCTGATCCTCTTCTTTCCCTTACCTGCAGGTCAACGGCACTCGCGAGGTTCTGGAGCGGTACAGGTTGGGTTCGATTTCGATGCGGCTGTAGTCGAAGGTGCCGCGCTTGGCCCGGTGCTCGTCGATGATCACAGCAGCGAACAGGAACCGCAGCACCGCATTGAGCCGTTCGACCTGTCCGCTGTCCGCGAGCCGATCCCACGCGGTGCGGGCATCGGGTCCGACCAGACCAGCGAGGACCTCGATGGTGGGGCGCACGATGGTCTTGCGCCGGCGCGTGGTGATGCGGTCTTCCACGGTTTTACCCGACCTCCTCACCCCGAAACACCCGGATACCCGTCACATGCCGCGAGGCCAGCACCGCACGCACCGCATAGGGCTGCCACGGCACACCACTGACCGTGACCTCCCCACGCTCGGTGAGCCCTTGGGCGATCTGACCGGGGCTAGCGCCCTCCAGATACCGGGCGAAGATATCCCGAATAATCACCGCCTCGTCCTCGAGGATCGTCACCGCGTCCGGGGCGTACCCATACGGGCGCTGCCCCGAGGAATGCGGACGCCCCTCCCGGGCCCGGTCATCCAACGCATCCCGCAACCGCCGGGACGTGTCATCCGAGGACCGGCACGCGTGCGCGACTTCGATCCGCAGAAAAAACCGATCATCCGGATCAGAGAGATCCCGTCGATTCGCCTGACCGTGCAACGTAATATCATGCTCCTCAGACAGGGTGAGGAGTTCTTCCAAATCCCGGGGCTGGCGCATCAACCGATCCGAATGATACACAATCACATGCCCCGCCCGGATAGCATCCAATAATGCATTCCACCCCGGACGCTGCCGATTCCGCTGCCACGCCGACCGATTATTATCCACAAACACGGCACCCGGGACGATCACCAACCCCAGCCGCTCCGCCACCTCACGACACAACCGCTCCTGGCGATCCACCCCGGTCTGATCCTCATCCCGGGCCTTGGAGATCCGGCAGTAGATCGCCGCCGGCTGCCCCACCCACCCCGACGACCCACCCCCACCCTGAGCCCTGCCTCGCGTGCGACGCTGTGCGCTACCCATGACCCGTAGTGTATGAACGAGGGGTGAGGGGTCCACGGTGATGCCCCGTTCTGCCAGCGGTTCCTCCACGTCTCGGTACGACAGTGCGTAGCGCAGGTACCATCGCACCACCACCATGATCACCTCCGGTGGGAAGCGGAAACCGGCGAAGCCAGACCTCGGCGCGGGCACTCGGGCAAGACGACGCATCAGCCCAGCCTGCCCGCTCGCGGTGATCCGCCGATGCAACAGTGCCTGCGGATCAGCCCGACGTGCGCAGTGCCGGTCGGCGAGGAGCAGAAGCGCGCGCGAACCACAGCTGTCTCACTCGTAGCCTGATCAGCGTATCCGTCACCACAGTGCTTGACGCACCGGCCGGTCCAGGTGCATCCTCAACCTATTCAACGAATGATGAAAAAAGAGGTGATCAAGATGACCGAGCGCACGGGCTGCGTGGTCGTCGGTGGCGGCCCGGCCGGCATGGTGGCAGGGCTGCTGCTGGCCAGGGCCGGGGTCGAGGTGACGGTGCTGGAGAAGCACCCCGACTTCCTGCGGGACTTCCGCGGCGACACGGTGCACCCATCGACGCTGACCCTGCTCGACGAACTGGGGCTGGGCGAGAAGTTCGACGCCGTGCCGCACAGCGAGCTCACCGCGGCCGGGTTCCCCACCGACGACGGCGGCATGATGAAGCTGGCCGACATGACCCGGCTGAAGGTGCCGCACCCCTACATCGCGATGGTGCCGCAGTGGGACTTCCTCAACCTGCTCGCCGACAGTGCCGCCAAAGAAAAGACGTTCACGCTGCGGATGGAGACCGAGATGACCGGCCTGATCCGCGAAGGCGGCCGGGTCGCCGGGATCTGCTACAAGACGGCCGAGGGCACCGAAGGCGAGCTCCGCGCGGACCTGGTCATCGCCGCCAACGGCCGCTGGTCGCTCGCCCGGCGCGAGGCGGGCCTGCAGCCCAAGGAGTACGACTGCCCGTTCGACGTCTGGTGGTTCCGCCTTTCGCGCCACGAAGGCGAAGGCGAAGGCATGCTCACCCCGCGGATGCACAACCGCCGGTTCGCCGTGCCGCTGCCGCGCACCGGCTACTTCCAGATCGCCTATCTCGCGCCGAAGGGCGCCGACCTCCGCAAGGAAGGCATCGACGCGTTCCGCGCCAACGTGACCGAGATCTGTCCCGAGTTCGCCGACCGGGTGCACGAGCTGGAGACGATGGACGACGTCAAGTTCCTCGACGTACGGCTAAACCTGCTGGGCGAATGGCACATCAACGGCCTGCTCTGCATCGGCGACGCGGCGCACGCCATGTCGCCGGTCGGCGGGGTGGGCATCAACCTGGCCGTGCAGGACGCCGTCGCCGCTGCGACGCTGCTGGCGGAGCCGCTTCGCCGTGGCCAGCCGACCCTGGCCGACCTGGCAAAGATCCGGTCGCGCCGCCTGCTGCCCACGATGCTGGTACAGGGCCTGCAGCGGATACTGCACCGAGCCGTGATGCGCCCGGTAATGGCGGGCAAGCGCAACGGCCCACCCGCGGCGATGATCAAGCTGTTCGCGCGGTTCCCGCGGCTGTCCTACTTCCCGGCCCGACTTCTGGGCCTCGGCTTCCGGCCCGAGCACGCCCCGGCCTTCGCGCGCCGCGCGATGGAGCGGGTCGAGTCCTAGAAGCGGAAGCACTGTTGCATTAATCGATCGGCCCACCCGACCTGGCCCACCTGCCCGCCCAGAAGTCGCACAGCAGGCATTCGAATGCCCGGTTTGTTAGGGCCCTCCAGGGCGCCTGATGGGTCTGCCTCCCTGCTTTGGTGCATGGCGAGGACGCTCTTCGCCTTAACGCAACTGTGCCTGCCGGTTGGGCGGGACTCGGCACCGCTAAGCGGGACTCGGCATCAGCTAAGCGGACTCGGCGTGGGATGGCCCAGTCAACCACCGGGTACCGTGGCAATGCGGCTCAGCAATGCCGCCAACCCAGCTGGCTTGGTGGCCATCGGCCAGTGGCCGGCCTCTGACGACCTCGACGCCGGCCGGGGGAGCGGGACCTGCGGGTCTCCGGTGCACGCGATGTAGGTGCGCGGCAACGACTCCACGGCGCTCAGGTCGGCCAGCGTCGGCTCGCGGTAGGCGGCGATCGGTTGGCCGGCCGCGCGTGCGTGCAACCACGCACGGTCCTGCGTGGACAGGCCGTGGTCACCGACGTTAGCGTCCAGCATGTCGTCATCCATCATCGGGAACAGCCAGCCGCCACCCTCGGCGTCGGCCGACTGCTGGATCGCCTGCGCGGCGGTGGGCGGAAGATGTCGAACAACGACCGGCCAGCCAGCGCCAGCACCGCAGCCAAGAGACCACGCGGCTGATCCGGTCCGGGATTCGGTTGGCCGCGATGGTCGCGGGCACGCCCGAGTAGGAGTGCGCCACCAGCACGACGTCGCGCAGGTCGGCATACTCGATCGCCGAGACGATGTCGGCGACATGCGTGCTTAGGGTGATCTCGGCGAGGACAGGTGGGCGCGGTCACCAACCCGGTCAGCGTCAACGGGTGCACGTCGTGGCCCGCAGCCACCAGTTCCGGCTGACCCGCTCCCAGGCCCAGCCACCGAGCCAGGCCCCGGCCACCAACACCATCGTGGACATCCGCTGCTCCTCTCATCGCTGTGGGGCCGACCGTAGACCGGACAGTGGACGGATCTGCCCTATTACGCTGTTTCGCCGTGAGTAGACCCGCACGCGAGTCCTCGCGCTGATGGAGGCGCTGCGGGACTGTTGCGTTGTGGATGACAGCGTGGGGCAGGTTGTGCTGATGCGTCGTCGCCACCGTCGAGTACTTCCGCCGCGGTCGAGCTTTGCTGGTTCCGCTCCCCGCCCGAGGTGATCACGGTGGCAGTGCGCTGGTGTCGATCGCCCGGT
The DNA here is from genome assembly GCA_035997545.1 of Pseudonocardiaceae bacterium. Lineage (GTDB taxonomy): Bacteria > Actinomycetota > Actinomycetes > Mycobacteriales > Pseudonocardiaceae. Next base: position 11,507 of record DASYIL010000097.1, read on the forward strand.
ACAGATAGACCCACCGCCCGGCGACCTTGACATAGGTCTCATCGACGAACCACCGTCTCCTGGGGCGTGCCGGCACCGTCGTGCCGCGTCGATTAGCACGTCCATCGGTGCTGCTGATCCGAATGGGGGCGAGGGCTCCGTCACGCTCGGGCGGGTCCGTCCTCCACGTGGCAACGCCGGGAAAGTCGTTCACTGCTTCGGAGGTGATGGATACACCAGGCGGTGGTGATCCCCTCGCAGCGCGCCGAGACGGCTGTCAGCCTGAGGGGCGGCCATGGGGGACCGTGCCTGTGGACTGTTCCTCGACGTCTTTGCCACTGGCCAGCCAGGACACCCAGCAGGCTGAAAGCGACAGCTGCTCGCCGACACGGTCGCTAGATCGCTAGTGGCGGCACCGCTTGAGTAAGACGACCTTCGCTTGAGACACCTATTGGTGATCCGCGTCCATGTGGGCTGAGCCTGCGGCGAGGTCGTTGGTTGGGTCGGTTCGGTGGCGAGCAAGGCACGCCTTCGGACCACGCCAGCCTCGTGGCCGGATCGTGTCTCGGATCGGCTCCGGGCGCATATGATCACCGCAAATGTACTCTTCTGCCGATGAGTGGACGCTCGTGCAGTCGCCCGGTTGATCGCCGATCATCAATGGCGGCCGTCCGGCTGCGGCAGTCGGGGCGCATCGCACCGACCGATACCGCACGCACGACCAACTGCCGGGCCATGGCCGGCGAGTCTGATACAGCCGATCGGTCCCGCCGAGGGCGGCATGCGGTTCCCTTGCCTGGCAGGACACACCCTGCTTAGCGTTTGGCTGACAGCTGTTCTATCATCACGCCAGATAATCCCCTCGACTTAGGAGACCTTCATGGCGCGCAAGGTAGAGACCACACTCGTTGATGACATGACGGGCGGCGCCGCTGATGAGACGGTGAGCTTCGGCCTGGATGGCGTCGAGTTTGAGATCGACCTTTCGGCAAACAACGCGGGTGTTCTGCGGGACATTCTCGCGGACTACGCGAATGCGGGACGCAAGGTCGGCAAGCGTACCGCCATGTCGAACGGTCGCTCTCGTCCGTCCGCAACTCCGCGCGAGAATCGTGAGCAGACCGCTGCGATCCGCGCATGGGCCCGCGAAGCTGGCCGCCAGGTGTCGGACCGCGGCCGGATCTCCGCTGAGGTAGTGAAGGCGTTCGAGGACGCACACCGCGGACTGGCGGCCGTGGGGTGACGGTCGGGTGCGGCACCGCGCCCCTGATCGGCGTTGGGTCTACGCGGGGGGTGGGGACTGGCGCATTTCCCGCCCCTCGTCGGAGTAAACCCGCCTAGGCGCTTAGTACGCTGAGAAGTCTGCGGGCAAGCAGTGCGGGTCGATGCGACCAGAGCGCCTGGGCATGGGGATCGGTGTAGGCGAGGCTGAATGGACATCGAGCGGACCGTAGGAGATCCGGCCGCTGCCGAGTTTTCTGGGCGGCGCCGGTACTGTTCGAGAAGGACGATTTTCGTTTAGACACATCTATTTGGTGATCCGCGTCCACGAGGGTTGAGTCTGTGGCGAGGTCGTTGGTCGGCTCGGTTCGAAGGTGGCGAGCAAGGCATGCCTTCGGGGACCACCCCGGCCTTGCGGCCGGATCGTGTCTTGTGTCGGTTC
>DASYIL010000098.1:0-26791 GCA_035997545.1 Pseudonocardiaceae bacterium
CGGTCAGGGTGCGGCGAGCCATTGCCCGGGGTCCACCGTCGAGAGGGGGACTTGTCTGGCCCATTGCTCCCCCTCCCCATAATCCACACGTGGGGTGCCTTCCAGGGAAACACCGAGGCGACGTGATGGCAAGGGCCGGTACGTATCATCGGTGGTGACATTTCGGCATTGAACCGCTCATCGGTCAGCCAGTGCGATCCTGTCCAGGAGCTGGCCGAGGCGCTGTGCGACCTGCGCGAGGGTCGCCGGGGCCAGCGTGGTCCACTCCGAGTGGTCCGCCCCGCGCACCGGCTGCAACGTGTACCCACCACGCTCGGTGGCCTGGTAGACCAATGCGACGCCCGCCGGGTGCCGCCGGCCGTCGCGGTCGCGGCGGGCAACGCCGAACTTCCCACCGCCGGGCTTGGGGCCGTGCACCATGGCCACGAAAGCCCGGGCGTCGGGGGGCTTCACGCCACCGCGGATCAGCCGGTTCTCCAGCTGCTCCCCGGTGAGCCCGCGCTGACCGTCGCGGGCCGGTCGTTCCAGCAGCTCCGACGGCACCGATACCGACGATCCCGGGCCAGCGGGGCGATCCGGCAGCTGCCGGGCGACCGCGGTGCACAGCTCGCCGGCCGGGCCGGTGCGCACCACCAGCCGGTGCTCATCGAGCATCGCCAGCACTCCCCACTCACCCCGGGACCCGGCCAGCAACCGAACCTGAGCGGACCCGGTCTGCACCCATCCGTAGATCTCGCGCGCCGAGCTGGCCAGCAGGCGCAGCGGATCCTCCAGCATCGGTGCCAAGCTTCGGTGATCGGCCAGCCCACGGGCCCGCAAGCCATCGATCGTGCGTCCGGTCTGCGCCCGCCGCTCCTGCTCGGTCAGCTCCGGTAGTCCCGGCAGGTCCAGATTCCAGTGCCGGGTGCCCAGGCCCAGGGCGTGCCAGACCGTGCGGTACTCCTCGTGGCTCAGCTCAACCGTGATGCCACGCACGTGATCCCCCTCAGTAGGCTGGGTCCTCGCCGATCACCGGGGGCGCGGTGGGCGGCAGGTCACCGACGATCGCGTGGGAATCGTCATGGATGAGGTATTTACTGCGGTGCTCGCGGTCCTGCTCGCCGCGCTGTTCAGCGCCTGCGGCGAACGGTGCCCCGTACTGCGCCCCGCCAGCACCGCGCCCCGCACCGGTCGAAGCGGCTCCGCCCGAATTGACGCCGCCACGGGCACCACCCGTTTCGTCAACAGATGAGTACGGTGCGCGGACGGCCGGCCGGGGACCAAACCCTGTGCTGGGCTGGGGGCCGTACCCGGCGCGACGTGGTCCGCCGCCCCGGCCCGTACCGGCGCCGGCGAAACGGGCTCCTGCCGCGCCCCGGACGGGCGTCGACCGCGCCGAACCTCGCCCGCCGCTGCCGTTGCCGAACCCGGTGCCGACGGGCAGCGGGCCAGGTGTCACGCCCTGGACCGGTGTGGGGTTGCCCGCCCACGGGGCGGTACCGACGCCCGGTGCAGCGTGGCCGCCCTGGGCGAGCTGTGACGCCGTCGCCACCGGTTGGCCACCCGCTGGCTGATGGGCCGCCAGCAGATGGGCTTGATGGGCACCTGTGCCACCACCCGCCGCCGCTACCGGGGCGGCGCCGGCACCGCTGACGTGCGTACCGATCAGCGGTAGTGCCCCCATGCTGCCGTCCCATGCCTGCGGCGCAGTGAAGGCCGGGGCGGGGTCGATGTTGCCGTTGGAGCTGGACTGATACACCCGCATCGCCTGACGGGCCTGCTCTGCGGCGTCTTGCAGGCGCTGCTGCGCCCTCTCCTCCTCGGAGGTCACCCCCGGAAACCAGTCCATCTTCTCGACGAACCACTCGCCGGGATCACCGAAGAAACCCGCCGAGTTCGGTGCGGGCGGGACCGGCGGGACGCTGTTCTTAGCGGTGACCCAGTAGTTGGCCTGGCCCTGCGCCCGCTGCGCAGCGCTGGACGCGATCAGCGCGACGTCATCCATCCACGGCAGCATCGCAGCGGTGGCCGCTGCTGCCGCCTCCGCCGCGGCACCCTCACGAGAAGCCAGGACGCCGCGGAGCGCGCTCTGCACGAACGACTTGCCGGTCACTCCGACGTCCTCGCCCAACCGCTGCCACTCCCGGCAGGCCTCCTGCAGCGAGTTTGAGCCGGAACCACCGTTGATGTGGTCGAAGATGACCTGATGGCTGGTGTCGTCGTAGTTGAAGTACGTCCCCATCGTGCGTCCCCTCAACTCTTCGGCGGCAGATTCATCAGCACCACCGCGGCAACCTGCTTACCTACCTCACACGCCTGCTGCGGGTTATTGTTGAACGTGTCTGAGCGGTAGCTTAACGAGACACTCTGACGTTCTGCCAGTTTGACATCAATATCACAATGCGGCAGATGCGCGAGCGGTCTCGATACGAGAGCGGGATAGCCAGCGATCTCGGTGAGTTCGAAGAATGGAAGGCCCCTCCGCTTGCTGTAGGCGACTTCCAAGGTCGGGTTGTTGGTGAAAGTATCGATTTGAACCGTTCGAAATATCCGTCGGTCACGGGTCGCGCTCGTCCACTTACAGCCTAGGTCGCCGAGAGCAGCATCATACTGCTTCGGCGGGAGGTCGAGCCCGAACTGCACGGCCTGCTGCGACGTCAGCAGCTCACACGGCCGGCGAGCCAGGGTCGTGACATCGCGCGGGTTCGTCACAGGCGGGATCGGGCTCGCTGCCTGCGTTGGGCTGAGTCGCGCGGGCTCCGGTGCCGCACTAGTGCCGGAGCCACACCCCGCCAGCACGATCAGCGAGCCGCACGCAATCACGCTCGCCACCAGACGGGTCCTCATAATGGCAATCCCGGGCTGGCCTTCGGGATGTTCAGCTCCTCGACCTGCAGGTAGGTCTTCAAGTCCGCGCGCAATTTCTGCGCGAGGTCCCGGAGCTGCTGAGCACCCGCGAGAAGGGTGACCTCCAGGTTGTTCGTGCCGGTATCCGACGCCCATCGGCCTATCTGCTCGACCGCGTTCATGCTGACCCCATCCGTGCCGGGTGCGGGGATCGTCGCCAGGCGAAGCGCCATCTTCGCCCGGTTCTCGAAGAAGTCCGCGGCGTGTTCAAGGTCAGCGACGGCTTGCGGGGCGCGCTCGTAGTCGATCGAGAAGCCCGCCGCCGCGCCGTTGCCTCCGAGCAGGGTGCCCAGCGCCGTGCCATCCAGGACGTTGCCGGTATCCCTGGCGGCGCCGAACCACTGGTTCTCGCTACTCATCGTGTTCCCCTTGACGCACGGTGTGCACGTAAGTGCAGGAGTGTGCCACATCGACCGCTGGCTACAGTGCGGTAATGGCCGCGCAGATCACCCTGGTGCAAGGCGACATCACCGAGCAGCACGTCGACGCGGTGGTGAACGCCGCCAACAGCTCACTGCTCGGCGGGGGCGGCGTGGACGGCGCGATCCACCGTCGCGGTGGGCCGGCGATCCTGGCGGAATGCCGGGAACTGCGGGCCAGCCGCTACCGCGACGGCCTGCCCACCGGCGAAGCGGTTGCCACCACCGCTGGTGACCTGCCGGCGAGATGGGTGATTCACACCGTCGGCCCGGTGTACGCCAAATCCGAGGATCGCTCCGAGCTCCTCGCTTCCTGCTACCGCGAATCACTGCGGGTGGCCGACGAGCTTGGCGCGCAGACCGTCGCCTTTCCCGCGGTGTCCGCCGGGATCTACGGGTGGCCACTGGCCGACGCCGCACGCATCGCGCTGCGCACCGTCCAGAACACCCACACCAGCGTGCGCGAGGCCCGGTTCGTGCTGTTCAGCGACACGGTCCTGGACGCCTTTCACGCTGTGCACCTTTAACGCTGTGCACCAGAGCACGCCACACCGGGCAGGAGAGCCGGACACGCGGGGCTAGGGCGCGGGTTCGAGGCGGACGCAACAGTGGGGTGGGGCGGGATCCAGGTGGGCGGTGAGCCCGGTGGGGGCTAGGCCGTCGAGGAGCCCGTCGAGCAGGCACAGGTTCATTCCGCACACGAGTTCGGTGTACTCCCGCGCCAGGGTGTGGAAGGGGCAGTTGGCGAGGGCGACGTGGTCGCCCTCGATGCGCGGTTCGAAGCCGTATTCCTCGAGTACCTGCAGCGCTGTGTCCCGTGGATCATGGTCACCGTTGGCGTTGCGCGCGGTTTCGCCGAGTTCTCGGCCCAGCTGGTAGGCGCGCTGGTCAAGGATCGCCCGCGGTGAGTCCCCGGAGCGTTCGGCGTGCTCCAGCGCGCTGGACAACAACCGCCCGGCCAGGTCGTAGCGGCGCTGGGGCAGTGACACGGCCACGTGCTGGTGCGACCGCTGGTACAGCTTGGCCGGCCGTCCCGCACCGGGGCCGGTGCGGCCGGTGCGGCGCTGGTACACCACGTCGAGCAGGCCCTCGTCCACCAGCCGGTCGAGATGAAACGCCGCGGTCGTGCGCGGCAGCTCGAAGGCGGCGGCAGCGTCGTCACGACTCACCGGCGCGGGCTGGCGCACCACGTAGTCATACAGACTGCGACGGGTGGGCTCGTCGAGCGCGGCGATCGCGGAGATCTGCGCCTTCCGGGACTCCATTCTATAATCAACTCCTATTGACGAAACTGGCGCGACAGCTCTAACATTAGCAGATCATGGCATTAGAAGGAGCTCCAGCGGCGAGGAGGCTGATGATGAGGGAGCAGCCAGTAGTAGTCGGTGTCGACGGCTCCCCGGCCAGCTACACCGCGCTGCGGTGGGCGCTGTCGCGCGCCGTAGGTATCGGCGCCCAGGTGTGCGCGATCCGCTGCTGGATGCCGGTGGGGGCCAGGGGCTGGGAAGCCGTGGTCACCGCCGAGCCGGTGCCACCAGAAGCCGAGCAAGAAGCGCGGGCCGAGCGAGAACTCGCCGACGTCGTGGCGGCCGCACTGGCGCGCGTTCCCGATGGGGCGGCGGGGGTTGCCGTACGGCGGAGGGTGGTCCGCGGGCCGGCTGGCCCGGTGCTCGTCGCCGAGGCCGACGGGGCCGACCTGCTGGTTGTCGGCCACGGCCCGCGGGTCGCCGAGCTGCTACACCGGTCGGTGAGCTGGTACTGCGTGCGGCACGCGACCTGCCCAGTGCTGGTCATTCCCCCCGCGATGGCCACCCGGCGGACACTGATTCCGGCAACCGCGAAGGTACCCACATGACCGCGGCGCCTGTCCGGCCAGTCCCCGCCCCCCGTGATCGGCTGACGGTTCCCACCGTCTCGAGCCATCGACGGGTGGCCGCTGGCAGCCGACCCACCGCGCAGCAGCTGGCGGACACTGCCCGCCGGGTAGCCGACACCTATCCCGAACTGCTGACCACTGCGGAGTTCGACCCGACGACTCTCCCCCGCGACGAGGACTACGAGGTGGCGATGGTCCGGCCCCTCCCGGTGCAGTCCCAGCGCCGCGTGGTGAGGAACTCCCTGTTGCGGCTGCCTGCCATGCTGGGCCGCCCAGTCGCCGCCGTTGCGCACACCACAGCAGCCCTGGTGACTTTGCCTGGCCGCGTGGTTGGGCTGGTGACCTTGGCCGAGCAGACCCTGACCGCCATGCACGCAGCCGCGGCCCGGACCGATGCGCTGCTCGACCGTGTCGAGGTGGTCACCCGCACGGCCGAGGGCGTCGTGCCGGCCGCCAGCCGGGCAGTCACGGCCGCAGCTGGGGCGGTCGAGCAGGCCGGCGCACTGACTGTGCGCGCGACTTCGCTGCTGGAGGGCTACTCCGAGCCGCTGCGCCGCCTAGAGCCCATGGTGCGCCGGCTGGCCGAGACCACCCAGCCAGGCGAAGTCGATGCGCTGGTGACCCTCCTCGGCCGGCTACCGCAGCTGGCCGACGCGGTGGACCACGGGGTGATTCCGCTGCTGGGGCACCTCGGTCAGGTGGGCCCCGACATGAACCAGCTGCTCGACCATGTCTCCCAGCTCAGCCACATGGCCAGCCGGCTGCCCAAGGTGTTCCGGCGGCGCAATCACCCAGGCGCCTGACGGGGCTGTGATGACCGCGCCCCCGACCCGCTTGCCGCACAGGGCGACCCACACCAGCGGCAGCGCCTGGCCGGGGACGAGCGGGCGGCGCGTGTTGTTCACCGGTCACAACTCCTTGATCACGGTGTAGATCAGGTCGAGGGACTCTCGGGGTGGGAGCGCTTGGGCCTGCACGGACGCGAAGGCGTGCACATACTGGCGGATGATGCCGCTGCGCTCGTGGACGGTCCAGCTGGTCTGTCCATCGACGTAGACGGCCTCGGGGTCGTGCTCGTCGGGCCACTGGATGATGACGAAGGAGTCGCCGAGTGCGGCGTGGGCGTCGGCGGTGAAGGGCACCACCTGGACGGTGACATCGAACTCGCGGTTGACTCTGTTGATGTGACGCAGCTGCTGGCGCAGCACCTCCGGGCCGCCGACCTGCTGCCGGATCGCCGCCTCGGACAGGATGGCGGTGAACCGCATCCCGTCGGCGAGCCGCTTCTGGCGGCGCATCCGCAGCTCAAGGTAGCGGTCGATGTCGGCCACGCGCATATGCGTGGAGGATGCGGTGATGATCCGCTCAGCGTAGTCGCGGGTCTGCAGCAGACCGGGGATCACGTGCCCCTCATAGCTGCGGATCCAGGACGCCTCCACCTCCAGTTCGATGAGCATCTCCACCGGCTCACCGAGGATGTCACCGTAGTCCTGCCACCAGCCCGGCTCAGCCGACCGCCGGCGCAGCTCATCAAGCCTGCGAGCGTCGGCCTCGGGAATGCCCAGCACCTCGACCAGACGTTGCAGCGCCGCTGGGGTGATCTTCACCTTGCCGGTCTCCAGCCGAGACAACTGCGGCTGGCCCACGCCCAGCTCGCGCGCCAGCACCGCACCGGACAAGCCACGTTCATTGCGGTACCGGCTCAGCCGCGCACCAAGCCGCCGGCTCCGCACAGTCGGACGCATGACCGCCTCCCTCACAGTCCACGAGAACGAGCGCTGTAGCCGACGGTCACAGTGGACTTCATGCTACGCATTATGCGATAGTTGAGTGAGGCGACGTGCCGACGCTGGACCTTCTCATCGCCGGGACGCGGGGTACACAAATCTGGCGCAGGCACGGCGGTAGCGATGCGCCATCAGGGGGACGGCTGGCGCCGCCACCGGCGCCCAGCTGTCCTAGGCGGGGTCAGCGCAGCGTGCCGGCTTTCACCGCATCGAGGAAGGCGCAGAAGCTGGCGGCGGGCAACGCCACGGTGGTTCGCCGGGTGCTGTCGGGGCCTTGCTTGGTGTCTTGGACCCCGACCCATTCACCTGCACGGCCGACCGCGACGCAGTTGCCGGTGCCCGTGCTACGGGTGGATGTGGTGTAGGTGGCGTCGGCCAGTGCCGCTGGGGGCGCGACGCGCGTGTTGTTCATGGTCACAACTCCTTAATCACGGTGTAGATCAGGTCGAGGAACTCCCGGGGCGGGAGCGCTGGGAGCTGCACGGACACGAAGGCGTGCACATACTGGCCGATGGCGCCGTCGCGCTCGTGGACGGTCCAGCCGGTCTGCCCGCCGACGGAGACGGCGCGCTCGGTGACGGCGCGCTCGGTGCAGCAGCGCGCCGAGTCGCCGGCTTCGCACGGTCGGGCGCATGACCGGCCTCCTTCGGGGGTCCGCGGGGAACGCGGCCGCTGCCCAGCGGGCGCCGCCTCGGGGCAGCGGCACCCACAATCACCCGAACGGCGTACTCCATGCCACGCATTATGCGTGACACTATGTATCGTGGGCAGTGTCGGTTCCCACCTCGACTTTAGCCCCTGGTGGAGCGCCTGAGCGTCCGCGTCCGGCGCTTCACCAGCCCAAGACCGACGGCGGTCTCGGCCGAGCGCTGCCTCCAATCTGCCCTGGAGGCCGCCGTCCCCCACCGGTGAGAGTAAGGTAATGACTAGACATGGAAGCACCGTGAGTGACTGCGTACCGGGCTCCGGGTGGCGGGTGAGCACCCCCCGCCGCCGGGCGCTGCCCCCCTGCGATCAGCGCAATCACCTGTTCGCCGAGCGCGGGACAGATCAGATCGGGGTCCTGGTCGCAGTCTGCGAACACGTTATGCCCTGGTCGGTGGACACCTGCGCGCCCAACGGGCCTGAGGGCGGGTGCTGAATGCCGACAACAGTCACCACCGACCCGGTGGCCTCGACCACGGCGACGCCCAGGATGGGCGCGCCGCTGCACCTGTCGCCCCGGACCGTGGCCTGGCTGGCCGACCACCCCACCGCTCGTCAGTTCGTCGGATCAATATGGAACACGCTCACCGAACTGGAGCGATCCGGTCACTACCCCGGCGCCATCGACGCACTGCGGCGGGTCCTGACACAGCACCAACCCACCCCAGGAGGTCGGTGCCGCACCTGCCGCCGGGTCACCTGGCGCCGCCGCCCGTTCCCCTGCATCGTCTGGCACCAGATCCGCTTCGACCTGCTCGGCCTCTTCGCCGGCGCTGGCCGCCACCGCCAACCAACCAGAGAAGACAGCGGCACGGCCTTTCCCTACGAGATCTCCGGCCGGTCCCACAACAACACCCTTAGCGTGCCAGGGATCGCCGTCGGCCCAGCTGCGCCCTCAGTGAACGAGATTACTCACCAGGATGATCATCGCTAGGTTGTGGTCTGGGAGCGCACTACCGCCTGGAAAGGCGCGTGACGATGAAGGTCTCCAGCGGGACCCGCTGTGGGACGTACGTCCAGCTGAGAAGCGCAAAAAGTGGCGAGGTCCTACCCCAACTGTGCTGGATGACCAGAAGATGGTGTTATTCCGAGGCAGTATCTAGCCAGTAGTTCTGACCGTACCGGCTGTCCCAGGTGGTGCATCCTGTTTGGTCTGTGTTGTTGAACCACATCTCGATCTTCGTGGCATCGCTTGGTACTTTGACTTCCAGAGGATCCGACCCTGGCGCGACGCGTCCGGATTGCTCTTGACCGCCGGGATGAAAGCGGAGGTAGGCGGCGATACTCCAGGCGGGTTGGCCATAGCGAGATGACCGGCAACGTGGCAGCCGCTGGGGGTCGTATTCGATCTGCAACGGTTCGCCAGCTCGAATATCACCAGTCTGCTGTTGTGACCAATCCGACAAAAAACGCACTGTTGCCATCGTCTTCTCCCCCTCCCCCTCAGGTTAAAAACTCCTGAATAGCGAATGCCCAGCTTTCGCAGCCTCGCAGATCTCCCCAGCGCTGTCAAGACTTATCCCGCACCGCGGACCGACACTCGGACAGTGATCACACGGCATGGTTCCCAGATCACCGGGGTTCCAGGTCCCGTCCGAGTGAGCTCGGACACCACCTCGGAGTTCACCTTCCCGTCGGCTTCGCCATCGGCCCGTGATCCCCGGGCGTGGAGGGTCGACACAGGCGGGCGGCCGTGCTGGCCCCTGGTGAGCACGGGCGGTATTTGTCGCTACTTGTGTCGATTTCGCCGTGTGGCGACGTGGTCAATCGGGCAACTGGCCGAGCAGCCAGCCGCCGACGCTGTCGGGATTGTCATCGAAGTAGAAATCGTGGATCGCCTGTAGCAGATCCCGTGTGGTGACAAAGCCGTCACCGCGTTGTGGCCGAACTCGTCGGCCACCCGCCCGGCCGAGGTCTCGAAATCCGATCGCTCGATTTGGCCGTTGCCATCGAAATCGAACGTCTGAAACCGCCGGGCCAGCTTGCGCTAGCGATTAGATTCGCAGGCTGCTAGCAATTAATGACTTGGCCGGGTGATCCTGTGGCAAGAGGTTTTCCGTCACGCCAGACGGGGGTTCCATTCACGATCACCAGGAGAATCCCGGTCGCTTGTTGGCTGGGTGCCTCATAAGTGGCGTGATCAGCTATTCCGCTTGGCGCGATCACACACATGTCGGCTGCCATACCCGGCGCCAACCGGCCACGTTTCCCTAGGTTGTAGACATCTGCCGCCTTGGTGGAAAGATGACGAGCGAGCCGCTGATATCCTATGTCAGACGAGTCTGCCAAGTAGTATTTCGCGAGGCGAGCGAACGCGCCATAACCACGCGGATGAGGATGTTGTCCCAAGTAAATTCCATCGGAACCGGCGCAGTGTCGATCGTCGAGCACCAGCCAAGTCAGATCGTCATCGGTGAGTGACGGTCGGTTTAGATGGGCGCCGACTTGAAGATCAGATCTGATAAGCAAGTCTAGCGCCCATTCGCCGGCTGGTTGGGCACACCTCGCTGCGGCCTGGGTAACCGACAGGCCGGCGAACTCGCTGAATTCATCCGGCAGGTACCCGAGCACGAGATTGGCAAGAGCTCGCTCGGTGAACCTGTCGCTCGCGAGCAGGGATGATCTTTCTCGTGAGTCGCGGAGTCTGCTGAGTGTCTTCATGGGGCCAAGCGACTGGACGTCACCGGCGAGCAGAAGCGCTGCCAGGATCGTGCTCGCCTTCTGGTAGGGATACATGTCATAAGAAATCTCCACACCTGCAGCATCCGCGGCGTCAAAGGAAGCCTCGACGTCAGAGGGTGGCCCCCACAAATGACTGGCATGAACCCGGACACCGGCGACGCGCCCCACGCTCACGTGGAACCGGAGCCCAACTGAGCCTGCTCATGCCCGGGCACTGGGAACACATCCAACACGAGCTGGCCGCGCTGCTGGGTATAGAACGAGAAGGGATCGCCGAGCAGTGAACCGATCAGCAGCAGCATGGCGGTGGCACACTGCACCTCCGGCGACGACGGCTGGCCGCTGTAGCTGGCGGGTGTACGCCCGAGCAGCGACTCATCAACCGGAAGCCCCGATAGGACGAGTCCTCCGTATGGTCGACCGGTCAGGCGAAACTCGGTCAGCAAAATGCGAATGCGGACCGGGAGCTCGTGCGCGTACACCGCCACCCTGTCTAGCTGTTCATCGAGCGGCCGTCCAGGTTCCTCGTCGAGCACCGCGTCGGCGACGGCGCGGATTGCTGCGCTCTCGTTCGTGGTCAGCTCCAGGCGTGGTACCCGGTTATCAAGGGCACGATCGACGGGAACAGTGAGGGCATTCGGCTCCACGTCGTCTCTCCTGGTCGCTCAACTCGGATTAGGCTCCATGACGCACGATCAGCGGAGTATCTCGTATCTAGTGTATCCTTGATACCCCGGGAATTTCTACCGTGATCCACGAGTCCAACCTGATCGCGGGACGCTCACAACGGGCGGCGCACCTTCGCCACCACTCTCGTCCGGGGCGGCACCGACCCTGTTCCTAACGAGGCTTCGCCTCGGACCGCCAAGTCTATGGGTACGTCAAAGGGTCCCTGCGGCTTCCTGAGCGCAAGCTCACGCAGGGACTCCCGGTCTGCTGGCCGACCGCCGCCATCCGCTGCGCCGAATCGGGCAACCTGAGTCGCCGTCATTGTGCCACCCATCGTGGCTGGTCAGGCGGTTGAAACGCCTGTGTGGGAGCGGATGAGAAGGACACTACGCTCTCCTGGGAACTTAGCTCAAGTGTCAACGTTTCAGACCCCAAGGAGCCCTAGTCGCCGACATGCTCGGCCACCGCCCCGCATTCCGGGCATCAGTGGTGACTTCGATCGCCTGCTCTAGCTCGCCCTCGGCGTGACCAGGCGATGCCTCCGCAGCATCTGCGGCAATCTCCGGACCAGCGCGGCGAACACCGCTCGATCAGCTCAGTCCAGACACGGTGTCGGGTTGGCTCTGCGCAGCGCGGCGACTTCGTGACGTAGTACCAGGAGTTCGACGTCCTGTTCCAGTGGCCAGTGCGTGCGCCACTCCCGCCTGGTTAATAAATATGCCCAGGATTCCCCGAGTCCTCTGTGGTCTCCGTAACCGTAGGACCTGCGCGTTCTCCGACGATCTGGGCTGGTTCTGGCGTCTGATGTTATCTCGGGTTTGCTGAAGGTCTATCGTCTGGGCCGTTCGTCTTGCTGGTTGGATCGCCTCCGACGTCGTGCAACTGGAGCAGATCCGGGCCTGGTTCGGGCGAGCGCTGTGGGAGCTGGAGCCAGCTGAGGCTGATATGAACTTTGGCGACGAAGTGTTCACCTGGGCATCTCCAACGTACTTCAATGCTGCCGTTGGCAGGTTCCTTACCACTGCCGCCAGCAGGATCTTGGATCTCCGGCTGTCAGGCGAAACAATCGCCGGTTACGCCTTCATCGCTGGCCACAGCGGTCGGTACTCCGGGTTCCACATCGCCGCCTCGACCGCGGTCGCCCAGTCGCGCCGCTCGACCCGCGTCACGCCCTCCTGTGCCGCGGCCGCGGCGACCCGCTCCGCGACGACGGCTGAGACCGCTCGTAGGTCATTGACCTCCGGTAGCAGCGGGGCACCAGGCTCGCTCGCGTCGACAAGGGCAGCCACGGCGTGTGCCGATGCAGCGAGCATGCCGTCGGTGACGAGCCGGGCGCCGCTGATGATGGTACCGAGACCCAGACCCGGGAACACCAGCGCGTTGTTGGCCTGCGCGGTGACGTAGCTGGTGCGCTCGTGAGTCAGCGGCGGGAAGGGGCTACCGGTCGCGATGAGCGCCCGGCCGTCGGTCCACGCGATCAGGTCGGCCGGCACCGCCTCGGCCAGGCTCGTCGGGTTGGACAGCGGCAGGATGACTGGTCGCTCGACGTGTCGCGCCATCTCCAGGATCACGTCCTCGCTGAACGCCCCGGGGCTTGCGGACGTGCCAATCAGGACGGTCGGGCGAGCCCTTCGGACGACTTCGAGCAGGTCGATGCCACCGCCGGGCGCGTCGTGGCGCCAGTTCGCGACCTCGGCGTCGGGGTGGGCGTACGGCCGCTGGAAGTCCCGCATCCGCGGCTGGCCCTCGACCAGGAGACCGCCGCGACCCACGCTCCAGATCCGTCGCGTCGCCTCATTCTGTGGCAACCCGTCCTGCACCATTGCGTCCCGGATCTGGTTGGCGATCCCGATCCCGGCCGTCCCCGCGCCGAAGACGACGACGCGCTGCTCCCTCAGTGGCGCCCCGGACGCCTGTGAACCCGCCAGGACGGCAGCGAGCACGACGGCGCCGGTGCCCTGCATGTCGTCGTTGAAGGTGCAGATCGAGTTACGGTAGCGCCGGAGGATGCGGGTGGCGTTGTTCGTGCCCAGGTCCTCCCAGTGCAGCAGCGCGCGGGGGAACACCTTGGTCGCTGCCTGCACGAACGCGTCGACGAAGGCGTGGTAGCGCTCGTCGCCGACGCGGGGGTGCCGGTTGCCGATGTAGAACGGGTCGTCGAGGAGTTCGTGGTTGTTCGTGCCGACGTCGAGCACGATTGGCACGACCCGGGTGGGGTCGATCCCCGCCGCGGCGGTGTAGACGGCGAGCTTGCCGATCGCGATGGCGATCCCGCCGGCGCCCCAGTCGCCGATGCCGAGGATGCCCTCGCCGTCGGTGACCACAATAAGATCGACATCGTTGGCGCCAAGTCCGTAGTTGCTGAGCGTGTCGGCGAGGCCGTCCGAGTCGTCCGTGTCGTTGACGGACAGGTAGACCCCGCCCGGCCGCCGGAACTCACGGCTGAACCGCTGGATCATGGTGCCGATGGTCGGGGTGTACACGATCGGCAGCATTTCCGGCAGATGGTTGAGCAGGAGCCGGTAGAAGAGCACCTGGTTGCGGCTCAGCAGGCCGCCGAGGAACACCGCCTTGCCGACGTCACCGGTGATCTCGGAGTACTGCTGGTAGGCCCGCGCGGCTTGGTCATCCAGCGTGAGGACCGCCGGCGGAAGCAGCCCGGTCAGACCGAGGGCCACGCGCTCGACGAGCGGGAACGCCGTCCCCTTGTTCAGGGCCGGGTCGCTCAGCAGTTCGCGACCCCGCAGCGAGGTTGTCCGGCTCCTGCCAGGGAAATGGGAAAACGTCTGCATAGGACTGCGTTACACCTTGCCGTCGTCTGGGGCCAGGGCGAGACAGTAGCCGCACCCCCGGGAGCGCCTGTGGTCGCCCGCACCACCAGTCTAAAATCGATCACTCTTGACGAAACGAGCCATGGCGGCTAACTTCTAAAGATTGAATCTATCATCTTTAGAAGGAGGTTCTCATGACCACCGCTGACGTGTCGACGTCGAGCACTGCCCGGTCCGATCCGGCGTATCGAGCCTTCCTGCTGCTGCGCACGGTGTTCGCCGTGGCGCCGATCATTTTCGGGCTCGACAAGTTCACGAACCTGCTCGTGGACTGGCCGACCTACCTGGCCCCCTGGATCGATGGCATCGTGCCCGGCACCGCGCAGCAGGCGATGTACGCCGTGGGCCTGATCGAGGTCGTGGCAGGGATCGCGGTCGCGATAGCGCCACGGTTCGGCGCCTGGCTGGTAGCCGCCTGGCTGACCGGGATCATCATCAACCTGCTGACCTTCCCGGGCTACTTCGATATCGCGCTGCGTGATGTCGGGCTGCTCGTCGGCGCGATCGCGCTGGCCCAGCTGGCCACCCACTACCCACCCGGTGGCGCACGTCCTAACGGATAGGGGAAGGCCCCCCATGGCAACCGAGCAGACACTCATCATTGTTGGCGCCAGCCTCGCTGGCGCCAAGGCGGCCCAGACCCTGCGCGAGGAGGGCTTCACCGGCCGAATCGTGCTCATCGGCGACGAGGCCGAACGGCCCTACGAGCGGCCTCCGTTGTCGAAGGGATACCTGCTGGGTAGGCAGGACAAGGCCAAGCTCTACGTCCACGACGAGAGCTGGTACGGCGAGAACTCCGTGGAGTTGCAGCTGGGTCGCCTGGTGACCAGCCTGGACCGGGCTGGCCATCAGGTACAGCTGGAGAGCGGCGACCGGCTTGAATACAGCAAGCTGTTGCTGGCTACCGGCGCGTCCCCGCGCCAGCTGGAGCTCCCCGGTGCCAACCTGGGTGGGGTGCATTACCTTCGCCAGATTGACGATTCCGACCGGCTGCGCGAGGCCATCCGCGGCGGCGGCCGGGTGGTCGTCGTGGGTGCCGGTTGGATCGGGCTGGAGACCGCGGCCGCGGCCCGGGAGTACGGCTGCGAGGTCACCGTCATCGTGCCGCAAGCCGCCCCGCTCCAGGCCGCGTTTGGCCCCGGAACGGGCGGCTTAGTGATCGGGGGGTTCTTCGCCCAGGTGCACCGCCAGCACGGCGTCGATGTCCGGCTCGGCATGGCGGTGACCGAGTTCCGCGGCGCTGGGCAGGTCGCGGCGGTGGTCACCGACGACGGCAGCGAGATCCCCACCGACGTCGTCATCGTCGGCGTGGGTGCCGAACCCAACACCGAACTCGCCGAGCAGGCCGGTCTCGCCGTCGACAACGGTGTCCTCGTCGACGCCGCGTTGCGCACCGAAGACCCTGACGTCTACGCCGCCGGCGACGTCGCCAACGCGGTCAACCCGCTGCATCACACGCGGATCCGCGTCGAGCACTGGGCCAACGCGCTGCACGGGGGACCGGCCGCAGCCCGCTCGATGCTCGGCCAGCAGGTCAGCTACGACCGTGCGCCGTACTTCTTCACCGACCAATACGACGTCGGCATGGAGTTCACCGGATGGTTCCCTCCCGGTGGGTACGACGCCCTCATCACCCGCGGCGATCTCGGAGCGCGGGCGTTTCATGCGTTCTGGCTCGCCGACGACCGGGTCGTGGCGGGGATGCACGTCAACCAGTGGGACGAGGGCATCGCGCCCGTGCAGGACCTCATCCGCAGCGGCTTGCCGGTCGACCGCCACCGGCTCGGCGACCCCGCAGTGCCGCTGGCCGACACAGTCAAGAGTTGACGTGACGTCCGCCCGCAACGAACGCCTCCATATCGGACGCTAGCCGCGGGGTGAACCCCGGCGGTCGGGGGAAATCGCCGGGGTTCATCAGGCGTATCGCGGCGTTGCCGCGCCGCGTTACAGCTAGCCGGCAGGTTCATCGAAGCCGGAGCCCGATTACACGGTGTTGATCACACGGTGTTGATTACACGGTGTTGATTACACAATGTCGACCACACAGTGTCGATTACACAGTGCGATCAGTCGATTTCGTTCGCGTGAACTAACGTTCACCGTCCGGCGGGCGATACCCCGTAATGACTACGCGGTGGCAGAATTTCTGTTACCTTTCGGACATCGCGGCCTTTTTGACCGTAGGAGTACGGCATGACGGGGACACTGGTAGGGGAGTACCAGCTAGAGACGCTGCTGGGACGCGGCGCGATGGGCGAGGTCTACCTCGCCTACGACACCCGCCGCAACCGGTATGTGGCGCTCAAGCTGCTGTCGACCCACCTCGCTAGCGACCAGGATTACCGGGAACGGTTCCGTCGCGAATCCTATGTCGCCGCCCGCCTCCAGGAACCGCACGTCATTCCGATCCACGACTACGGCGAGATCGACGGCCGGCTGTTCATCGACATGCGGCTGGTCAAAGGTTCGGATCTCGGCAAGATCCTCGCCCAGACCGGGCCGATGCCGCCCCGTCGCGCCGTTGAGATCATCAGCCAGATCGCCGAAGCGCTGGATGCCGCCCACGCCGACGACCTGGTGCACCGCGACGTCAAACCAGCCAACGTGCTGGTCACCGAAGGCCGCGACTTCGTCTACCTCGTCGACTTCGGCGTCGCCCACGCCGCCGAGCACTCGCAGCTGACCGCGACGGGCACCACGATCGGGACCCTGGACTACATGGCCCCGGAACGCTTCGATGACAAAGCCATCGATCGTCGGGTCGACATCTACGCCCTGGCCTGCGTTCTGCACGAATGCCTCACCGCGACGCGCCCGTTCTCCGGCGACACCTTCCCCGCGCTCATGCGGGCCCACCTCTACGACCCACCACCCATGCCCAGCCGGCTGCGCGCCGGCATCCCGCCCGCACTCGACGCCGTAGTCGCCCGCGGAATGGCAAAAAACCCCCACGATCGGTACTACACCGCCGGCGAACTGGCCAACGCCGCCCGCGCCGCAATCACCGCACCGCCCCCCGAGACTGTGATTGTTCCGACCGACCGTCCACCACCACCGGACCGTCCACCACCGCCGGACCGTCCACCACCGGACCGTCCACCACCGGACCGTCCACTAGCGGGCCGTCCACCGCCGACGAAACGGTATGGCCGAACAGTCGCCCTCATCCTTGGCTTGATCGTCCTCGGCGTAGCCGCCCTGTTGGGCATCATCTTCGTGGTGCTCGTGGTCATGGAGTTGCTCACCGGCTCAACCGCTAGCGGCCCCGAACCCAGCCCGCCGGTCGCCCCCACTGCACCGTCGCCCTCCACCTTCCCGACCAGCAAGTTCACGATCGAATTATAAATACGACAACTTGGACCCGCCAGAGATCTAATTCCTGCTACGTCCAATACGCCGCCACCCGCATTTCAGGACGACAAGGCGTTCAACACTGCAACGAACATTCCCGCTGAGCAATTGAACGAAGTCGTGCAGTTTAGGCCCGAACAGGGCAGGGGCAGGGCAGGGGCCCGCTCCGGAGCCGGGCCGGTAGGACACCATGGTCCTGACACGCCACCATGGAAGGAGACGGGCATGACCCAGCCAGACCTCAAACCCCGCAGCCGAGACGTCACCGACGGTCTGGAGCGCGCCGGGGCGCGTGGCATGTTGCGCGCCGTGGGCATGCGCGACGATGACTTCGCCAAACCTCAGATCGGTGTCGCCTCGTCGTGGAACGAGATTACCCCGTGCAACCTGTCGCTGGACCGGCTGGCCAAGGCCAGCAAGGAAGGCGTGCACGCCGCGGGGGGCTACCCGATGGAGTTCGGCACGATCTCGGTGTCCGACGGCATCTCCATGGGCCACGTCGGGATGCACTACTCGCTGGTCTCCCGCGAAGTGATCGCCGACTCGGTGGAGATCGTGGTGGAGGCCGAGCGGCTGGACGGGACGGTGCTGCTGGCCGGCTGTGACAAGAGCCTGCCTGGGATGCTGATGGCCGCTGCCCGGCTCGATTTGGCGGCGGTGTTCCTCTACGCGGGAACCATCCTGCCCGGTCGGGTCGGCGACCGTGAGGTCACCGTCATCGACGCCTTCGAGGCGGTGGGTGCCTGCGTCCGCGGTCTGATCAGCCGGGCGGACGTCGATGCGATCGAGCGGGCGATCTGCCCCGGTGAGGGTGCCTGCGCCGGCATGTACACCGCCAACACGATGGCCTGCGCGGCCGAGGCGCTGGGCATGTCGCTGCCCGGGTCGGCCAGCCCACCCGCGGTGGACCGGCGCCGCGACGGGTTCGCCCGGACCAGCGGGTCCGCCGTGGTGGACCTCATCGCTCGCGGGATCACCGCTCGGCAGATCCTCACCCGCCCAGCGTTCGAGAACGCGATCGCGGTGGTGATGGCCTTCGGCGGCTCAACCAACGCGGTGCTGCACCTGCTCGCCATCGCCCACGAGGCCGGGGTGCCGCTGGAGCTGGATGACTTCAACCGGATCGGCGACAAGGTGCCGCACCTGGCCGACGTGAAGCCCTTCGGCGCGCACGTGATGGCCGCGGTCGATCACGTCGGCGGCGTGCCAGTGGTGATGAAGGCGCTGCTGGATGCGGGACTGCTGCACGGCGACTGCCTCACCGTCACCGGGCGCACCGTCGCCGAGAACCTCACCGAGCTGGCCCCGCCCGACCTGGACGGCAAGATCCTGCACCGCCTCGCCGAGCCGATCCACCCCACCGGCGGGATCACCATCCTGCGCGGCTCGCTGGCTCCCGACGGCGCGGTGGTGAAGAGCGCCGGCTTCGATTCGATGCGCTTCGAGGGCACCGCCCGGGTGTTTGACGGCGAGCAGGCCGCGATGGACGCCGTCGGCGATCTGCAGCCCGGCGACGTCGTGGTGATCCGGTACGAGGGTCCGCGGGGCGGGCCGGGGATGCGCGAGATGCTCGCGGTCACCGGGGCGATCAAGGGGGCCGGGCTGGGCAAGGACGTCATGCTGGTCACCGACGGACGCTTCTCCGGGGGCACCACCGGCCTGTGCGTCGGGCACTTGGCGCCCGAGGCGGCGCACGGCGGGCCAATCGCGCTGGTCCGCGACGGTGACCCGATCGTGCTTGACATGGACCATCGCGAGCTGAACCTGCAGGTCGACACCGAGGAGCTAGTGCGACGCCGGCAGGAATGGAAGGCCCCCGAGCGCCTCCTACGCGGCGTGCTCGCCAAGTACGCCCGACTGGTCGGCTCCGCCGCGGAAGGCGCCGTCTGTGGATAACCCGTGAGTGGGGAACACGGCTATGACTCGCATCACCACTCACGGGTGGGTACGTCCGGATGGACGTACCCACCGTGGCGGGGGACGTTCTACCCGCCGGGATTGCCGCATCGCCAGGAGCTGGAGTATCTGTCCCGGCTGGTAGACACCGTCGAGATCAACGGCTCGTTCTATTCGCTGCAGCGACCCTCCAGCTACCAGTCCTGGGCGGCGTCAACCCCGGAGGACTTCGTCTTTGCGGTCAAGGGCAGCCGGTTCATCACGCACATGAAGAAGCTGCGTGACGTCGAGACGCCGCTGGCGAACTTCTTCGCCTCCGGGGTGCTCGCGCTGGGCGCCAAACTCGGGCCACTGCTGTGGCAGCTGCCGCCCAACCTGCCGTTCGACGCTGACCGGCTGGCCGCGTTTATCGCCCTGTTGCCCCGCAGCACCGCCGAGGCCGCCACGCTCGCGCAGCGCCACGACCAGCGGCTCGGGGACCGGGCCTGGACCAGCACCGAGGCCGACCGACCGCTGCGCCACGCACTGGAGGTACGCCACCCCAGCTACCGCGATCTAGCGCTGGTCGAGTTGCTCCGCGCGCACGGCGTCGCGTTGGTGGTAGCTGACACCGCAGGCACCTGGCCCTACCTGGAGGACGTCACTGCCGACTTTGTTTACGTCCGGCTGCACGGGGATTCAGAGCTCTACGTCAGTGGCTACAGCGATGAGGCGCTGGACGCCTGGGCCGAGCGAATCCGCGGCTGGCAGGTCGGGGACAGCGCCCGCACTGAACACACCATTGCCCCACCCGCCCCGGTGCAGCCGCGGGAGGTGTTCGTCTATTTCGACAACGACGCCAAGGTGCGCGCCCCAGCCGACGCGATCTCGCTGGCCCGGCGACTGAGCTAGCAAAGGCAACTGGGCTAGCAAAGGCAACTGGGCTAGCTACGGCTGACCGAGGGACGCCGGATGGTCGAGGCGAGCCATGGGCGGATGGTGGCCCTGCCGAGTCAGCGGGATAGGCCAGCGGAGCGGAACGATTAGGGCGAGGTCGATGCGACCCTTCGCTGACAGCTCCAACGATGTTCCTTCCAGGGTGAGTGTCGCGGTGACCACGCACTCCCCTCCCCGCAGCGCCACCAGGGCACCCAGGCGCACCACCGCTGCAACTCCGTTGAGGTCAAACACCACTTTCAACTCGAAAACGAAGGTGTGCACCTTGACGCCATCAATGTGCAGATCGACGGACGGATGGTGTGTCGAGACGACGCGGTGTGTCGCCAGAACTACGATCTCCTCGCTACCCGGACTGGCAATCGTGCGCTCTGCCGCTTTGGTCAGCTCGGTGTACTTGCGCCATCCGGACAACAGGACGTCCCCGAGGTCGAGGTTGAGGAGTCCGTCGACGACTGCGGCAACCTCGTGGTTGACAGCCTGCAGAGCCAAGGCAGACAGGCCGCGGATGCCCTGCATCGCGGATTGGGCCGCACCACATTTGCTGAGCGAGCGGGCAATAACCTCCACAGTGTCAGCACCTGTGTCGTCGCCCAGAAGAAACACCCGCGCCGACAACGGCTCGGTGACGTCGGCTGAGCTCACTGGCGCACCTCCTCAAGAACCTGCGTGCCACTATCGGCGCGTGGCTCAAGACGCACAACACATGTTGGCGGCGAAGAATCTGTTCGTGACTCCATGACCTCGACACCAACGCCGGGAGCTACTCCGACAACAGCCCGGACATGCGCGTGTACCCACTTCGGTCCCTTCCGGACCTGATCGACAAGCAAGACCAATAGCCCGACGATTAGCAGGATCAGCATAATAATCGCTAGCCACAACAACGGAATCAGCTCGGCAAAGCTCACGGTGTCCACAGGAGGCTCCACCACCGGGACCACAGGAGGCTTGACGGGAGGCATAGGAACAGAAGGCTCCACGGGCACAGGAGGCTGCGGGGGAACCACAACCACATGAGGCTGCGGGGGGATCGCAGGAGGCTGCGGGGGAACCACAATCGCAGGAGGCTCCTGTGGGATTCTAGGAGGCTCCCCGCGAAGAGCGCATGTCCCATCACCCAAGGGTTTCCCGCCTCCCGGGCATACGATAGGTGACGGACATGTCCCATCACCCAAGGGTTTCCCGCCCCCTGGGCATACGATAGGCGACGAGCATCTCCCGTCACCCAAATTTTTCGTACCTTCCCGGCATGACCGGCCAGTCTGGATAGGCAGACATTTCCCATTACCCAAGGCTTTCGTGCCTCCGGGGCATGACCGGCCTTCTGGGTGGCTGTTGCCTTGTGGGTGGCTGTTGCCTTGTGGGTGGCTGTTGCCTTCTGGGTGACTGTTGCCTCCTGGGTGTCTGTTGCCTCCTGGGTATCTGCCACCTCCCGGAGATCTATCGCCTCCCTGTTGTCTCCCGCCTCTCGGGTCTCTCGGATCTCTCGGGTCTCTCGCGTCTCCGAGGGGGACGTTGATAGCGCTTCCGCTCGGGAGCTGAGCAAGGTTGGGCACGGCCACGAGGTTCATGAACACCGTGGGGGTCTTATCGACGCTGACGGTGGCGAGGTGCATGCCGTCTCGGGAAGGGGAGAGCTCCATGGGCAGCCTGGTGTCGTCATTCTCCTTCGGGGAGTTTACGTATCCCTGGCCAGCCGTTGCCTGTGTTGTTCCGGGTAACCCGACGTTGGGCCCGGGTATCAGCGCGGGTGGCTGCTTGACAGAGCCGACGCTTGTCACACCCACGGCAAGTGCAAGCAGCGCGCACACACCTAACACCGCTATGACGAGCGCACAGCGGACGAACCGGCGGATGGAAGACATTTAGTCCCCCTTGCGCGTCCACCCTGCGCGCACCCTGCTGCGCGCATTACTACCGTCCAGCACGGATGGCAGAGTGTCAACCAAAAAGCTGTGATAAAACATCCGAAGGGGTATATTGGTAACATTTCGGGCTCTACTGCTCTACATGTGGGTGGCGGGGGTGTGGTATGGGAGCTGGAGGTTGACGGGTCCGCAGGCGAGCATGACGGTGGCCAGCGCGGCCTCGGCGCGGCGGAAGCCGTAGGCGCGGCGGATGATCAGTCGTACCTTGTTGTTCGGTCCTTCTTGGCGGCCGTTTGGTAGTCCACGGTCGATAGCGGCGTCGATACCGTCGCGGTGTTGATCGTGCGCGCCGTTTTAACGAATTCGGGGATTCGACTGCGCTGCGCTTTCGAACACTAACGGTCCACCATGGCACTCGTGTCGGTGGGGTCCAGATCGCCGGCAAACACCGCGCGCAGCGACTCCTTCAGCTGGTAGGCTCGCCACAGTGCGCCGCCGGATCGTTTAATCTCACGGAGCGTACCGTTCTGATCCTCGGTCAGATCGAGGGGATTTTTCAGCAACGCCCAGCGAGCCCCTTTGAACTTCTTCGCAATGCTCTGGTCACGCAGCTTCCGAGCGGACTGCCACACCTGCCGCCGCACCGCGTCCAGGGCGTCGGTGGCCAGCTTGACCACGGGGAACGGGTTACAGCAGATCGTGGCGTGCGGGGCGTGGGTACGGACCGACTTGGCGTATGCCGGACCTAGATCCATCGACACCGCTTCAAGCTCCTCGGCCGCGCCCTCGGGCAACTCACCAAAGAACGCATTCAAAGTTGCGGTGTCCTTCCCAGCTTTACCCCAGACAAGCTTCCCCGTCGCGTGATGAGACACCAGAGTCAGATAATTGTGGTGCTTCTTCCACATCACGGGTGAACCCCGATCCCGGACGCGCAAACGGCATCCCCTCGGCGAGCACTCCATGCTCCGGACACCGCAGCCGTCGCCGCCGCACCCTGATCCGGCACACCCGACCACCGAAATCAAGATGACGCCACGAGGAGCCCACGTCCCGCGTGTCATACCGATGCGCTGTGGCATACGAGCACTCCGGGCACACCAACAACCGCCGGGTCAACGAACTCGCACACCTATCTCCCCGCCACCAGCCTCTAGCTGCCAAGACCCGGATCCACCGCCGCCACACCTGGCAGGCCCAACAGACGATTCAGTAAGGTTGTGGCGCGCACGGGCGGCTCCAGGATCGGTGTGTGTAGGAGCCGTCGAACCTAGATCACGCCCGTGCGCCCCACCCAGCGGGCACCCGGCCATACCACACACCACTCATCCACATCCATGGCAATAGAGCCACATTTCGCACACAACGTTCATTCAAGCGTGTTGGCGCGCCCGGTCGCCTTTCACCTTCGCGTCATCGGCGGCTACTGATGAGGCGCTGGACACCTCGGCTGAGCGAATCCGCGGCTGGCTGGCGAGAGCCCGCGCATTGAACACAGCGTTGCCCGCCCGCGCCGGTGCTGCCGCGGGATATGGTCGTCTACTTCGATAACGACGTCAAGGTGCACGCCTCGGCCTACGCGATCACGCCGGCACGAAGACTTGCGTAACCGGGGATGGCGTAATCGTGGGTTATTGCGGTCGTCCTGTGCAGTGGCCTAGCGTCGCTGTAGTGGATCTCGGGGCGGGTGCCTTGCCTATGGACGGCGGGGAACGGGTTGTTCCGGCGTCGATCGATAAGCTGATCGCGGCGTTGCCCAAGGTCGAGCTCCATGTCCACCTCGAAGGGTCGATGCAGCCGGTGTTGCTGCTCGAGCTGGCCCGCAAGCACGGCGTGGTGGGGTTGCCGGCCTCGCTGGATGCGGTGCGGGAGTGGTATGAGTTCCGCGACTTCCCGCACTTCATCGACGTCTACCTGGCCGCGGTCCAGACGTTGCGCGACCAGAAGGACTTCGCGCTGCTGGTCGAGCAGACCGCGGCGTCGCTTGCCGCGCAGAACGTCCGCTACGCCGAAGTCATCGTCACCCCCTGGCTTCTGGATCGGGGGTTCCCGCCGAGCACCTGTTCGACGGCCTCGAGCGCGGCCGCGTAGCCGCCGAGCGCGAATGGGGCATCCGGTTGCGGTGGCTGGCGGACTTTCCCGACCACTGGGGGTCGGCTGCGGGCACAAAACGCTCGATGCCGTCATCGAGGCTGGCCTGGACAGCGTCATCGGGTTCAACATCGGGGGCATCGAGGTCGATCGAGACCCGTTCGCCGCGGTTTTCGACCGGGCCCGCGCCGCCGGGCTGCACAGCGTGGCCGCACGCTGGCGAGACCCACGGCCCGGACCGTATCTGGTCGGCCATTCGCCGGCTCGGAGCGGAACGCATCGGCCACGGAATCCGCTGCCTCAATGACCCTGCGCTCGTCGACTACCTGCGCAGCACCCAGCTGCCGTTGGACGTGTGCCCGACATCGAACCGCCGCACCGGCGCCGTCCCCCAGGACCGACCTCACCCGCAACCGACGCTGCTCGACGCAGGGCTGCTGGTGACCCTCAACTCCGATGACCCACCGATGTTCGGCACCGACCTCACGAATGAGTACCGCGTCGCGTACGGGCTCGGGCTCACCGCGGCCGACCTCGCTGACCTCGCCCGGAAACGGTGTCCGTGCCTCGTTCATGGACGCCGACAAGACCGAACTGCTCGCCGAAATCGACGAGGTATGTACATCTGCGCCACGGAGGGCAAACACCGTACCCGTCGCCAAGCCGGCTCCAGGGACGACTATGAGGGTGTGAGCAGCCAACCACATGTGTGGTCGTGACTCCAATGACCGAGAGGCAGCCCACCCACCCAGCCACGGCTGGGTCGATATGCGCGGTCGCAGGCGTCACGGGCGCGGTGTTGGTGGCGCTGTCCGGAGGCTACGGCTATCACCGCGATGAGCTGTACTTCCTCGTCGCCGGTGCGCATCCGGCCTGGGGTTACCCGGATCAGCCGCCGCTCACCCGTTGCTCGCCTGGGCGACCACCAGCCTGTGACGTTCGACCTGCTGGCCTGGACCGCACGGTCCTGGCTGCTGGCCCTGGCTTTGCGCTCGGGTGGCCCGGTCTGGTTGGTGGCAGGCGCCGGTCTGGAGAACAAGACACTGCTGGCGTTCTACTCGCCGCGCTGACGGTCACGCTGTTGGCGGTCGGTCCACGTGCGGCGCTGCGGAGCCCGTGGCTGTGGCTGGGGATGGCGGTGGCGGTGGCGGTGACCCTGTGGGCGCCGAACCTGTGGTGGCAGGCCATCCATGGCTGGCCACTACGAGAGCTGTCTGCCTCGATCTCGGCAGGCGGCTCGGCGACCAGCGCGCCGCGCTGGCTGTTCCTGCCCTTCCAGCTGGTGCTGGTCGGCCTGGCCCTAGTGCCGGTCTGGGGAATCGGACTCGGGCGCCTGCTGCGTGACCCCGAGCTCCGGACGTTCCGGCTCTTCGGCGTCTCCTACCTGCTGCTCGCCGCCCTGTTCCTGGTGACCGGCGGTAAGCTCTATTATGTGGCGAGCCTGTACCTGGTGCTACTCGCGGCCGGCGCCCAGCCGGCGCTGGATTGGGCGCGGCGCGGTCGCCCTCCGCAGCAGCCTGCTCGTGGCTGCCCTGACCAGCACGGCGGCGGTCTCGATGGTGCTATTTCTGCCGGTGGTGCTCCCATCGGCGCTGGCCAACACCGATCCCCAAGGTGAACCCCGACGCCGGTGCGACGCCGGGCTGGCCTGAGCTGGTCGCCACCGTCGCGGGCGTCCACCGCGACCTGCCGCCTGGCGAGCGGGACCAAGCGATCACCCTCACCAAGAACTATGGCGAGGTTGAGGCGCTGAAGCAGGCGCGATCCCGTCTCCCTCTGCGTCCGGTGTTCAGCGGTTACATGGGGTTCAGCGAGTGGGGTCCGCCGCCCGATGGCGCACGCAGACCATCGCAGTCGGCCTGGAGCGGGCGGCGCTGGACGAGCTGTTCGCCAACGTGACCCCGGCCGCACAGATCGACAACGGCATCGGACTGGACACCGAGGAACAAGGCCGCACCGTCTGGATCTGCCACAACCAGCGCACCCCCTGGTCTTAGGCTGGCCACAACTCCGCCACATCGGCTGACCACCCGTTTACTGCACTCTGTCCCCAGAACGCGCCTACGGGTAGCCGAAGTACTGCATTCTGTCCCCAGAATGCAGCTTCTCGATCTCATGAGCCCGTCACCGGCCGCGACGCCCGCACCCAGACACGACGATCTCGCCTACCTCACGCACGATGTCGAGGACACCGAGCGGGCCCGGGCATTCTACGGCGCTGTGCTGGGCTGGACGTTCGTCCCTGGCCGGGTCGAGGACGGCTGGCAGATCGAGGGCACCTACCCGCCGGCCGGGATGCACGGCGGTGCGGACCAAGCCGGGATCGAGCCGGCCTACCAGGTCGACGACCTCACCGCCGTCCGCGACCACGGCGGCCAGACCAGAGAGCCCCAACAGCAACCATACGGCCGAATCGCCGAGTGCACCGACAACCAAGGCGCGCACTCCAACTCCTGCAGCCGTGACCGCCGACGCGCTCCGACCCGTCACTCAGTCGGCGCTCGAGTTGACTACCTCGTCGATCGCGCCCCAGAACAGCGGGGTCACCGGGCGCAGGACGGGCAGTAACCGGACTCCGGGGGTGGCAAATTCGCAGCGAGCACCTCGACCCCGCACACCGCGGGGTAGTGCCCGGCGCGGCGACCGGCGGCCATCCCGTCCTCGGTGACCAGATGCGCACTGCCCGTGCGTGCATCGGTCACCGCGAAATCCGGAGACATCCGGGTAGGGGCACTCACCCGACCCCCAGCGGCCGCCCCGGTGCCGGCCACGGCCCGGGCGTTCATCCCGG
>DASYIL010000099.1:0-4131 GCA_035997545.1 Pseudonocardiaceae bacterium
GACCACCAACCCCCATGCAGCCCTGATCGACGGCGCTGCCCTTCTCGACGCGGTCCGCGCGGCGATGACCCGGTACGTGGTGTTGCCCACCCCCCAGGCCGCCGACGCGGTCACGTTATGGATCGCGGCGACCCACGCCCAGCCAGCGTGGGCGCACGCGCCCAGACTGGTGATCCGCGGACCGGAGAAGCGGTGCGGGAAGTCACGGCTGCTCGACACCGTGGAAGCACTGTGCCGGGACCCGGTCATCACGGTCAACTCGTCCCCGGCCGCGGTGTACCGCTCGATCAGCGACGACCCACCCACCATGCTCGTCGACGAAGCGGACACCATCTTCGGACCCAAAGCCGACGGCAACGAAGATCTCCGCGGCCTGCTCAATGCCGGCCACCAACGCAACCGGCCGGCCAAGCGGTACGACGCCGCCAGCAACCGAGTGGAATCGATCCCCACTTTCGCGATGGCCGCGCTCGCTGGGATCGGCGCCATGCCCGACACCATCGAAGACCGAGCCGTGGTGATCCGGATGCGGCGGCGCGCGCCGAACGAGACCGTGGCCCCCTACCGGCATCGCCGCGACCGGCCACCGCTGCGCCAACTCGCCAAACAGCTCACCGCGTGGTTACGCGCCGACCTCGCCGTACTAGAGCGGGCCGAGCCAGACATGCCCGTGGAGGACCGCGCCGCCGACACCTGGGAACCACTGGTGGCCGTCGCCGACTACGCCGGGGCGCACTGGCCCGACCGCGGCCGCGCGGCTGTGCTCGTGCTCACCGCCGAAGCCAGCGACAGCGGCGAGGTCTCCACCCGGATACGGCTGTTAGTGGACTGCCGGACCGCGTTTGGTGACCACGACGCCATCCCCACCACTGTCCTTCTGGAGCGGCTGAAAAGCGACCCCGAAGCCCCCTGGGCCGACTACGGACCAGCCGGGCTCACCGCGATGAAACTCGGCGTGCTGCTGCGCGAGTACGGCATTCGCAGCACAACTATCCGGTTCCCCGGCCTGGGCCAAGCCAAGGGCTATCAACGCACCGACTTCACCGACGCCTGGACCCGCTACTGCCCCCAACTCGACCCAGCCGACGTCACAGTCGGTCACGGCCAGGAGGGGAAGGCGTCCCAGCCGTACCAGCCTCATCTTCCCAGGTCAGCGCGGTACGGCTCGACACAGCGGTACGGCTCAAGGCGTACCACCGAGCCCAGCCGTACCAGCCTGACCAGCCACAACGAGGCTGGTACGGCTGGTACGGCTAGTGCCCCGCTCCGCATCGTCGGAGCTACGGAATGACTACCCACCGACGCACCCACACCTCACGCACCGACCACCGGGGATCCGCACCAGCTACCGGAAGGACGCCCAGCATGAGCGCCAGCGATGGTCCGACCGTCCGTTTGCTGCTCACCGTCGAGGAAGCCGCCGATCGGCTCGGCATCGGTCGCACCCTGATGTACGCGCTCGTCAAGGACGGGCAGGTCGAGTCCGTCCACATCGGGCGGCTACGGCGAATCCCCGCCGATGCCCTGCCCCGCTACCTCCAACGGCTCCGCGCAGCCCTGCCCACGCTCGACAACTCAGCGGCCTGAGGGGACGACACGCCATGACCAGCAAACAGCCCACCGGGCGCGCCCCAAACGGCTCTTCAACCATCTACCAGGACAAGGATGGACGCTGGCACGGCCGAGTGACGATGGGCGTCCGAGACGATGGGAAACCGGACCGTCGGCACGTCGAACGCAAGCCCAGAGCCGAGGTCACTCGCGCGGTCCGTGAGCTGGAAAAGCAGCGGGACAGCGGTCGGGTACGGAAGGCCGGCCGTGCGTGGACCGTCGAGCAGTGGCTCACCCACTGGCTCGACGACATCGCCGCTCTCTCAGTTCGGTACAAGACGCTGGTCGGTTACCGGACCGATGTGACCCGCCACCTGGTGCCCGGACTCGGCGCACACCGCATCGACAAGCTCGAACCCGAGCACATCGAGAAGCTCTACGGGCGGATGATCCGATCGGGCCTCGCCGCGGGGACGGTGCACCACGCCCACCGGACCTTGCGTGCCTCCCTGAGCGAGGCCGTGAAGCGCAAGCACGTCGCTCTGAACGTCGCGATGGTCGCCAGACCACCCCGACTCGACGACGAGGAAATCGAACCGCTGACCGTCGACGAAGCCCGGCGGCTGCTCGCCGTGGCCAGCAAGCAACGGAACGCGGCCCGCTGGGCGGTCGCGCTCACCCTCGGGCTGCGCCAGGGCGAGGCACTCGGGCTGCGGTGGCCGCTAGTCGATCTCACCGCCCGCAAGCTCCGCGTCCGCCATGGTCTCCAGCGCCGCACCTGGCAACACGGCTGCAACGACCCCCACCAGTGCGGCACGCGCTACCACAAGACAACGCCATGCAAGACGGGATGCCGGCGGCACAAGCTCACCTGTCCAACGCCATGTCCACCAGGCTGCACTGACCACGCCCGCTGGTGCCCGCTACGCCAGGGCGGCGGCCTGGTCCTCGACGACGTGAAATCCAAGGCCGGCCGCCGCACAGTCGCACTACCCGGACCGTTGCTCGATCTGCTCTGTGCCCATCGAGAGGTTCAGGCCCAGGAGCGACGCACCACCGGCTCGCTGTGGGAGGACCACGGGTTCGTGTTCGCTCAGCCGAACGGGCGACCGATCGATCCGAAGGCTGATCACCAGGCGTGGAAGGATCTGCTTGAGGAAGCAGGCGTCAGGGAGGCCCGGCTGCACGATGCCAGGCACACCGCGGCGACGATGCTTCTCGTGCTTAACGTCGGGACTCGGGCGGTGATGGACATGATGGGCTGGTCCAGTTCGTCGATGGCCGCTCGCTACCAGCACGTCACCAACGACTTGCGACACGACATCGCCGACAGCCTCGGAGGGCTCTTCTGGGGCGCAACTGGGACGGAGCAGGACAGCTGACAGGACGGCCGGCAGCGTTTCTCTAGCCCGACAGGCGACCAATGCCGTAACTGTATGCGATGCTCTGGTGGGCCTGTAGGGTGACGATGCCTTGTCAGTCATGCCGGTGGCCGGGTGCGGGGAGGTGCTATGACCCGAGTCTTCATCAGTCATTCCAGCAAGAACAACGAATTCGCCGCTGAAGTACGGGGCTGGTTGAAAGCGGACGGTCATGACGTTTTTCTCGACTACGATCGACATGACGGTATCGAGGGCGGGGATCCGTGGGAGGAGCGGTTATATGAGGGGCTGAGGTGGGCTGATGCCGTTCTCTGCATCGTCACCAGTGATTACGTGACGTCTCAGTGGTGTTTCGGTGAGATAATCACCGCAAAGACCCTCGGCAGCAAGCTCGTGCCACTGGCAGCCGAGGAGGGGGTACGCCATCCGCTGCTGGACGATCTCCAGCATGTCGCTTATCACGGTGCGCAACCGCAGGCACGGGACCGGATCTGCGGGATACTGCGCGAGATCGACACCGCGGGCGGGGCGGGGTGGCCGGACGACCGATCACCGTTTCCCGGTCTTCGCGCATTCGATGTCGACATGCACCGAGCGTTCTTTGGCCGCCGCCGCGAGGTGGACGACCTGGTGCGCCTGCTGCGATCACTGGGTAAGCGTGGCGAGGGGCAGATCGTCGTTGTCGTGGGCCCCTCCGGGTGCGGTAAGTCCTCGCTGGTGCGCGCAGGCCTGCTGCCTGCCATGGCCGACGAGCCGGGCTGGGCGACACTGGCCCCGTTCGTGCCTGGCACGGATCCGGTCGCTGCCCTGTCCCAGGAGCTTGCTCACGACGCGCGCAGCACCCCGTCGCAGATACGACAGCAACTCGACGAGGACAACGGCCTGGTCCTCACCGTCGAAAATCTCCTGCGCGCGGGCACCTCGCCACCGCGGCGGCGACTGCTTGTCGTGATCGATCAGTTCGAGGAGATCCTGACCCGATCCTCCGCCACCGGCCGTGGCCAGCTCGTCGAGATGCTTCGACCCGCGGTAGCCGGACCGGTCCAGGTGGTGGTGACTCTCCGCTCGGAGTTCCTCGACTCGCTGCTGGCCGACCCCCACCTGGCGCAGCTGCCTATCCACCCCGTGACCGTGCGGCCATTGGACACGGCGATCTTGCCCCGGGTGATCGAGGGACCGGCCCGGCTCGCCGGTCTGG
>DASYIL010000100.1:0-16732 GCA_035997545.1 Pseudonocardiaceae bacterium
TGGCGCACCTGGTTAACGACGCGGTCGCCCGCGGCGCTCGGGTGCTCGTCGGCGGCGAGCCGGTGGACGGTCCGGGTTACTTCTACCGCCCGACTGTGCTCGTCGACGTGCCGCCGGATGCCGAGATGGCCAGCACCGAAATCTTCGGACCGGTCGCGCCGATCACCTCTTTCACCTCCGAGCGCGAGGTGCTGGCGGCAGCCAACGACACCCCCTTTGGGCTGGTCAGCTACGTCTACACCGATGACCTGCGTCGGGCGTTGCGGGTTTGTGAGCGGCTGGAGGCCGGCATGGTGGGGCTGAACCAGGGCCTGGTGTCCAACCCCGCAGCGCCCTTCGGCGGCATCAAGCATTCGGGGCTGGGCCGTGAGGGCGGCACCATGGGCATCGAGGAGTTCCTGGAGACCAAGTACGTAGCGGTCGCGACCTGATTCGATGAAAGACAAACTGCGCCTGTCCGAACGTACCTACCGCTGCGACCAGTGCGGTCTCATGCTGGATCGTGATCTCGACGCCGCACGCAACCTGGCGGCATTCAGGTAACGGAGCCAGGGGTCGCTGAACTCGCAGCACACCGCCAACCGGCCCCGATGGCCATCGTCGCGCTCGGCTATGAGGGCGCTGCCCTGCGTCTACCCGCAGGCTCCCCGCTCTGAGATACTTCCGGCTTCTCGACGTGGTGGACAAAGCTCGCTGTAGGTCGCCTACACCTCCCAGCAGCGCCGCCAGGACAGGAATCAGCCCGTGAGCACGCCTGCTGACCTCACCGCTACTGAGCTCATCGCCGCCTACCGCGCGGGTGAGCTGTCGCCGGTCGAGGCCACTCAGGACGTGCTGGACCGCATCGATCAGCTCGACCGGCAGGTGCGGGCATTCTGCTTGGTGGACGCCGACCGCGCGCTGGAGGCGGCTGAGGCCTCGGAGCGGCGGTGGCAGCAGGGGCAGCCGCAGGGTCTGGTCGATGGGGTGCCGACGTCAATCAAGGATGTGTACCTCACCCAGGGGTGGCCCACCCTGCGCGGTTCGAAGGTGGTGTCTCCACACCAGGAATGGCCGGTCGACGGGCCGTCGGTGGCCCGGCTGCGTGAGCACGGCGCGGTGCTGCTGGGCAAGACGACCACCTCCGAGCTGGCCTGGAAGGCCGTCACCGACAGCCCGCTCACCGGAGTCACCGTCAACCCATGGGACACCAGCCGAACGTCGGGCGGGTCCAGCGGGGGCAGCGCCGTCGCTGTAGCACTCGGCATGGGGCCGCTGTCGATGGGCACTGACGGTGGCGGTGCCGTGCGCATCCCCGCGTCCTTTACCGGGACGGTGGCGATCAAGCCGACCTATGGCCGCGTGCCGCACTGGCCGGCCGGCCCGTTGGGCACCTTGGCGCACTCCGGACCGATGGCCCGCACCGTGGCCGACACCGCGCTGCTGCTCGACGTGGTCTCCGGGCCGGACGCCCGGGACTGGTCCGCGCTACCACCGACCACCCGCTCATACTCCGGCGCGCTGGACCACGGTGTGCTGGGGCTGCGGATCGCTCTGAGCCCGACATTGGGTTACGTCGACGTCGATCCAGAAGTGGCCGACGCAGTGCAGACCGCCGCTAACGTGTTCCGGAACCTCGGCGCGGACGTCGAGGTCGCGGATCCGGGCTTCGCCGACTGTGTGCGGGACTTCCACATACTGTGGTTCACCGCGATGGCCAAGACTGTCGAACGCCTGATCCCCCGCGAGCGCGAGCTCCTGGAACCAGTGCTACAAGAGATCGTGAAACAGGGCGAGCGCTGCACTGCGCTGGACTACCTGTCCGCCACCGCGACGAAGATGGCGATGGGGGCCACGATGGGGGCTTTCCATGAACGTTACGACCTGCTGCTCACTCCAACCGTGCCCATTACGCCTTTCCTTGCGGGCGAGGAGGTGCCGATCGGATGGCACTCACCGCGGTGGACCAGCTGGACGCCCTTCACCTACCCCTTCAACATGACCCAGCAGCCCGCCGTAAGCGTGCCGTGCGGGTGGAGCCGCACCGGTCTGCCGATCGGGTTGCAGGTGGTGGGGCCACGACACGCCGATGACCGGGTGCTCGCTGCGTGTGAGGCTTACGAGCGCGTCGCACCCTGGGCCTATCGCCGCCCCACGCTGCTGTACCCCTGACCCCCGCGTGTCTGCTCCCCGTGCCCGGTGTGTAGAGCCCTCGCGCACAGCCGGTCCGGGGCTTTCGCATGGCTCTGACAG
This sequence comes from Pseudonocardiaceae bacterium, assembly GCA_035997545.1. GTDB lineage: Bacteria > Actinomycetota > Actinomycetes > Mycobacteriales > Pseudonocardiaceae. The sequence continues at coordinate 2,233 of DASYIL010000100.1, forward strand.
TTGCTCGCATGACCCGGCACCGCCTCGAATTGCCTTTCGGCTTCGCCCTCGCCTGAGGCTCAGCCACTTCTCGGCTCGGGAGACTTAGGTGGCGATTCCGGTGGCTTCTTCTGGTCGTCCGGCGGATGGGCCGAGTTCTCAGGCTGAGCCGGCGGCCCCGGCCGCTGCGGCGCGGACGTTTCGGCCGGCCCCGGGGGTGGTGCAGCCCGCGGTGGTGGCGCCTTAGGTGCTTTCGGCGGCGAGGCTTCCTGCTCAGGGCCGGATGCACCACTGGAATCCGACTGTTTCGGAGCAGCGTCTAAGGACTGGGTCTCCGCACTGGGCACCTCTCTGCGGGCTACCTCCTTGGCAGCCTCCAGCGCGGCGGCCACTTCCGGATCGGAGGGCGTGTCGAACCATGCCGCGACGGCCTCATCGTCGTCCTCGGGCCGGCTGGCAGACACGTGGTCCCGGCTTGGTTCGTACCGAAACACCCCATCCTCCCCCGGTGCGCCGAGCATCTTGGTGAAGCCCTCGAGGGCCTTGCCGAAGTCGCTGGGCACGATCCAGACCTTGTTCGCGTCGCCCTGGGCCATCTGCGGCAGCGTCTGCAGGTACTGATAAGCCAGCAGCTCAGGGGTCGGCCGCCCCGCCTTGATCGCGGAAAACACCTTCTCGATTGCCTTGGCCTGGCCCTGCGCCTGCAGGTAGCGCGCTGCGCGTTCACCCTGGGCGCGCAGGATGCGGGACTGCCGCTCGGCCTCAGCGTTGAGGATCGCGGCCTGCTTGGAGCCCTCAGCGGACAAGATCAGCGCCTGCTTTTGGCCCTCCGCGGTCTTGATCGCCGACTCGCGCTGGCCCTCGGCGGTGAGGATGGTGGCGCGCTTCTCCCGGTCGGCGCGCATCTGCTTCTCCATCGAGTCCTGGATGGACAGTGGCGGGTCGATCGCCTTGAGCTCGACTCGACCGACCCGAATGCCCCATCGCCCGGTCGCCTCGTCGAGCACCCCGGAAAGCTGACCGTTGATGAAGTCCCGGGAGGTCAGGGTGTCCTCCAGGCTCATACCGCCCACCACGTTACGCAGCGTGGTGGTGGCCAGCTGCTCGACCGCGGCGATGTAGTTGGAGATCTCGTATACCGCGTCCCGTGGGTTGGTCACCTGGAAGTACGCGACAATGTCGATGGAGACGGTCAGGTTGTCCTTAGTGATCACCGGCTGCGGCGGGAAGGACACCACCTGCTCACGCAGGTCGATCCGGGCCCGGATCCGATCGATGAAGGGCACCAGGAAGTTCAAACCCGGGGTGAACGTGGTGCGGTAGCGGCCAAGTCGCTCGACGACCGCGGCGGTGGCCTGCGGGATCACCACCACGGCTTTCACAACGATGACGACGATCGCCAGCAGGATGACCGCCAAGACCACGAGCAGGGCAACGCTCATCAAGGTTCTCCCAATACGACAGCAGTGGCACCGGAGATCTTCATAACCGTAACTGCCTGTCCTGGTTCCAGTACCTCAGTCTCATAGAACGCGCGGGCCGACCACAGCTCGCCGCGTAGCTTGACTTTGCCGCCGTGGGCGTCGACCGTGCTGACCACGACCGCCCTGTCGCCGACCAGGGCCTCGGCGTTAGTCCGCACGCCGGCAGTGTGCAACCGGCGCTTGACCACCGGTCTGACCAGGGCGATCAAGGCCACCGAAGCACCGCCAAAAGCGCCGACCTGCCACCAGACCGATGCGTCCAACGCCGCGAGCCCAGCGGCCGCCAGCGCTCCCGTCCCGAGCATGATCAGCACGAAGTCGGCCGACAGCACCTCGGCAGCGATCAGCAGAAACCCGGCGACCAGCCACACCACAGCGGCCATGCGTCCATACTGGCAGAATCTTCACGCGCGGGAGTCTGTGGTGATCGTGACCGGATCACCGGGGTCCGGTGGTGACGAAGTCGATGAGCTGTTCGACGGCACCCAGCAGGGCCGGCTCAAGATCACGGAAGCCTTCCACGGCACCGAGCACCCGACACCAGCCCTGCGCCGGATCCGCGATCCCGCATCGGTCCACCCAGCCCAGCGCCCGGCACACGCCCTCCTTCCAGGGCACCCCGCGCGGCACGTCCGGCCAACCGGGGATGCGCAGCGCGGCGGGCCGCACAGCCTGCCATATGTCGACATAGGGGTGACCGGTCACCAGTACGTGCTTCGAAGGCACCTCCGCCACCAGACGGGTCTCCTTGCTGCCCGCGACCAGGTGATCGACCAGCACGCCGAGCCGCCGGTGTGGAGCGGGGCCGAAGACCGCGACCCGCTCAGCCAGGTTGTCCACCCCGTCCAGTGGCTCCACGACCACGCCGTCCACCCGCAGATCGTGGCCCCAGACCCGTTCCAGGAGCTCAGCGTCGTGCCGACCCTCCACCCAGATCCGGCTGGCCTGCGCTGGCCGCGCCCGCAGCCCTGCCACCCGTACCGACCCGGACGCCGACCGGGTCGCGGCAGCTGCGGCCGGCCGCACCGGACGAACCAGTGTGACCGGAGCGCCGTCGATCAGAAAGGCCGCGCGCCGCAGTGGGAACGTCCGAACCCGACCCCTACCGTCCTCCAGCAGCACCGTGTCGCGCTCGCAACGCAGCACCGCGCCACAAAACCCGCTTGCGGCGTCCTCCACCACCAAGCCGGCCTCGGCCAGTAACTGCGGTATCTCTCGCCGCCGGTGTGGCCGCTGCAGCTCGTCCGGGGACATGGCGCGACGGTAGCCGGACGGCTGAATTCCGCGGTGCAGCCACGCCGCGTGTGCGCGTTGTCGGCCCGCGTTCTACTCTCCTACCCCGTGCCATGTCCCAGCGCGACTTTGACCGTGTGGGCTTCGGCCTGGCTGCACGGTTCCGCCGCCCCAGACGCCGTAATCGACGGCCTGCACACCTGGGCAGGTCTGCATGAGGTGGTGGCTGCCGACAGGGCCACCGCACAGCAGCTCGACCTGCCGCCCCCCGGTGAAGCCCCGACCTCGGTGGTCGGCCTGCTCGCCGCCGCCCGGCGGGCTGGCGCAGGCGGTGGCCGGCTGTTGCTGCCAGTGCCCGGCGACGTGCGGGGACTGCCGCCGCAACGACCGCTCGCTGAAGCGGCGCTGCGCAGCGGCGAAGTCGCTGTGCTCACCGGCGCGGAACTGGCCGTGGTGCCGGACGCGGTTGCCGACGGCGTGTTGCGCTGGACGGTGTTCGCCGACGGCCCGCTGCCCCCGGCCCCTGAACCCGCACTGTCCGATGCCGAGCATGGCCTGCGCGGCGCGGTCCGTCAGGCGGCGACGACGCTGGTGGAGCTCGACGTCGCCCGGCACCGCCCCGGCGTCCGCGCCGAGATCGCCGAAGCACTGGAGCGCCGGATCCGGCCGCCGTGGCCCGACGGCACGCCCGGCCGCGCGCTGCGGGTGCTCGAGCAAGCCGACGAGGTGGAGGCCATCCTCGGCGCCGCGGAGACCGACCACCTCGGCGGTGCGCTGTCCGCCAAGGTGGCGGCCGCCCGTTCGGCGGCGCTGCGACCGCTGTCCACGGCGGTGCGGGAGGCACGGCGCTCGGCCGTCGCTGAGGCGGTGCGGGCACTGACCCCGCGCGCGGGGCGGCGCTGAGCCTAGTGCGGCGACCGTTGAGTGGCTTTCACAGCGGCTGACAGCACTGCGCTGCACAGGGTTCCCCATTGACGCTCTGACCAGCTGCCGGGACCTGCGAGCACCGGCGGGAAGGTGCGGCGCGCACGTGCTCGGTGATGAGTTCAACAACCATCTCGGCGAAGCGTGGGTCAGTGCCAGGGGTAGCCGCTCGGGCGAAGTCCATCCCAAGCGCGGCGGCCCGCTGCCTGGCCTCGTGATCGAGGTCCCACTGCACCTCGATGTGGTCGGAGACAAAACCGATCGGCGCCACCACGACGCCGGGCACCCCGTCGGTGCGCAGCACGTTGAGGTGGTCGGTCACGTCCGGTTCCAGCCACGGCACCTGCGGCGGCCCGGAGCGGGACTGCCAGACGACGTCGTAGCTGTCCACCCCGGCTGCGGCGGCGACCAGCCGGGCGGTCTCGGTGACTTGCTGGGAATAGCGGTGACCGCCCTGCGCACAAAGCCCTGCGGCGGCGTCGGCGGCGACCGGCACCGAGTGCGCCGTGAACACCACCCGGGCAGCAGGATCGCCCTGCTCGCGGGCCGCGCACAGGGCGTCGGCGCACGCCGCCACGAACAGTGGGTGGTCGAAGAAGTGCCGCAGCTTGATCAGATCCGGGGCGTCGGGACCGACCGTGGCCCGGGCGCGGGCGATGTCCTCGTGGTACTGCCGGCAGCCCGAGTACCCTCCCCACGCCGAGGTGGCGAAGACCAGCGCGCGGCGTACCCCGCCAGCGGACATCGCGGCGACGGTGTCCTCCACCATCGGGTGCCAGTTGCGGTTGCCAAAGTACACCGGCAGGTCAAGCCCGGCGGTTGCGAGCGCCTGCTCGATCGCGGTGATCAGGGTGCGGTTGCACCGGTTGATCGGCGACACGCCGCCGAAGTGCAGGTAGTGCTGCGCCACCTCATCCAGCCGCTGTGGTGGTACGCCCCGCCCGCGGGTGACGTTCTCCAGGAACGGGCGCACCTCGTCGGGGCCTTCGGGCCCCCCGAAGGAGAGCACCAGTAGTGCGTCGATCAACGCCGTGAACCACCCGAAATCGGCAGCTGTTGAAGACCCATTTGGCCCGCGCTTGACGGTACTTGAAGGCATACCACCTAGACGCCCACCGCGTGGAAGCCACCATCTGCCCACACCATCGAGCCGGTTGTGGCAGGCAACCAATCGGACAGCAGCGCGCACGCCGTGCGAGCCACCGGGGTCGGATCCTCAACGTTCCAGCCCAGGGGAGCGCGACCGTCCCAGGCGTTTTCGAACGCAGCGAAGCCGGGGATGGACTTGGCTGCCATGGTGCGCACCGGCCCAGCCGCCACCAGGTTCACCCGAATACCGTCGGGGCCCAGGTCGCGGGCCAGGTAGCGGCACACCGACTCCAGCGCCGACTTCGCCACCCCCATCCAGTCATAGGCGGGCCAGGCCTGCCGGTTGTCGAAGTCCATCCCGACGATCGAGGCGCCCCGGCCCAGCAGCGGTCTGCAGGCCATCGCCAGCGATTTGAAGGAGAATGCGGAGACCTGCATCGCGGTGGACACGTCCTCCCACGGCGCGCTCAGGAATCCCCCTCCCAAGCAGGACGCCGGGGCGAAACCGATCGAGTGCAGCACCCCGTCTAGGCCGTCGACGTGCTCGCCGAGTCGCTGCGCCAGCGAGTCCAACTGGCCTCGGTCCTGCACGTCGAGCTCCAGCACCGGCGCCGGCTGGGGCAGCCGCTGCGCGATGCGCTCCACCAGACTTAACCGTCCGTACCCGGTGAGCACGACCTGAGCCCCCTGCTCCTGCGCCACCCGCGCCACATGAAACGCAATCGAGGCGTCGGTGATCACCCCGGTGATCAGTAGCCGCTTGCCGTCGAGCAGACCCGCCACATGTCCTCCACCCTGAAGTTGCCCGCTGTCGCCCTCGCGGCCCGTGTCCGTTGTTGCCCGTGTCTCAGTGACCCATACCCAGGCCGCCGTCCACCGGCAGCACCGCGCCGGTGACATAACCGGCTGCGTCCGAGGCGAGGAAGGTCACCACCGCGGCGACCTCGTCGGGGGTGGCCTGCCGGCGCAGCGGGATCGAGCCCAGGATCTCCTCCCGTCGGGCCTGGCTGACCTCCGCAGTCATCTCGGTGTCGACGTAACCGGGTGCGACCACGTTGGCGGTGATCGACCGGGATCCCAGCTCACGAGCGATGGATCGGGCGACGCCGATCAAACCGGCCTTGCTGGCCGCGTAGTTCACCTGGCCGGGGGCACCGGACAGAGCCACCACCGAGGAGATGAACACCATCCGGCCCCGGCGGGCGCGCAGCATGCTCTTCGCGGCACGCTTGGCCACCCGGTAGGCGCCGGTGAGGTTGGTGTCCAGCACCCTGCAGAACTGCTCTTCGGTCATCCGAAGCAGCAGTGTGTCGTCGGTGATCCCAGCATTGGACACGAGTACCTCGATCGGCCCATGCACCTGCTCCGCCTCGGCGAACGCCGCGTCCACGGCCGTACCGTCAGTCACGTCGCAGCGCACCAGAAACAGCTCGGGCTCGAGTCCCTCCGGCGCGGTAGATCCGCGGTGCGTCACCGCGACCCGGTCGCCCTGTTTGGCGAAGGCGCGGGCGATGGCCAGGCCGATACCACGGTTGCCTCCGGTGACGAGGACGGAACGGGTCACGGGCGCGCCTCCGGGCGGTCGTGCGGGGGTTCAGCGGCGACGGTACCCGAGTTGGGCCGGGTAACTCACGCCGAGCGCTCAGGGCAGCCGTTGGCCGATCGCCAACGCCCCGGCAGCGGCGAGCATGGCCCCGATGGTGCCCGCGATCAGCCAGGGTTTGCTGGCGTCGGCTCGCTTGGTCTCGTAGCCGATCTGCTCGCCAAGGGTGTTGACGACGTCGCTGAGCTGGCCCGCGCTGCTGGCGTCGTAGAACTGGCCGCCGGACAGATCTGCGATTCGCCGGATCGACTCGTCGTCGGCGGGCACCGGCTGGCGCTCCCCGTTGATCTCCACCTGGCCGTAGGCGGTGCCGAAGGAGATCGCCGAGATCGGGATCTTGGCAGCGCCCGCGGCGCGGGCTGCGGTGAACGCGCCGCGCGGGTCGTCGCCGTCGGCGGTCGGCACTGTCTGTTTGCCGTCGGTGAGCAGTACGATCCGCGCCGGCGGCGGTCCTTGAACATCCGAGACCACGGCGCCGAACGCCTCGATCGAGGACATTGCGGCGAAGATCGCCTCACCGGTACCGGTGGCCTCGGCCAGCTTGAGATTGTCGATAGCCCTGATCACCGAGACCCGCTCGGTCGTCGGCGACACCAGTACGGTGGCCGAACCGGCGAAAGACACCAGACCCAAGTTCACCCCCGGGGTGAGGTCGTTGGCGAACCTCTTGGCCTCCCGCTGGGCCGCCGCCAGCCTGCTCGGCTCGATATCAGTGGCCCGCATGGACAGCGACACGTCGATCACCAGCATGACGGTGGCTCGGTTGCGTGGCACCTTCTGCTCCGCGGTGGGCGCGGCCAGCGCGACGGTGAACAGCACCAGGGCGGCGAGCAGCAGTGTTACCGGAACGTGCCGCTGCCAGCCCTGACGCTTGGGTGCGATGCGTTCCAGCATGGCGAGATTGGCGAAACGCAACACCTGGCGGCGCCGCCGGCGCTGCATCCAGACGTAGCCAACGGCCAGCGCGGCGACCACCACCAGCAGCAGGAACCAGATTGGCGCGGCGAACCCCGTCAGGCTCATGCGACGCCTCCCGACCAGCGTCGCTTGCGGGCGACCGCGAAGCGCACCATGTCGGACACCCAGTCCGAATCGGTGCGTAGCGTCAGCTGCCCCGCACCGCACCGCCGCAGCCTCGCGGCCACCTCTTCACGATGCGCAGCCACCGCTGCAGCGAACTCCCGGCGTAACAGCGGCGTGGTCACGACCTCCTTCTGTCGCGCGGTCTCCGGATCCGCGAGTACCACCGTGCCGATGTCGGGCAGTTCAAGGTCGCGCGGGTCGAGCACCTCGATCGCGATCAGGTCGTGCAGGGCGGACAGCCCGCGCAGCGGCCGCTCCCAGTCGAAGACGTCCCCAGACCGCGGACCGAGGAAATCCGAGATCACCGCGATCAACCCGCGGCGACGCGGTGGGCGGCGCAGCTGTTCCAGCGTCCCGGCCAGATCGCCGCGGACACCTTCGGCAGCGCGCGGCAGCTCGGCGATCCGGCGAATCATTCCGCGGGTGTGCGGCAAGCCGCCGCGAGCCGGGACTCGCAGCACGTCGGCGCCGGTGCTGACCACGGCGCCGACCCGGTTACCGCCGCCCCGGGTCAGATGCGCCACGGCGGCGCAGGCGGCGACCGCGAGCTCTCGCTTGTCGCACTCCGCGGTACCGAAGTCGAGGCTGGCAGACAGGTCCACGGCCAGCCAGGTCTCCAACTCGCGATCCGCGACGGTTTCCCGGATATGGGGTTCGGTGGTACGCGCGGTGACCGCCCAGTCCATCCGCCGGACGTCGTCGCCGGGCTGGTAACGCCTGGCCTCCCCCGGCTCGGTGCCCGGCCCCGGTACCAGGCCGAGGTGGTTTCCCTGCAGTAGCCCGTCCAGCCGGCGTCGCACCGTGAGTTCCAAGGCGCGCAGCGAGGCTTCCATGCGCCCGTCCCGCAACGCCGGCGGCGCCCAGCTGTGCCGCTCGCCGCCCGACCCTGCTGTTATTGGGGCCGTTCTTGGGGCGGTCATGGGGGCCGTCGTTGGGCCGTCATGGGGTTCAGGCCATCCTCGCGTCAGGTCCGCCCCGCCACCCCGGCCGGCGCGTCCGGACCACCCGCAACCGGACCACCCGCAACCGGGCCGGCGCCCTGGGGGCGGGACGAGACCTGTGGCAGCGGCACAGTCTGCAGCACCCGGGTGACGATGTGCTCCACCGGGACACCGTCGGCCAGCGCATCGTAGGAGAGCACCAGACGGTGTCGCAGCACGTCGGCCGCGACGTCCACCACGTCCTGCGGAAGTACATAGTCGCGCCCACGGATCAACGCGAACGCACGCGCCGCCGCCACGATACCCAGGCTGGCTCGCGGGGAGGCACCGTAGGCGACCCACCCGGCGACGTCGGACAAGCCATGCTCGGCGGGGATGCGGGTAGCGAGCACCAGCCGCACCACGTAGTCGACCAGGGCATGGTGCACGAACACCCGCGCGGCGACCTCTTGCAGCCGGGTCAGCTCGCCAGGGTCGAGCACCGGTTGCGGCACAGGTGGGTGCACACCCATCCGGTAGATGATCTCCCGTTCCTCCTCGACGGTCGGGTACTCCACCTGGATCTTGAACAGGAACCGGTCACGTTGCGCCTCGGGAAGCGGGTAGACGCCTTCGTTTTCGATCGGGTTCTGGGTGGCCAGCACGAGAAACGGCTTGGGCATCGGGTAGGTGGTGCCGCCGATCGACACGTGCCGCTCCGCCATCACCTCCAGCAGCGCCGACTGCACCTTGGCCGGCGCACGGTTGATCTCGTCGGCAAGCACGAAGTTGGCCATCACCGGGCCCAGCTCGACGTCGAACTGCTCCCGTCCCTGCCGGTAGATGCGGGTGCCCAGGATGTCAGCGGGCACCAGGTCGGGGGTGAACTGAATGCGGGAGAATGAGCCGCCCACCACCCGGGCGATGGTCTCCACCGCGAGCGTCTTAGCCACCCCAGGAACACCCTCGAGCAGGAGATGCCCGCGGGCCAGCAGGCCCACCAGCATCCGCTCGACGAGCCGGTCCTGCCCCACGATCACCCGCTGGACCTCGAAGACTGTCCGTTCGATCAGCTGCGCGTCCTGGGCTGGGGTGGCCAGCCGACCAGGGGGTCCGGACGACACAGGGGGTCCGGACACAGAGTGGCCAGACGGGTCGGATGCCGGCGGGGGCACCCTGCCGTCAGCTTCCCTCACGCGCCCTCCTCACATCCGGTTCGGCTGGTTTAACTAGGGATTTCGACTGGGGATTGGGGAGCACACCGTTCGAGGCACGCTAGAGCAAGACCCAACCGCTGCCCCGGTGTGACGGCTGTGAAGGTGCTGGGCCCGGGTGTCTGGGATAGACCTACAGCAGCCGGACGGCGTGGGGCATGATCTCGTTGTAGCGCACCGAGGTGACGCGGACGGCAGCCCCCGAGTACGGCGCCTCGATCATCTGCCCGCCGCCGATATAGAGCGCCACGTGATGGATGTTTCCGCTCTTGCCCCAGAACAACATGTCGCCGGGACGCTTGTCAGCCAGCGGAACCTTGCGGCCGGAGTTGTACTGAAAACCACTGTAGTGCGGCAGCGAGTAACCGAGTACCCGAGAGAAGGCGTAGATCATCAGACCGGAGCAGTCGAAGCCGACCTTGCGGAAGTCGCCGTAAGTGTCCGCGACGCCACCGTCCCGAATGCCGATCGTGGGTCCCTGCGCGTTTCCGCCGCCCCATGAGTAACGGACACCGAGTTGCGACATGGCCCGGTTGATCACGGTTCGCCCGTCACCTGAGACGGCCCGGGTCGAGCCACGAGCGCTTTCGGCACTTTCGGCAGCGGCGGCAGCAGCAGCGGCAGCAGCAGCTGCCGCCGCCTGCTCACGATCCCGTGCTGCGCGCCACTCCTCGTAGCGCTGCCGCTGCCCCCTCAGCCCAGCGACTGCGTTCTGCGCCTCGTAGAGCCGGCGCTCCAGGTCTGACTTGTGTTCCTGCAAGGCGTTGGCCTGGGCGGATTTCGCTGCTTCGGTGTCGAGTGCGGCGTGGTAGGCGGTGTCGACCGCGGCCTTGGCGTCAGTGGCGGCTTGCCGAGCGACCTGCGCTGCGGCCAGCGCCGCCCGGCTCTGGGAGTCCTTGTTGGCCGCATCGATCCGAGCCCGGCGCATGTTCTCCACTGCATGCAGTGCAGCGCCTCCCACCGCGTCCAGCAGCTCGGCCCTGGCCAACAGATCCTTCGGACTGCTCGAGCCCAGGAAGGCCGAGATCGATCCGATCGTGCTGCCCTGCCGGTAGCTTGCGGCGGCGAACTGGTCGATGTTCTGATGCGCCACGGCGATCTGCGTGGCCGCCGCGTCGGCCTCCGTGTGGGTGTTGTCTGCTGCGACTTGCGCGGCAGCGGCGGTGGCCTCCGCGGCCTGCTGGTCGACCAGCGCCTTGTTGGTCTGCTCGCGCTTGAGCTCGATCTCGGAGTGCAGGGCCAGCAGCGCGGCGTCAGCCTGGGCGACCTGGTTGGCCAGTTGCCCCACTCGGGTGGCGGTGGCGTCAGCGTTCGCCTGGCCGGACCTGAGGTCGTCGTCACTGGGGTTGGGCGGTGGCGGTGGCACGGCGTGTCCGATGGCAGGTTGCGCCACCATCGCCATCATCGCCAGCGTTGCTGCAACCACTGCGCGGCCAGTGGAGCGACGCCGAGTCCGGACGCTCACGCCCCTCTCCTCCCCTGGCCCTCTCACGAGCGCCGGTCCTCCTTGATGTCCGCCGGACCCTGTCAAGTAGACATGCGGATGAACTGTGCCACTGAAGACCCATGGACACCAAGGACCTCTTACGTAACTTTCGCAACTTCCACCACATGTGTTACAGCACGACAAAGTGGGTCACGCTATGTAGCCGATGGGGGACAAACTTCGGGGGTGCTCGCGGCGCCCCCTAGCCCGGCGCGAGAGTCAGTTCCCCTGGCGCTCCTGCCGCTGCCACTACTCCTGGCGCAGCTTGAACTTCTGGATCTTCCCAGTGGCGGTGCGGTATCCCGCGCGGGCAACCCCTGATAGAGGGACCCCGCCGACGTATCCACCGACTGGGAGTTAACACGATCTCTCGGGCGCTTTACCTAGCTGTTAAGGCTTCGCCCACTAAATCGCACCGGCGGGTGAGTAGACGTAGAGTCACGGTGAGGGCACCAGCTTGACCCTCCGAGAGGAGTAGCCCGTGACTCACGCAGCAGCCAGCGCTGACACCTTCGGCACTCGAGGCACGCTGTCCGTCGGGGATGCTTGCTACGAGATGTTCCGGTTGGCCGAGCTGGACCAGCGGATCGGCGAACACTGGCGTGACCTGCCCTACAGCCTGAAGGTGCTGCTGGAGAACCTGCTGCGCTTCGAATCAGACGCTGCTGACGCGCACGTCACGGCCGAGCACATCGACGCGCTTGTCGGTTGGGACGCCCAGGCCACAGCGTCCACAGAGATCCAGTTCACCCCGGCTCGGGTGATCATGCAGGACTTCACCGGGGTGCCCTGCGCGGTCGATCTGGCCACGATGCGGGAGGCGGTGATCGCGCTGGGTGGCGACCCGCAGGCGGTGAATCCGCTGACTCCGGCCGAGCTGGTGATCGATCACTCGGTGATCGCCGACGTGTTCGGCCGTCTGGACGCATTCCAGCGCAATGTCGACCTGGAGTACCAGCGAAACCGGGAGCGCTACCAGTTCCTGCGCTGGGGTCAGGACGCCTTTGACCAGTTCAGGGTGGTCCCGCCAGGAACCGGGATCGTGCACCAGGTCAATATCGAGCACCTGGCCCGCTCTGTGATGACCCGCAACGGCCAAGCCTACCCGGACACCGTGGTGGGCACCGACAGCCACACCACCATGGTCAACGGGTTGGGCGTGCTGGGGTGGGGCGTGGGCGGCATCGAGGCCGAGGCTGCGATGCTCGGCCAGCCGGTGTCTATGCTCATCCCGCAGGTGGTCGGCTGCAAGCTCAGCGGCTCCATCCCACCCGGGGCGACGGCCACCGACGTCGTCCTCACCATGACTGAGATGCTGCGCCGCCACGGCGTGGTCGGGAAATTCGTCGAGTTCTACGGCGAAGGCGTGGCGGCGGTGCCACTGGCCAACCGCGCCACCATCGGCAACATGAGTCCCGAGTTCGGCTCCACCTGCGCGATCTTCCCGATCGACGAGGAGACCATCCGCTACCTGAAGTTCACCGGCCGCCCTACCGAGCAGCTCGCGCTGGTCGAGGCCTACGCCAAGGAGCAGGGCCTCTGGCACGACCCGAGCCGGGAAGCCACCTACTCTGAGTACGTCGAGCTGGATCTGTCCACCGTGGTCCCCTGCATCGCCGGACCCAAGCGCCCGCAGGACCGCATCGCGCTGTCCGACGCCAAGGCCGCGTTCCGCCGCGCGCTGGTCAACTACGCCTCCGTCAAGGAGCCGGCGAAGTCAACGGTGGACGAGGCGGGCGAGGAATCCTTCCCGGCCAGCGATGCACCCGCGGTGAGCAGCAGCAACGGCGACGGGGCGTTCGGCACGACGATCGCCGACGCGTCCGGTGCGCAGGGCCGTCCCAGCTGCCCCACACCGGTGCGTACCGCCGAGGGAGCCGGATACGAGATCGACCACGGCGCGGTGGTGATCGCCTCGATCACCTCGTGCACCAACACCTCGAACCCGTCGGTGATGATCGGTGCAGCGCTACTGGCCCGCAACGCAGTCGACCGCGACCTGACCGTCAAGCCGTGGGTGAAGACGTCGCTGGCTCCCGGCTCCCAGGTGGTCACCGACTACTACGAGAAGGCCGGCCTGTGGCCGTATCTGGAGAAGCTGGGTTACCACCTGGTCGGCTACGGCTGTACCACCTGCATCGGCAACTCAGGCCCACTGCTCGAGGAGGTCTCGCACGCTGTCCACGACGCCGACCTCGCGGTGGTCAGCGTGCTGTCGGGCAACCGCAACTTCGAGGGCCGGATCAACCCGGACGTCATGATGAACTACCTTGCCTCACCCCCGTTGGTGATCGCCTACGCGCTGGCGGGAACGATGGACGTCAACTTCGCCAGCGAGCCGTTGGGCCTCGACGGCCACGGCAACCCGGTCTACCTGGCTGACATCTGGCCCTCGCAGGAAGAGATCCAGAAGGTGATCGAGTTCGCGATCAGTCAGGAGATGTTCGCCAAGGACTACGCCGACGTCTTCGCCGGCGACGACCGCTGGCAGTCGCTCCCGACCCCGGCGGGGGAGACCTTCACCTGGGACCCCGAGTCCACCTATATCCGCAAGCCACCGTATTTCGAAGGCATGGCGGCACAACCGCGGCCAGTAGCCGACATCTCCGGTGCCCGAGTGCTGGCGTTGCTTGGCGACTCGGTGACGACCGACCACATCTCCCCCGCCGGGTCGATCAAGGAAGACTCCCCCGCCGGCCGCTACCTGTCCGAGCGCGGTGTGGCGCGCCGGGACTTCAACTCCTATGGATCCCGCCGGGGCAATCACGAGGTGATGATCCGCGGCACGTTCGCGAACATCCGGCTGCGCAACCTGCTCTTGAACGACGTCAGCGGCGGTTACACCCGCGATTTCACCGCAAAGTCCGGCGGTGCTGAGCCGGTGTCCATATACGACGCCGCGCAGCGCTACGCCGAGGCCGGCATCCCGCTAGTGGTCCTGGGTGGCAAGGAGTACGGCTCGGGCTCGTCGCGGGACTGGGCGGCCAAGGGCACCCTGCTGCTCGGGGTGTGCGCGGTCCTCGTCGAGTCGTTCGAACGCATCCACCGCTCCAACCTGATCGGAATGGGCGTGCTTCCGCTGCAGTTCCCGCCAGGCGAGTCGGCCTCCTCACTGGGGCTGGACGGCACCGAGACCTTCGACATCTCCGGCGTCACCGCGCTCAACAACGGCTCCATCCCCGGTACGGTGCACGTTACGGCCACTCGCGCGGGGACGAACCCGGTGAAGTTCGACGCCGTGCTGCGCATCGACACTCCTGGTGAGGCTGAGTACTACCGCCACGGCGGGATCCTGCAGTATGTGCTGCGAGGTATGGCGCAACGCACCTCGTGAGTGGCCTCCGCGTCGGTTTCGCGCTCCGGGCCAGCTCGCGCCGGGTGCTCGACAACGGCTGGACGCGGTGGACGGTGCTTGTAGTGGCCGCCGCGAGTGCCGTCCTGCTCATCGGCCGCGCGTCGCTGAGCTCGTGAGTGGCGTTGCGTGC
>DASYIL010000101.1:0-4941 GCA_035997545.1 Pseudonocardiaceae bacterium
GTGATCAGCTGCTGACCCGGGTCCGCGCCCGAGCGCAGCACGCCCAGCAGTTCGGAGGCTCGAGCCCCGGTGGAGATCCAGAACGCGACCAGTGCCCGGTCCCGGTGCGAGGACAGCTGCGCGAATAACTCGTTGAACGTCTCGTCGGGGATCTGGCGCGGGATCCTCTTGGTGGCCCGCGGCCGGAACAATCCCGCACGCTCGCCCCGGAAGGGGTCCATGGGGTTGCGGTGCGCATGCGCACGCTTGGACCGTGCCAGCGGGAACGGGTTCACCAGTGGCCCGGACCCGACCTCGAGGTGATGGGCGTAGAACTGACGCAGCACGCTCTCGCAGTGCGCTGCCGTCGAGGATGCGTACTTCTGTCCGGGAGCTCTCTTCCCGGTGATCAGGTTCGGTGCTATCGCTTGTGTCACAGAGGAAGCCAAAGCTTTGTCCGGCGATCTCCAGTGCGACTTGGGTGGCTTGCCCGCGATCTGGATCCACCTGCTGAAGTCACGAGCCTCGGTCCGAGTGGCCTGGCTCCAGACAACCTCGACTGCCCAGAGGAAACGGAACCAGCGAAGCAACGCCATTCCATACGACCGCTGCGTGGTCTCCGACCGCCCGGCCGCTTGTAAGTCGTGCAAATACGAGGTCACTGCGGCCACCGGTTCGCCCGAAGGATCAACGAGCCGGTAGGGCTCCCACGGATCCGCCGTCTCCGCCAGCGCCCCCACCCGCGGCACGACCAACGAGCCGAGATCCCGGTGCGGATCTTCCTGTTCGATCATGAGCGGAGACCGTAACCACCCACGTAAGGATTTGCACCCTGACCTGGCGGATCGCCTCCCGTAGTTCAGTCAACAGGTCGGAGCCGGGGATGTGGGCGCAGTACGACTTCGGGGATGGCCCCCGGGTGGCCGGTGTGCCGACGATCTTGTTCTGTCTCTGGTTGGCGTGGTGCCGGTTTCGGGTGGTGTTACCGCTTCTGGACAAAAGCCAGCCCAGTGTGTTCGCCGCGATCGACGCGGCGCTGCGCCGCACCGGTGGGGTGGGCGACGTATCTGCTGACCGACAACGAGAAGACGGTCACCATCGAGCATGTCGCGGGGGTGCCGGTGCGCAACACGGCGACGGTGGCCTTCGGTGCGCATTACGGGTTGACGGTGGCGACGTGTGTGCCGGCGGATCCAGCCACCAAGGGCGGGTCGGAAGCCTGTGTGCGGGTCGCCAAGGCCGATCTGGTGCCCACCGAGGCCAACCTGCTGCAGGAGTATGCCTCGTTCGCTGAGCTGGAGGCGGCGTGCGCCGCGTTCTGCGACCAGGTCAACTCCCGGGTGCATCGGGTCACCCGCCGCACCCCGGTCGAGATGCTCGCCGAGGAGGCGCACCGGTTGCATCCGCTGCCCGCGGCGCCGTTCACGGCCGCGTTCGGGATGATGCGCACGGTGGGGCTCACCACCCCGATGGTCAGCTTCGAGGTCGGGCAGTACTCGGTGCCGCACACGCTGGCCGGTGAGCGGGTGTGGGTGCGTCGCCACGGTGAGCAGGTCGTCATCGTGCACGTCAGCACCGCCGGGCCGGTGGAGGTGGCCCGGCATGCGGTGACCACCCCGGGCAGCCCGCGCCTCGACGACGCGCATTTCCCCCCGGCCCCGCCCGGGGTGCTGTCTCGCACGCCGCGGGCCCGCAGCAGCGCCGAGGCCGCGTTCCTCGCGATCGGCGACGGGGCGGCGTTGTGGCTGACCGAGGCCGGTGCGGCCGGTGCCACCCGGGTGCGGGCCAAGATGGCCGAGGCCGTGCAGCTGGCCGCCCTGCACCCGGCCGTCGTCGTGGACCGGGCGCTGGGCCAGGCCGCCACCGCGGGCCGCTTCGCCGACGGTGACCTCACCGCGATCCTGACCCACCAAGCCCAGGCCACCCCCGGGCCACGCAGCCAGGCCAGTGAGGGTCACACCCTGGCCCAGGGCACCGCGGGCTGGGCCGGCTTCGGCGAACCGGAGGTGACGTCGTGAACTACCACGACCCCACCCTGTTCAACCCCCCGGGCACCGACCCCGACCGGCCCGTTGGCGTCGCGGCATGTGAGCTGACGGCCTGGGCAACGCTGATCAGCCGGCTGGCGTACTGGCTCGAGCACGCCACCGACGCCACCGCGCGCGACCTGACCCGGCATTTCGCCGGCAGCCCCGACCGCGACGGCATGACCTGTTTCCTGGAGTACATCATCGACCGGATCCACACCCTGCTCAACCCCGACCGAGCGCTCGACGCGGACCGGGAGCAGCCATGACCACCCGCACCCCGACCCCGCCGCCGCTCGACGACCAACTCGAGGCACTGCTACGCCGGATGCGGCTCCCGCACATCCGCCGGACCGCCCCCGAGGTGCTGGCCACCGCCAAGGCCCAACGCTGGGACCCCGCCGAAGTCCTGCGGGTACTGCTCACCGAGGAGATCGCCGGCCGCGACCGCTCCTCGCTGGCCACCCGCCGCGCCCGCGCGGCGTTTCCCACCGGGAAAACCTTCGATGGCTGGGACCAGGCACTATCCTCCATCCCCGCCCCCACCCAGGCCGCGCTTCAAACCCTGGAATGGATCAGCCGGGCGGAGAACCTGGTGGTCTGCGGACCAGCCGGCACCGGCAAGACCTTCCTCCTCGAAGCCCTGGGCCAGACCGCCGTCGAAGCCGGCAAACACGTCGCCTGGTTCACCCTCGAAGCCCTCGGGGTCCTGGTCCGCCGCCACCGCGCCGACGACTCAGTCACCAAAGCCATCAGCAAGATCCTGCGCGCCGACCTCGTCGTCATTGATGACATCGGGCTGCTCCCCGTGGGACCCGACGCTGCCGAAGGACTCTACCGACTCGTCGACGCCGCCTACGAACGCCGCAGCATCGCGGTCTCCTCGAATCTGCACCCCTCAGGATTCGACGAACTCATGCCCAAGACCCTGGCCACCGCCACCGTCGACCGGCTCCTCCACCACGCCCACCTCTGCCAAACCAGCGGCGACAGCGTGCGACTCTCCCAAGCCCTCACCGGACAAGGAGTCAAAACCTTGACCTGACCCGACCACACGGCCGGTGGCCACCACCCCTCCGGGCAGATCCGGTGGCCACCACCGTTCAGCTCTATTGTCCACCACCGTTCACGTCTCGCGTCCGCCACCGTTCAGGTCGGCGTGTCCCTTGACACTGCGGTCGACTGTTAGTACTCAAGCGTTTGCGAGCGGCCTCTAAACGGGCTTCTAGGAGCTCACGCGCTCGTAGCCACTCTTTACGAGTGATCACATCAGTTGCGTAGTCCGCAGCTAGCTCTTTAAGCTTGCTCTGATCAGCCGTCATCTGCTCAAGTACCGAGTCGTCTCCGTCGCTCCGCCCCCTCGCCTGGAGTGTCTTGAGGAAATCCGGCGAGTCCAACGCGACCTTCACCATCTGGGTCACGTGCTCGTCTGCCGATGAGGCAAGAACGTAAGTCTTCCCGCAGTGATTATTGCCCGGCATTTTGTTGCAGACATACCGCATACGGCCATCCTCCCGCGGCCGACCACACATAGCTGAACCGCACTGGGCGCACCGCAAAATCCCAGTCAGCATGCATCGTCTAGGCGTGGCTGGAGTAAGCCGCCGACCAGGGTCCATCAGTAGCGCACGGAGCCGGACCGTGTCTTCCTTGCTGATGATCGCCGGCCATACGGCGTCAGCGACGATCTCACCCGAGGGGCCGTTTGTTCCCAGTATTCGATTGGGGATGATGATCGCGTTGCCCCGAGATTCTGCCTGAGACGAGCATACGCTTGAGCGTTTGCGCAGACCACTGCTTACCGGTCGAGCTCTGTATCCCACGGCTGTTGAGATCACGGGCAAGAGTCCGCACTGGCTCACCGGCCAGCACTCGACGCACCCATTCCCTGATCAGCTCTGCCTCGGACTCACGGACCGCCATGCGATCTCGTTCGTAGCCGAACGGTCGGGGACCGCCGCCCTGGATCTTCCCGGCCTGCGCCAGCTCCAACGCCTTCCGACGATTCCGTTCAGCCTTGTGCTCACTCTCGTAGCGCGCCCATGCTCCGAGCGTCCGAGCAACAGCCCGACCTGCCGGCGTCGAGAGGTCTACTGGTCCAGCCTTGACTGTTTCGACCGCCACACCCGCCCCGCTCACAGATGTCGATGAACTCCTCGAGCTCGCGGGGCGACCGATGCAGGCGATCGGTGTGCCAGGAGATCACCGCATCCGCAACATCTGACCGAAGATCATCGAGCATGCGTCGTACTCGGGTCGAACCCTGCCTGAGTAGGCCGACAGATCGTTGTTCACGTACAGGCCAGCGACTACCCAGCCGAGTCTCTCTGCCCGCTCACGACAGTCCGCTTCCTGGCGGGCAACACCCAGCCCGGCGCCTTCTCGATCATCGCTAATCCGGCAGTAGATGGCAGCTCGGCGCATGCGGCTCAGGGGTATATTAGCGAACTCTGCCGTATGGTGGGGTGTTGTCTCTTGCTGTACGGGCATGTCTCCTGGTATAGGCCCTGACCGGAGCACATCGCCTAACCCACTGACGCTTCCGACCGATGCAGCGTCACTGTTACACGGCAACGCTGTCCCAGCGCGCACCACCTGCGTGCCGAGCTGTTAGCCACCGACTCTGGTTGCCCTCGTCGAACTTCTCACGGAAGCTGCAGCTCAGTGCGGTGGACCAGGGTGGGGTTATGGGTCAGGTCCCCCCTCGGACTTGAACCCCCACCGCCGTGCGCTGAGAGTCGCCAGTCCGTCGCAGCTCAGAAGCGTCCCCGCTTGCTCGGATCTGCAGCGAGGTCGTCAAGAACCTCGCTGGGCGCGTACTCAGTCGCAAGGTAGTGGTTCGGGGCGGGGACATGCTGCCGTGGATATATATCGCCCTTTAGGCAGCTGTACGATACTGTCCGGTTGTGGGCTGAGCCGTTCGCATCCGCTCCCC
>DASYIL010000102.1:0-21243 GCA_035997545.1 Pseudonocardiaceae bacterium
CGCCAGAAGATCGCCATAGCGTTCGGTGAGCTCGTCACGCACCGTGACACCGTAGTGATCCCACCCCCACCGCGATCACCGGCGGCCAACGCTGCCCCGAAGGGGCCATTCCTTCCGAGCGCAGTCTCGGACGGGACGTAGGGCTCCTTGGTCCCTAGAACGTTGACACTTGAGTCAAGTTTCAGGCGGTCATGCGGGCCTCGGTGATGTAGTCATCGATGTGGTGGTTGATCACCCGGAGGGCTTGGCGTAGGGCAAGGGGTGCGGGTGGGTCGTGGGCGGCCAGCAGTGGTCGCAGCAGCCGGTTGTGGACTTTGGTGTAGAAGATCGCGACTCGCTGGCCCTCGTCGGTCAGGACGTAGGTGTTGGTGTGGGGCAGCCGGGTGATCATGCATTTGAGTCGGAGTCGGCGTAGGTCATAGCTCATCTGGCTTTTCGAGTACGGCACACCGAGCAGGGTGCTCACCTGGGCGCGAAGGCTCCGGTTGGTGAACCCGGTGATGGTGTGCACGAGGGCGCACAAGGCGCCGGCCAGAGCCATGACCCGAGGGTCGCCGAACCGCAGGGCCGGGGCCCTCCGACCCTCCTGAAGGGTTGGTCGCGCGATCCGCTCAAAGGCTGGGCTCGCAAGAACACAACCCTGACCGACACGCAAAGCATCGACCATGCGGCGGTTGACGTCACGGGCTTTAACCGACAATTCCTCTAGATGGGCCAGACCGCGCAGTAGCCCGAGGTCACCGGGGTCATTGACCACGGTCTCGATCCGGAAGGCTCGGCCGCATTTGAGGGAGGACTTCACCCGGGAGTGCCGGAAGCAGGCGTTGAGGGTGACCTCGTCGCCGGTGCGCAGCAGGCGGGTGCGGTAACCCCCGGGTGGTGGGGTGGTCACCCGGCGACCGAAGATGATCTGCATCTCCTCCGGTCGGCCGATGTCGAGGTTGTCGGTGCACAACACCTCGAAGAACCCGCGGGCATGGCGGGGTGCGGTGAACACGATCGTGCGGGAGACCTCGACCTGACGCATCGAGATGTCCCACCAGTACCCCGCGGCCCGGTCGGCCTCGGTCAGCGGCAACGGTAGCCTCGCCCACCAGCGCTCGCAGAACACCCGGATTACCCCCGGCCCCAGCATGTCGCAGATCCGCTGCAGCCCGGCAGCGTCATCGGTGGCGGCGAACCCGTTGTCCAGCTCAGTGAATCCGATCCCCGCCGCTCTCGCTTTACGCTTGGCATATTCGTGGCCGTTGAGCCAGATCTTGACCGGATAGGGAAAATACGCGCACACCTTGATAAAAGCCGGCCCGAAGTCCTCATCGACCAGATAGAAATAATAGGCAGTCGCCCGGCGATCGGCCTTGGCGTAACCGAACCGCGGAATCCCACCACCACCCTCATCACAGTGATAGGTGCTGCCGGTGAACACCCGCTGGAACTCCTGAGCCACCCCGACCGCGGCCACCCCGGTCCGCCCGGCCCGGACCAGCCCCTCCAGGTGCGGACGCATCACCTCCAGCTTGCGCTGCCCCTTGGCGAAGCGAACCACCGGGATGCCGCCCTCGGCGGCGAACTCGGTGACCGCCTTACGGAACCCCAGCCCAATCCGCTCCAGGACCGCTGGAGACGGGATCGGGAACCCCAGATGCCTGGTCAAGAAACCGACCACCTGACCAGGCACCTGCAGGGTCGGCACCCACCCGTTGAGATAGATCCGGTCGAAACACTCCAGATCCAGACCGACATGCCCCTCAAGGATGTCGTTCACGTCCACCACACGAGTCGCCATGACCCACCCCCAGGCAGCGGTCAACCCAACCAGCCTGGCCTCATCCCACGACGACGTCACCTACCAACCCAGCCACCACCTCGGCGGTCCGAGGCGAAACCTCTTTAGCGTTAAGGAGCTGTAATGAAGAAGTTCACCCAAATTGACATCGTCGCAGGCCGCAGGCGTGACGATGTTCCAAAATGAACAACCAATTTCGTTTCAGCCAACTAACTCGGCAGGGAGGGGTGGCCGCGTTCCGGCCGCCCCTCCCTGCCGAACGGCGCACCGCGCAATACCTGATCGCACGGCAGCACTTTCCCGGCTCAGGACTACTTGGCGACGCCAGCACCGCCAGTAGCGCCACCACCGTCGGCGGATCCGCCGGTCGCACCGGTGACGTTGTTGTACACGTCGCCATCCTCGATGTAGAACCAGTTGTGCAGGAACGCCGCCTCGCCTTTACCCGCGCCGCCGGTGCCGCCCTGGCCGGTGTAGCCGGCGTCGCCGCCCTCTGGGCCGCCGCAACCGCCGCAACCGCTGAACAGCGACAGGACGGTACGCGCCGGCAGCAGCTCCACGTGCTGCCCGTCGATCTCCACAAAGCTCAGTGCATCAGACATCAAGTCCTCCTCGTAAAGATGGCCCGGTTGGCCCCGGGCACAGAAAACACTTCATCGGTGGCATTTCCGATTCGGCACTACATACCCTGCCGAGGAGTAAGGCCAGGCGGCAATCGGTAGTCGCACGTAAATCCTCAGGTGGACTACCTAGCAGTGGTGTTGCTTTTCAACGCGTAGTGGGCAGCGATATTCTACGGAGATCGCAGACGCTGAGTACCAACACACGCCGATGACGCCGTCTCCACGACCCGGTTCTCGATCAGTCGGCCTCGCGATCAGCCGACGGGGATGGCGCGCAGCAGATCCTGCAATCCGTCGGCGTCGAGCAGGTCAGCGGGTCGTATCGTGCGGTCGTCGCGGACATAGTGGAACGCCGCCCGGACGCGGTTCAGCGGGGCGCCGGACAGTGCCGACCAGGCCAGCCGGTAGGCGGCGAGCTGAACGCTCACCGCGTGCAGCGTGGCCTCGTCGGGCACCGCCCCAGTCTTCCAGTCGACCACCGTCCAGCCACCGTCGGCGTCGGCGAACACGGCATCCATCCGGCCGCGCAGACCCACGCCGTCGAGCACAGTCTCGAAGGGCACCTCGACATCATGCGGGCTGCGGACCGCCCATTCGCTGGCGAGGAAAGCCGTCTGCAGCAATCCAAGTTCGGTGTTCGGGGCGGCGCCGGCGTCGGCGGCACCGGGCAGCTCATCGTGATCGATCAGCCGCGTGGAGCCGAACCGGCGTTCCAGCCACGCGTGGAACGCGGTACCGCGACGCGCCATCGGGTTCGGCGGGAACGGCAGCGGCCTGCGCAGCCGCGCGGCCAGCGCCGACGGATCGTCGGCGAGCTCCACGAGCTGGCTCACCGACAGGTGCGCGGGCAGGACGACCCGCTGCGGGGCGCGGCGGGCGTCCCGCTCGGCGAGCAGCACATCGATCTCCTGCTGCCAGCCTCGTGAGTGCGAAACAGTGTGATCACACTGTTTCGCACTCACGAGTGCCAGCGCGTCACGAACCAGCTGGGCGCCCTCAGCCACGGCGTCCCGGCGGGCGCCGAGCGGGTCGGTCGGCCAGGTCGCCTGCCGCGGCGCGGTGTCCAGCGGGTTGGGCTCGCCATCACTGGGTGCTGGGGCCCACTGATCGATCACACAGTGTTCCACGTCGCGGACCTCCAGCAGGAAGTCCGAGGGCGATCTGGGTGCGCTCCCGGTCTCGGCCCAATGGTGGCCGCTGACCAGCAAGGTCCGCTGGGCACGGGTGAGTGCCACATACAGCAGCCGGCGCTCCTCGGTCAGCCGGCGGGCGTCAAAGGCCGCCTCGTGTGCGGACAGCGCCTCCCCGAGCTCCTTCTGGTCGGCACCGACCGGCGGCGCTAACTGGGGTAGGTCGGCGCGGTCACCGCGCAGCGCTACCGGCAGCTCGGTGACGGTCTTCAGCCACGACGAACTCTTCTTGGCCGCCGGGAACACCCCATCCACCAGGTGGGGGACAGCCACCACCTCCCATTCCAGGCCCTT
This sequence comes from Pseudonocardiaceae bacterium, assembly GCA_035997545.1. Lineage (GTDB taxonomy): Bacteria > Actinomycetota > Actinomycetes > Mycobacteriales > Pseudonocardiaceae. The sequence continues at coordinate 3,894 of DASYIL010000102.1, forward strand.
GGCAGCGTGCACGGTGAGGACCTGAACCCGGTCGTGAGCGACCTCGACCTCACCCGGCTCCAGACCGTCCTCGGCGTCCTCGGCGGTAGCCAGGTAGTCCAGCAGCGCGGGCAGGCCGGCCAGCGGGCAGGCCGAAGCGAAGTCCGCGACCACGTCGGCAAAGGCATCCAGGTGAGCCCGGCCGGCGGGGCCAGGACGGGCCAGCGATTCGGTGTCCAGCAGCAGGGTCCGCTCGGCGTCGGCGACCAGGTCGGTCAGCGGCTGGGTGACCCGGCGCCGCAGCGCCCGCAGCTCGGCGGCCAGGGCGCGCAGCCGCTGGTAGCCCAGTTCGGAGTATTGGGCCGGATCGCCAAGCGAATCCAGCGCGTCGATCAGCCCGGCCTGGTCGGCGTGTTCCCCGGGTAGCGCTCCGGGCAGCGCGGCCAGCATCTCCTGTGGGGCGGAGCCCGGGCCCACCGGGGCCCGATGGTCCATCGCGAGCTCTCGGGCGCGCCGCCACAGCGCGGCCAGGTCGGCCGCGCCGATCCGCCACCGCGCACCGGCCAGCAGCCGCACCGCGGCGGTGCCGGCCAGCGGGTCGACGAGCAGCCGCAGCACGCTCACCAGATCGCGGACCTCTGGCGTGTCCAGCAGCCCGCCCAAGCCCACCACCTCGACAGGGACGCCGTGGGCGCGCAACGCGGCGGCCACCATCGCCATGTCCGCGCGGCGACGTACCAGCACCGCGGCGGTCGGCGGGACACCGCGGTCAGCCACTGCTAGATGCCAGCTGTCGGCGACGGCGGTGGCGACCCAGCTCACCTCGGCACGGACGTCGGGCAGCAACGCGCAGCGAACCTCGCCGGGCCCGGTCCCGTCCCGGGAGCGCAGTTCACCGACCCGCACCGGTCCAGCACGCAGCGCACCGGAGACCGCGTTGGCCACCGCGAGTACCGGCGGGGGGTTGCGGAAGCTGGTGAGCAGTCCGCGAGTCACCGCTGGGGTTCCGTCCGACCGGGGAAAGTCTGTGGTGAATCGCGGCAGGTTGGCCGCCGAGGCGCCGCGCCAGCCGTAGATCGATTGGCATGGGTCGCCGACCGCGGTGACCGGGATCGCCGCCCCGGACAGCGCAACCCCAGGCGTGACAGCACTGCCAAATAACGACCGCAGCAGGACCCGCTGGGCATGCCCGGTGTCCTGGTACTCGTCCAGCAGCACGGCGCCGAAGCGGGCCCGCTCAGCCCCACCGACCTCGGGGTGGTCACGCGCCAGCAGGGCAGCGATACCCATCTGGTCGCCGAAGTCGAGGACAGCCTCACGCCGCTTGAGCTCGGTGTAGCGTTCCACCAGCGGCAGAATCGCCAGTCTGGCCCGCTGGCCCTGGGTCACCGGCTTGAGTTCAGCGCGCAGCGAGCCGCGCTGGCGCGGGCCAGGAGGAGCCGTGACCAACGCGGTGATCATCGCCTCGGTGGATTCCCGCAGTTGCGCCGGCTCGCACAGATGCTCCGCAAGTTGGCCGGCCAGGGCGAGCACCCAACCGGTGACCGTACGGGGCACCTTCCCGTCCAGGTCGAGGTCGGGTTCCCAGCCGGCGGTGACCCGGTGGGCGAGCTGCCACGCGCCGGTCTCGGTCAGCAGCCGGGCCCCTGGATCGGTGGGAAGCCGCAGCGCGTGCTCGGCAACCAGCCGCCCGGCGTAGGCGTGATAGGTCAGCACGGTGGCCTCACCAGCTAGCACCGCCGCCCGGCGCGCTCCGGTCGGGTCCAACCGATCCAGCACCCTCGAGCCGGCGAGCCGACGCAACCGCGCCCGCACTCGCTCGGCGAGCTGCTGGGCGGCCTTGCGGGTGAAGGTCAGGCCGAGCACGCCCTCGGGGGTGACATACCCGTTGGCGACTAGCCACACCACCCGCGCCGCCATCGTCTCGGTTTTGCCCGATCCGGCGCCGGCAACCACGAGAGTAGGCGCGTGGGGGTCAGCGGCGATGACCTCGGTCTGCTCCGCGGTGGGCGACGCAATGCCGAGTTCCGCAGCGAGTTCGGCCGGCCCGATGCAGGCGGCGTCGCCTACTGGCATCATCCGGTCACCTGGCGGCCAGATTCGTGCAGCGGGCACGCAACCTGCGAGGGGCACTGCGCGCAGTCACCGTTGTCGATGGTGACGAACTCGGGCCCCGCGGTACGCCGGGCGGCCTCGCGCACGACGTCGCCCCAGCGCGCCAGGGCCAGCTCGTCCAACGGCTGCTGGTCGCGCTGCACCGCCGCCGCCGTGCGCGCGGAGACCTGGACGATACGGGCCCCGCCGGGTTCGGCCGCCAAGCCGAATCCGGCGAAGGCACCGTGCGCGGCGGCGAGCTGGTAAGTGGCCAGCTGAGCATGTTCCTGGGCGGCCTGCTTGCTGACCGGGGTCTTGCTGCTCTTCACGTCGACGATCACCGGGCGGCCCTGGCGGTCGCGCTCCAGCCGATCCACCCGCCCGCGCAGCAGCACGGCAGCGGCGCCATCAGCAGGAGGAAGCCGTACTTCGACCTCCTGCTCGCAGCCGACCTCGGTCAGCTCGCCGCGGCTGTCGCGCCACCAGTGACGGAACATCGCCACCATCTGGCGCACCCGCTGCTGCTCACTGCGGGAGTACCACGGGGCGCCTGCGTCGACGCCGGTCCAGGCGACGGTCAGGGCCTGCTCCAGCTGCTCATCGGTAGCGCCGGCCGCCGCAGCCTGCACCAGCCCGTGCACCAGCGATCCGGTGATCGCGGGCAGGGCCAGCACGTCCTCGCCCCCGTGCCGAGTAAGTAGCCAGCGCAGCGGGCAGCTCGACACCAGCTCCACCAGCGACGGCGACACCCGGGCCGGCTCGCCCTGCACCCGCAGCGGGGAATGGCTTGACGGCGGCCCCAGCCCGTACCAGGAATCGGGGTCCGCGCCGGGCACCCCAGCTTGCGCCAACTGTGCTAGGCCAGCCGCCGCGTGCTGTCGCCGGGAGCCGTCCTCGGCCGGATCGCAGCACACCCGGCGCAGCTCGGCGACGAGCTCAGGCAAGCTCAGGCTACGGCCCCGGGCAGCCACCGGCCGCTCGTCCACCGAGGCGTCAGTGCCCTCCAGCTCGTCGAGGAATCGGGAGGGCTGCTCGTCGTCCCCGCGCACCGCGCTGACCAGCAACCGGTGCCGGGCGCGGCTGGCCGCCACCAGCAGCAGCCGCCGCTCCTCGGCGAGCAGCGGCGCGGTACGCGACACTGCGGCGGATTCGACGCCCGCGGTGATGTCGACCAGATGCTCCACGCCAAGCAGGGAGCCACGCAGCCGCAGATCGGGCCAGCTGCCCTCCTGCACCCCGGGCACCGCGACCAGTGACCATTCCCGGCCTGCCGCGGCATGCGCGGTGAGCACCGCGACCGCCTCCCCCTGTGGCGAGCGCGGTGCCAGCGAGTCGCCGGGTATCTGCTGGTCGGTGACGTAGTCACAGAAGCCGAGCACACCGGCTGGGCCACCGTCGGCACCGGGCAGCCGATCGGCATAACGGGCTGCAGCATCGAACAGCGCAACCACGACGTCGAGGTCCCGATCGGCCTGCGCACCAGCCGGGCCGCCGCGCACCGCGGTAGCGGCCCAGCGGTGCGCGAGCCCACTAGCCTGCCACACCCGCCACAGCACCTCCTCGGCGCTGGCCCCGCCCCGGGTCGCGCGAGCGGCGGTGGTGAGCAGGGCGGCCAGCCTCCTGGCGGGGGCCGCGGTGCGGTCATCGAGCCCGTCAAGCTGATCCTCACGCCGCAGCACGTCGACCAGTAGTGCGCCACTGGTCCGTTCACCGCCGGCGGCGAGCTCGCGACGCCGCAGCTCCCGGCGAAGCCTTCGCAACGCCAGCGGGTCCGCCCCGCCCAGTGGGCAGGCGAGCAGGGCAGCTGCCGTCTCCTCGTCGAGGGCGGCAGGCTGCGCCGCGCAGCGCAGCACCGCCAGCAGCGGGAGCACCGCGCCGTGGCGGGCCACCGGCAGCTCCTCGCGCGGCACCGCCACCGGCACTCCCGCAGCGAGCAGCGCCCGACGCAGCACTGGCAGCGTGCGGCCCGTGGAGCGCACCAGCACGGCCATGTCCGCCCAAGCCACTCCGTCCAGGAGGTGGGCGCGGCGGCACTGGTCGGCCACCCAGGACGCCTCGACCGCGGCGGAGCCGAACACCCGGACGGCGACCTCCCCGCGGGGCTGCTCCCCTGCCGGGCCGTGCAGGTCGGCACGCGGGCCGGGCAGCCGGGCGGCGAGCCGGCACACCGCGGACCGCACCGCCGGAGCCATCCGGTGATCGGTGCACAGCCGGACAACCGCGGAGCCGCCGGAGGTGAGCAGGCCAGCGTCGGCGCCGCGAAAGGAGAAGACTGTCTGGTCCGGGTCGCCCACCAGCAGCAGTTCGCTGGCGCCCGCACCGAGCCGGTTCACCAGGGCGGCCTGCAGCGGGTCGAGGTGCTGCGCGTCGTCGACAATGAGGTGGCGTACCCGGTCGCACTCCCTGCGCAGCACCTCGGCGTCGGTGTCGAGCACCAGCAGCGCCGCGGACACCAGCTCGGCGGCGTCCAGCGCGGGGGCAGTGGCTTGCGGTGCGACGGTGCCCACCGACCCGCGGAGCAGCGTCACCTGCTCATAGCTTCGGAAGAAGCGCCCGGCGGCCACCCACTCCGCGCGTCCGCTCGTACGGCCCAGCGCGATAAGGTCCTCCGGCCCCAGGCCGCGTTCCGCAGCGCGCAGCAGCAGATCCCGCAGCTCGGCGGCGAAGGCCGGCAGACCCAGGGCCGGACGCAGCCCGGACGGCCAGCCCCGGCCCCCGGCCTCGCGCTCGCCCGCGAGCAGCTCCCGGACCACCACGTCCTGTTCGGGACCGGAGAGCAACCGCGGCGGGGGAAGGTCCCGCAGGGACGCCTGCAGACGCAGCAAGGCGAAGGCGTAGGAATGCACGGTGCGCACCAACGGTTCCCGCACGGTGGGCGTGACATCGTGCGCTGCGAGCCGCTCCACGATGCGTTCCCGCAGGTCCGCGGCTGCGCGGCGACTGGAGGTGAGCACCAGCACCCGCTCGGGGTCCACCCCGCTAAGCACCCGGTCGGCGACGGTGTGCGCCACGAGCGTGGTCTTGCCGGTGCCCGGGCCGCCCAGTACCCGCAGCGGCCCGCCGCCGTGCTCTAGGACTCGGCGGGCGTCGGACCCCCAGACGGCGGTCCAGGGCGCCGCTGCGGTTACGGAACGAACCAGAGTGGACACGCTGCGCATGCAACCACGCCGCTGTGACAGTCCGTGGCGCGGGAGGATGGCGGCGATGGACGTCGAGGATCTGGAGCGGATACGCGGCGTGGTAGCTGCCATCCCGGCAGGCTCGGTGCTGGCCTACGGAGACGTCGCTGCCCGCGCCGGGTTACCGGGTCGGGCCCGGCTGGTGGGCCGGATCCTCGCCGAGGACGGCCACGACCTGCCGTGGCACCGGGTGTTACGCACCGACGGCACCCCCGCGCCACACCTCGCCGCCGAGCAGCTGGCTCGGCTTCGCGCCGAGGGTGTGCTGGCCGAAGGCGGGGGAGTCCCGATGTGCCGTTACCGCGCTAGGTGAGAGCCCGGACGAGTGCATACGGCTCTGCCGGCCAGGAGACTGGGCTAGCTTGCCATCTGAGGAGTCTGGGCCCAGCAAAGCCTGATTCGTATTGGGCTTGAAAGTTTCATGGGCCCGACAAGATGAACCGTACCAAAATTCGCTTTACTCCTCCAGGTGTGCTTATGAAACCGGCCGATAAAGAACGCCCGCTAGCGCCACACCGGAGAGGCGCTAGGCTTATTGGATCCGCCAACCCGCCATTGCTCAACTCCGCCGCGGCAGTACCGCCCGGGAGACGAGTGGCTGGCCAGCCCTGGAGAGTATCGATCACCGACGTCAGGTAACTGACATGTTACGTTATGTAAACTAGCGGAAAACTGCGTGATACAGAGCTGTTACCCGCGCCAAGCTCGCACGGTCTTCTGGGCACGAGCGGCCGACGTGTGGGCCTGTTGCACCAGGTAGCAGGGCTGATACTGCTACCTGGCCAGCCCAGCTGAAATGTGAACGAAACGTTACGGTTATCGCACCGCCATCTCGGCGATGACGTGAGCTTTAGCGGGCCTTCTTGAAGGCCATCAAATCGCCGTCTAGGGTAATGAGCTAGCCCCCGTGAACGTAAACCATCACCCGAAGGGGTGGCGTCCGTGACCGATACCCTCGATAACAGCCCGAGCGCTGGCATGGACACTGGATTCGCTGATTCCCTGCTGCGCATCGGCCGGCATTTTCAGCGCGGAGAGGCCTCAGCCGATCTGCGGACGGTGCACCAGATCGGCGGCCGGTCGGCTGACGTTTTCTACCGGGACCGCTGGGCCTACGACAAAGTGGTGCGCTCGACCCACGGGGTGAACTGCACCGGTTCATGCTCGTGGAAAATCTACGTCAAGGACGGGATCATTACCTGGGAGGCGCAGCAGACCGACTACCCGTCGATCGGCCCGGACAAACCCGAGTACGAACCCCGGGGCTGCCCACGCGGTGCATCGTTCTCCTGGTACACCTACTCGCCAGCCAGGGTGCGCTACCCGTATGTGCGCGGCACGCTGCTGGAGCTGTACCGGGAAGCAAAGCAACGGCTCAAGGACCCGGTACTGGCCTGGGCCGATCTGGTCGACGACCCCGAGAAGGCCCGCCGGTACAAGTCGGCGCGCGGCATGGGCGGGTTCGTGCGGGCCGAGTGGTGGGAGGCTGTCGAGATCGTCGCGGCCGCGCACGTGCACACGATCAAGAGTTACGGTCCGGACCGGGTTGCCGGGTTCTCGCCGATCCCGGCGATGTCGATGGTCAGCCACGCCGTCGGGGCTCGGTTTATCTCGTTGATCGGCGGGGCAATGCTGTCGTTCTACGACTGGTACGCCGACCTTCCGGTGGCCTCGCCCCAAGTATTCGGTGACCAGACCGACGTGCCCGAGTCCGCCGACTGGTTCGATGCCGGCTATCTGATCATGTGGGGTTCCAACGTCCCGGTCACCCGCACCCCGGACGCGCATTACATGACCGAGGCCCGCTACCGCGGTCAGAAAGTGATCGTCGTGTCGCCGGACTACGGCGACCACACGAAATTCGCCGACGAATGGTTGCCGGCGCGGCCGGGCACCGACGCCGCGCTGGCCATGGCCATGGGTCACGTGATCCTCAAGGAGTTCTTCGTCGACCGCCAGACTCCCCGTTTCACCGACTACGTCACGCGCTTCACCGACCTGCCGTTCCTGGTCACTTTGGAGAAACGAGAAGACGCCTGGGTCGCCGGCAAGTTCCTTACCGCGGCAGATCTGGGCGACACCGCCGAAGGTGCCGATTCCAAGATCGTCCTGCTCGACGGGAATACCGGGCAACCAGTGGTCCCCAACGGCTCACTGGGTCACCGCTTCACCCACTCCGGGAAAGGTCACTGGAACCTCGACTTGGCCGGCGTGTACCCATTACTGACTGTGTACAGCGACAGTGACGTCACGGCAGAGGTGGACCTGCCCCGGTTCGACACCGCCGAGCCCAGCGTGCTGCGCCGCGGGGTGCCGACCCGGACAGTCGCCGGCAAGCTGGTCACCACCGTGTTCGATCTGCTGCTGGCCCAGTACGGGGTGCACCGGCCGGGCCTGCCCGGCACCTGGCCCACCGGCTGCGACGACGCCGAGCAGCCGTGCACCCCGGCCTGGCAGGAGCCAATCACCGGCGTGCCGGCGGCCGCAGCGGAGCGGATCGGCCGGGAATTCGCCGACAACGCCGAGCGCTCCGGCGGCCGGTCGATGATCCTGATGGGCGCGGGCACCAACCATTGGTTCCACTCCGACCAGACTTACCGGTCGTTCCTGGCGCTGGTGATGCTCACCGGGTGCCAGGGGGTCAACGGGGGCGGCTGGGCACACTACGTCGGCCAAGAAAAGGTCCGTCCGATCACCGGCTGGTCGACGCTGGCCTTCGGCCTGGACTGGCAGCGGCCACCGCGGCAGATGCAGGGCACCGTGTACTGGTACCTGGCCACCGACCAGTGGCGCTACGACCCGTTCACCGCCGAGGCGATGGCGTCGCCGCTGGCGAAAGGACGCTTCGCGGGGCGGACCGCGGCGGACAACATCGCACTGGCGAGCCGGCTGGGCTGGATGCCCAGCTACCCGACGTTCAACCGCAACCCGCTGGACCTGGCCGACGAGGCGCAACGCCTGGGCAAGGACGCCGCCCAGCACGTCATCGACGGGCTGTCCACCGGGCACCTGAGGTTCGCCTGCGAGGACCCGGACGCCCCGGAGAACTTCCCGCGCTGCCTGACCGTGTGGCGGGCCAACCTGCTGGGCTCCTCGGCCAAGGGCAACGAGTACTTCCTGCGCCACTTGCTGGGCAGCGACTCCAACCTGCAGGCCACCGACCGCGATGGGGTGCGCCCCACCGAGGTCACCTGGCGGGACGAGGCGCCGGTGGGCAAGCTCGACCTGCTGTTGTCACTGGACTTCCGGATGACCAGCACCACACTGTTCTCCGACGTGGTGCTGCCCGCCGCCACCTGGTATGAGAAGCACGACCTGTCCAGCACCGACATGCACCCCTACGTGCACGCCTTCTCCCCCGCGATCTCTCCACAGTGGGAATCCAAGACCGACTTCGAGGCGTTCCACCGGATCGCCCGCGGCTTCTCCTGGCTGGCCGAGAAGCACCTCGGGGTGCGCCAAGACATCGTGGCGGTACCGCTGCTGCACGACACGTCCGACGCCACCGCGCAGCCCGGTGGCCGGGTGCTGGACTGGAAAGCTGGTGAGTGTGAGCCCATACCCGGCAAAACCATGCCGCGGCTGATCGTGGTGGAGCGCGACTATCCGGCGATCGGCGAGAAGATGGCCGCGCTCGGCCCGATGGTGGAGCGCGTCGGCCTGACCACCAAGGGCGTCACCTTCCACCCGGACGCCGAGGTCGACTACCTCAAGGCGGCCAACGGCGCGATCATCTCCGGGCGCGCCGCCGGGCGGCCGTCGCTGGCCAAGGACACCCACGCCGCCGAGGCCATCCTCGCGCTGTCCGGCACCACGAACGGCCGGCTGGCCACCGAGGGTTTCCGCGCCCTGGAGCGGCGCACCGGCACCAAGCTTGCCGACCTCGCCGCGGAGAACGAGGGCAAACGGATCACCTTCGCCGACACCCAGGCCCGCCCGGTGCCTGTCATCACCTCGCCGGAGTGGTCGGGCAGCGAGGCCGGCGGCCGGCGCTACGCCCCGTTCACTATCAACACCGAGCGGCTCAAGCCGTGGCATACGTTAACCGGCCGGCAGCACTTTTATCTCGACCACGACTGGATGTCCGAGCTCGGTGAGCAGATGCCGATTTACCGGCCGCCGTTGGACATGACGGCACTGTTCGGCGAACCGAACGTCGGCCCGAATGACGGGCTCAACGGGCGCCTCGGCGGGCCGAACAATGGACACAGCTCGATTACCGTCCGGTACCTCACCCCCCACTCGAAGTGGTCCATCCACTCCACCTACCAGGACAACCTGCACATGCTCACGCTGTCCCGCGGGGGGCAGGCCATCTGGATGTCCGATGTGGACGCCGCCAAGATCGGCGTCAAGGACAACGAGTGGATCGAGGCGATTAACCGCAACGGCATCGTGGTCACCCGGGTGATCGTCAGCCATCGAATGCCGGAGGGCACCGTGTTCATGTACCACGCCCAGGAGCGCACCGTGGGCGTGCCACGCATCGAGAAGACCGGCAAGCGCGGTGGCATCCACAACGCGCTCACCCGGCTGATGATCAAGCCGACGCACTTGATCGGCGGCTACGCCCAGCAGTCGTTCGCGCTGAACTACCACGGCCCTACCGGCAACCAGCGCGACGAAGTCACCACCATCCGTCGTCGGAGCCAGGAGGTGACCTACTGATGAAGATCATGTCACAGCTTGCCATGGTGATGAACCTGGACAAGTGCATCGGCTGCCATACCTGCAGCGTCACCTGCAAACAGGCGTGGACCAACCGGGGCGGCGTCGAGTACGCGTGGTTCAACAACGTGGAGACCAGACCCGGACAAGGGTATCCGCGGCAGTACCAGGACCAGCAGCGATGGAAGGGCGGCTGGACGCTGACCAAGCGCGGCCGGCTGACGTTGCGCTCAGGCTCGCGGTTCACGCGGCTGCTGAACATCTTCGCCAATCCCACCCTGCCGAAGGTGTCCGACTACTACGAACCGTGGACATACGACTACGACAACCTGCTGTCCGCACCACCGTCGGACACCACCCCAACGGCCCGGCCCAAGTCGTTGATCACCGGCGAGGACACCGCGATCACCTGGGGCGCCAACTGGGACGACGACCTGGGCGGCGGCCCCGAGCAGATCGGCCGCGACCCGTTGCTGGCCAAGGTGTCCGACAAGGTGAAGCTGGAGTTCCAGCGGACGTTCATGTTCTACCTGCCGCGGATCTGCGAGCACTGCCTCAACCCGTCCTGCGCGGCGTCCTGCCCGTCCGGCGCGATCTACAAGCGCAGCGAGGACGGCATCGTGCTGGTCGACCAGGATCGCTGCCGCGGGTGGCGGCAGTGCGTCACCGGGTGCCCGTACAAGAAAATCTACTTCAACCACAAGACCGGTAAAGCGGAGAAGTGCACGTTCTGCTACCCGCGGGTGGAGGTGGGCATCCCCACGATCTGCGCGGAGACCTGCGTCGGGCGGCTGCGCTACATCGGAGTGGTGTTCTACGACGCGGACGCGGTGCTGGCCGCAGCTTCCGTGCGCGACGACAAGGACCTTTACCCGGCGCAGCTGGGCGTGTTCCTCAACCCGCACGACCCGCGCGTGGTAGCCGAGGCCGAGCGCGCCGGTATCTCCCAGGAATGGATCGATGCCGCGCAGGCGTCCCCGATCTACAAGTTGATCGTGGACTACCAGGTGGCGCTGCCGCTGCACCCGGAATACCGAACGATGCCGATGGTCTGGTACATCCCGCCGCTGTCCCCCGTGGTGGACGTGCTGTCGAGCACCGGACATGACGGCGAGGACGCCGACAACCTGTTCGGCGCGATTGACACGCTGCGCATCCCGGTGGAGTACCTCGCTGAGCTGTTCACCGCCGGCGATGTCGGGCCGGTGCGCGCTTCCCTGCAGCGGCTGGCCGCCATGCGCGCCCACATGCGCCGGGTCAACCTAGGCGAACCGGTCCGGCCGGAGATCGCCGAGTCGGTGCGCCTGACGCCGGCCGAGATCGAGGCGTTGTACCGGCTGCTGGCCATCGCCAAGTACGACGACCGCTACGTCATCCCCAGCGCCGCCGGCTCCGATGCCCACCGGCTGGATGCCCTGGCCACCGGGTGCAGCCTGGACTCCGACGGTGGGCCGGGCATGACCGCCTTTGACGTCATGGACGACAAGTTCCACCTAACGGAGCAACCGGCCGACGGCAACGGTGCCGCGGCACCGGCGGACAAGGGGCACCGGATCAACCTGCTCAACTGGGACGGCAAGACCACGAATGGCCTATTCGCCACGCCGGCCACTGACGGCCCACACCATGGTCCGGCGAACGGTACAGCGAATGGCTCGGCGAATGGTGCCGCGACGGACCCAGAGCGCGCGGCGGAGCACACCCGATGAGCCCGACCTGGCTGCGCCGCCGCAAGGCCGAGGCGCCCACCGGCGAAGGTCGTCGCCCAAAAATTCCCGACGAGCGGACCGAACTGGTTCAGCGGATGGTGTGGCGGATCGCCGCGCTGCTGGTGGACTACCCGACGCAGCAGATCTTGAACATGGTCGACGAGCTGCACGCAGGGGCCGGATCGCTGCCCGCGCCGGCTGGACCCGCACTGGTGTCCTTTGTGGACCACGTCCGCCGGACACCACCGATCGAGCTGGCCGCGTACTATGTGGAGACCTTCGACCTGCGCCGTCGCAATTGCCTGCATCTGAGCTACTACGCCTACGGTGACACGCGCAAACGCGGCATGGCGCTGCTGCGGTTCAAGCACGCCTACCGCGCGGCGGGTGCCGAGCTGGGCGAGCACGAGTTGCCCGACCATCTGGCGGTGGTGCTGGAGTTCGCCGCGACTGTCGACCCGGTGGTCGGGCGACGGCTGCTGGTCGAATACCGGCCGGTCGTGGAACTGCTCAGGCAGTCCCTGCACGAGAACGGATCACCCTACGCGGCGGTGCTCGACGCGGTGTGCACCACCCTGCCGGAGCTCAACGTCGCCGACCGGCGTCGGGTCGCCGAGCTGGCCGCCCAGGGACCACCGGAGGAAGAGGTCGGCCTGGAGCCGTTCGCGATGGATCCGGCGCTGCAGGAGCACATGGGAGGACGCCGGTGACCACGCTGCTCTGGATGACCGTGCCGTACGTGGCGTTCACCTCGTTCGTGGTCGGCCACATCTGGCGCTACCGGCACGACCAGTTCGGTTGGACGACCCGGTCCTCTCAGATGTATGAGAGCCGGCTGCTTCGGCTGGGCAACCCGTTGTTCCACTTCGGGCTGCTGGCCGTGCTCTTCGGGCACGTGCTCGGCATCCTTATCCCGGCCAGCTGGACCGCGGCCCTGGGCGTGTCCGAGCATGCCTACCACTTGATGTCGGTGTCCTTCGGCACGTTGTCCGGTCTGGTCACGGTCGCCGGGCTGGCGATCCTGCTGTACCGGCGGGTCACCGTGTCAGCCGTGCGCAAGGCCACCACTACCAACGACAAGGTCATGTACCTGCTGCTGACCGCCGCAGTCGTGACCGGGATGCTGAACACCGTGGGCAGCAATCTGATCGGCGGGGGCTATAACTACCGGGAGACGGTGTCACCCTGGTTCCGCAGCTTGTTCACCCTGTCTCCGCAACCGGAGCTGATGGTCGGCATCCCGATCAACTTCCAGGTCCACAACCTGGTCGTGCTCGCCTTGCTGGCCATCTGGCCCTACACCCGCCTGGTGCACGTGTTCAGCGCACCGCTGGGCTATCTGGTCCGACCCTACGTGGTCTACCGCAGCCGGGACACCCACCCAGGCGCGCCCCGCTACGCCCAAACCTGGGAGCAACCCACACCCTCTGGCCCACGCCGCTAGCCTGCTCCCGCCTACACCTAGACGGCGCGGTCGTCATGATCGAGTCAAGTGTAGGTTTTCGGGTCGTTCCTGATGGCGTACCTTGGACCTTGCTCGCTCCACAGCGCACCTGACCAGACCAGCACATATGCACTTCGCGTCACGGTCACCATGCATCGGCGTAGCGAGTGGCGGCGGTCGGCCAGTTTGACCGCGGGTCCCTGCGTGAGCTTGCGCGGACACCGGAAGCCGATCACCACACGCCTCGTCGGGAGGGGGCGAAGCCCGGCTAGTGATATGAGATCACAGCCCCCCAAGAGGGTTCCACCCAACAGAGAAACTGACAAGCGGTTTGCGACTAACGCCAGTCTTCAACTCGATACGATCGCTCTCACGATCGGTCAAGGAGCGGAACTCCTCCACCGAGTAGTGATCGCGGAGAACAGGTGGCGACACTGGGGACAGTATGCGATACTTGCGAAATCAGCCAGCGACGCCCCGCAAGTTTGACATAACCCGTAGCGGGGATCAGGGCCAACTCAATCTCGAACACCACGGTGGCAAGACCCCACCGACGTCATGGTCCGCGTCCTGCAACGCATTTGCAGACGGGCCGGCGCGGCTCTCAGATCAAAATGATCACGCATTCTGGATGCCGAATGCACCTATCGATGGGTCGATTACTGCAGTCTGCATCCAGAATGCAGAGGGAGGGGTGCTGCTACGGCGTGATGTCGGGTAGGTTCGTTCGCCACTCGGGCGGGCAGGTGGAGTTGAGTCCGTCCTTCACCGCTTTGTAGATGACGGCGTTACGCGGTTCGGCGCCATGCGGCCCGCCGTCGATCAGTGGCAGGCAGGCGCCGTGGTCGAGTGGGTGCCACGTGCCGCTGGCTTCTTCGGCGTGTGCCTGCTTGCTGGCGATGGAGGTGTAGTGGATCCGGCCGGGTGTGTCGTCGCCGCGGTTGAGGCTCTGCAGGATCGGGCCGTACGGACACTGGTCAGGGACGAGGAAACAGCCGTTAGGGTTGCCGTGTTGGGGCGTGCCGAACGCGGTGTAGCTCGCCACGTACGGTAGGCCGCCCAAGATCTTGATGTAGTAGCGTGCGGACAGCCCGCCCATGCTGTGCCCGACCAGGTGCACCTTCGACGCTCCGGTCGCGGCCCGGATCTGGTCGACCTTGGCTCTGATCTTCTTCCCGTTGAGTGCGGTGTCGATCCCGGGGAAGCCGAGATCAACGGTGTAGGGCCGGTATCCGTCGGAGATGAGCCAGCCGACCATCTCGTTGAAATCGGCCGGTGAGCCGACCCCGCCGTGTACGAGCAACACCGGGTAGCCGGTATCGGCACGCCCCGGCGCTGGTGAGACCACGGCCGTCGCCGCGAGCAGAGCTAGCGTGGCCAGCACCACGCGCACCGCCACTCCCTGCGGATGTCGCGAACCGCCGCAGCCCCCAGCGCGCATGTCAATCCTTCCTCGATCTTGGAAACCGGCAGGCGGACCCTACTCCCCGAGCAGCAGACCGCTCGCCCCACTGCCCAAGATCGTGTCAAGAATGATCAGTCGCCGACGGGTTAGATCGGAACGTCGAAACCGACGTAGAGGTCCGGCTGGGCGGTGGCCACGATCAGCCCGGCGGATCGGCGTCGACCTTCACGCATTCATGCGCTGCGGAGCACCGCGCCTGCACCGGCGAGATGGACCAGCCGGTCGACCACCCCTGGATGCACGCCCAGTGGCGCGGCCACCACATCGGCCCCCGACAAGTCAAGCCTGCTATGGAACAACCCAGGGGCCAGCAGCCACGAGGCCACCGCGACCCTGGGCTCCCCGGCCGCCCGCAGTCCTGCGACCAGGGCCGTCACCGAAGGGGTTCCGGTGGCGACGAACCCGACCCGAACCCGGCAGCCGACCTGGCCGGACAGCTGAACTGCCGCGGCCCGCACATCAGCTACCGCACGCTGGTCCGATGAGCCCGCGGCGGCCAGCACCACCGCGTCACCGCGGCGCCAGCCTGCCGCGCGCAGCCGGTCCCCCATCGCGCCCACCAGCAGCGGGTGCGGCCCGAGGGCACCGGTGACGGTGACGTCGGACCGGCCGGCGGCGGCCACTTCCCGTGGCACATCGGTCCGCACGTGATACCCGGAGGTCAGAAACGCCGGAACGATGGTGACCGCGCCGGGCGCGCCAGCGACCACCTCGCGCACCGCCGGGCCGAGCACATCGACGAAGGCGAGCAGCACCGATCTGCCGGGCAGCCGAGCGCGCAGCGCAGTCACCAGCTGGCGCGCCACCACGACACCAGCAGGGTCTCGGGTGCCGTGTGCGGCCACGACGACGGTGTGCGCAGTGCCCCTGTGAGTGGCGATGGGAGCTATAGCCTGCATCGCCACTCACGGGTTGACGCCCTCACCGGCAGTCCCCCGGATCCAGAGCCAGCCGGTAGCCCCGCTTGACCACGGTCTGCACCAACCGTGGGACGCCCAGTGCGGCACGCAGGCGGGCCACCGCGGTCTCCACCGCGTGCTCGTCGTCACCGGCCGCGGGCATCACGGAGAGCAGGTCGGCTCGTGGCACTACCCGACCGGGCCGGGTCGCCAGCAGCCGCAGCAGCGCCATCGGGGTCGGCGGCACGGTGCGCAGAACCCCGTCGACGACCGCGGCATGCCCGCGCAGCTCCAATACATGACCGGCGACCGGCCAGCGTGGCGCCCGAGCCGGCAGCGTCTCAACCAGCGTGCGGACCAGCGCGCCGATCCGGGAGCGCTCCGGCCGCACAGTAGGCACATCTCGGGCCACCAGCGGACCCGCCGTGACCGGCCCGACGCAGGCAGCGACCACCTCCCGGCGTAGGCGGTGCAGCAACGGCTCCAGCACACCGAGCTCGTCGGCTCGGCGGAGCATGCTGGCCGCGGCAGGAGCGCTGGTGAAACTGACCGCGTCGACAGCACCGTCCAGAATTGCCGCGAGTAGCCGGTCCAGCGGAGCGAGGTCATCGGGCGCCACCCACCGGTAGACCGGCACCTGTATCACCTGTGCACCCGCGCAGTCCAGCGCGTCGACAAAGTCCGGCAGCGGCTCGCCGTGCAACTGCACGGCGACTCGCACCCCTTCCAGATCACCGGCCAACAGGTGCTCCAACACCTCGGCTGAGGACTCCGACGGAGGCGACCAGGCGTCGGTCAGACCCGCCGCTCGGACCGCGCCGCGCGACTTGGGGCCCCGGGACAGCAGGGTGGCGCGGCGCAGCGCCGCAATCAGCGCCTCGCCCAGCCCCCATCCGTCGGCGGCCTCCACCCAACCGCGGAATCCGATGCCGGTGGTGATCACGGCGACGTCAGGCGGGTGGCCGATCAACTGCTCGGTGGCGGCGTGCAGTTCGGTGTCATCGGCCACCGGCACGATCCGGATCGCCGGGGCGTGCAGCACCTCGGCACCTCGGCGCTCCAGCAGGTTACCCAGCTCTTCGGCGCGCCGTGCGGCGGTGACACCGACGGTGAATCCCGCCAGCGGTAGTGGCTCGGGCCGCCGCTCCAGCGACGACGCGGTCATACCGACGCCTCCGCGAAACAGCGCTCACCAGCGCGCGACACACCGGGCATCAGGTGCGGACACGCCGGGTGGGGGGGAGCGGTCACGGGGGTCCGACCTCCACGATCCCGTCGACTACCCGGACTGGATACGTCGGCACCGAGACGCTCGGGTCGTCCTGGCATACCCCGGTGGCGAGCTCGAACACCTGCTTGTAGATCGGCGAGGCCACCGTCGGCCGGCCACCGCGGTCCCCGACGATCCCCCGGGAGAGCACCGAGGCGCTGCTGAACGGATCCAGGTTGGACAGTGCGAACAGCGCGCCGTCATGGGTGCGGAACACCGCCACCGCAACACCATTAACCAGCGCCGCTACCCCCCGTTCCGGGATGATGTCGTCGTAGCGGCACACCACGATCCAGTGCGCCGCCGCCTCCGCGGGGAGAATTACGTCGGCGGTCATCTCACCACCGCCAGCTTCGGTCCGGAGATCAGAACCGGTTGGCCGGGCCGACGATGAGCAGGGGTTGGCTGGCCACGCTCCTGGACGAACTCGACGGTCGGATCGGGTTCACCCGGGGCGTTGACGAACGAGGTGAACCGGGCCACCTTGTCGGGATCCTCCAGCACACCGCGCCACTCGTCGGAGTAGGCCGCCACGTGCGC
Organism: Pseudonocardiaceae bacterium; assembly: GCA_035997545.1. GTDB lineage: Bacteria > Actinomycetota > Actinomycetes > Mycobacteriales > Pseudonocardiaceae. The sequence continues at coordinate 21,141 of DASYIL010000102.1, forward strand.
CTCCATTGCCGCGTCGAGCTCCGCGCAGATCCCGAGCGAGTCGTGCACGATCACGTCACGCAGGTGGTCCAGGCCGCCTTCCATCTCCTCCAACCACGGCGCG
>DASYIL010000103.1:0-2778 GCA_035997545.1 Pseudonocardiaceae bacterium
CTCCTGTCTGCGCGTCAGCGGTCGGTACGGCTGTGGACAGCGCCGGCCCGGCACCACAGCAGCACGGTTACGTAGTGACATACGTATATTCCCGGTTCCCCTCGGTGGGGCTGCAGCGCGACGGTAGTCCAGTCGGAACCCTCCGACACCCGACGAGCAGGAGCGAAGGCGTGGGAGCAGCCCACGCCGACCGGTGACACCGGTGACGGACGCTGCCTCGGGGCCACAGGCGCAGGCCGGAGAAGGGAAAGCACGAATGGACTGGTGGGACCTGGCGGCCTGCATAGACGAGGACCCCGAGATGTTCTTCCCGGTGGGCACTGCCGGCCACGCCCTGGTGGTGCAGGTCGCGGCGGCCAAGGCGGTGTGCCGCCGCTGCCCGGTAAAGGCTCGGTGCCTCGACTGGGGGCTGCGGAGCGGCCACGAGGCAGGAGTCTGGGGCGGGACGTCCGAGGAGGAGCGGCGGGCGATGCGCGGCACCGCACCGCGGCTCGCGGTACGCCGCTGAGGCACATGTCCGGGCGAGGGTACGGCCCGTGGGGCATCTCACCGGTGGGAGCGAGATAACCGCGGCCTATCACGTGGTCGGAAATTCATCTTTGACTTCCTTCGGCGGATTGACGGAAGGTGGTCTCGCAGCCGGACTTCGGCGTCTGCGGGCAGGGCAAAGAGCACCGGAGCACAGTCCCGATACCTCCATTGACAAGGAACTGTGCCTGCGGCGTCGATCCGTGCGGCCAAGCGCGCACCGACGTCGTCCACCGCCCTGGCCGGCAACGGCGGTTGGTCGCCCATTCCGTCCAACGCTTGCGGAGAGCGGGACTGCGCGGGGGATGTCCGACGTTCCGGCGCCGGACGCACTCGTGTGCGCGCGGAAGCAGCAGAAAGAGACATACCAGATCATGAGCACCATCGAAGACCCGAGCGATGACCACATGTCCGTCACTCCGCCCAAGACGTGGGCGGTCGGTGTCCCGGCGGTGAAGAACGCGGTGAAGTACTCCCTGAAGCAGACGTCGGTCCGGCGCAGCGCGCTGACGTTGCTGAACGTCAACCAGACCAAGGGCTTCGACTGCCCGGGCTGCGCGTGGCCGGAACCCGGCCACAGACACCGGCAGGAGTACTGCGAGAACGGTGCCAAGCACGTCAACGACGAGGCGACCTCAGCCCGGGTCACCGCCGACTTTTTCCGGCGGCACTCGATTTCCGAGCTGGACCAGAAGTCCGACTTCTGGCTCAACCAGCAGGGCCGGCTCACTGAACCCATGGTCAAGGGCCCCGGCTCGGATCACTACGAACCGATCGGCTGGGGCGACGCGCTCGATCTGCTCGCGCAGGAGTTGGGCCGGTTGGGCTCTCCGGACGAGGCCCTTTTCTACACGTCGGGGCGGGTCAGCAACGAGGCCGCGTTCCTTCTCCAGCTCTTCGCCCGGGCGTTCGGCACCAACAACCTGCCCGACTGCAGCAATATGTGCCATGAGTCCAGCGGCGACGCGCTGATGGAGACACTCGGCACCGGCAAGGGCAACGTGAGCCTTGACGACATCTACCACGCCGACCTGATCTTCGTCGTGGGCCAGAACCCAGGCACCAACCACCCGCGGATGCTCACCGCGCTGGAGCAGACCAAACGCAACGGTGGCCGCATCGTCGCGGTGAACCCGCTGCCCGAGGCGGGGCTGATGCGATTCAAGAACCCCCAGAAAGCTCGCGGGGTCCTCGGCCATGGCACCCCGATCGCCGATCAGTTCCTGCACATCCGCTCCGGTGGCGACCTGGCGTTGTTCCAGGCCTTGAACCGGTTGCTGCTGGAGGCCGAGGACGCCAGGCCGGGCACTGTGCTCGACCACGAATTCATCGACGCCAACACCCGCGGCTTCGCCGAGTTCGCCGACCACGCCCGAACGGTCTCCTGGGAACACATCCTCGCCGCCACCGGGCTGGCCCGCGACGAGATCGAGACCGTCCGCGACCGGGTCCTGACGAGCAAGAAGATCATCGTCTGCTGGGCGATGGGGCTCACGCAGCAGAAGCACGGCGTTGCCACCATCCGCGAGCTCGTCAACTTCCTCCTGCTGCGCGGGAACATCGGCGGCGGCGCAGGCGTCTGCCCGGTCCGTGGGCACAGCAATGTGCAGGGTGACCGCACGATGGGCGTCTGGGAACGGGTGCCACAGAAGTTCCTGGACGCGGTGCAGCGCGAATTCGGGTTCACCCCGCCCGCGAAGCACGGATGGGACTCGGTGGACGCCATCAGGGCCATGCGCGATGGCCGCGCCAAGGTCTTCCTCGGCGTCGCGGGGAACTTTGTGCGGGCGACCCCCGACAGCGAGGTCACCGAGGCGGCGATGCGGCGCTGCCGGCTCACCGCGCACATCTCCACCAAGCTCAACCGCTCCCACACGGTCTGCGGTGAGATCGCGCTGATCCTGCCCACGCTGGGGCGCAGCGACAAGGACTTCCAGGCCGGCGGGGAGCAGTTCGTCACCGTCGAGGACTCGATGAGCCAGGTGCACGCCTCCCATGGTCGCCTGGAGCCGGCCTCGGACAAGCTGCTCAGCGAGGTCGCGATCCTCGCTCGGCTGGCCCGCCGCGCGCTCGGCGAGAAGGTGTCCATCCCGTGGGAGCAGTTCGAGGCGGACTATGGCACGATCCGGAACCGGATCGCCCGCGTCGTACCGCATTTCGAGGACTTCAACACGCGCGTCGCCACGCCGGGCGGCTTCCAGCTGCCGAATCCGGTGAACGCCGGGACGTTCCCCACCGCCAGCGGCAAGG
>DASYIL010000104.1:0-4207 GCA_035997545.1 Pseudonocardiaceae bacterium
CTGCAGGGCTGCATTGCTGGGTGTGGAGGCGATAGCGTGCGGATCGAGGACATGCTCCGACGATGGAGAGGCGGCGGCGGTGCAGCGCGGTGACGGGCGCGGCCAGGCCCTGCTACAGCGCCTGCTCGCCACCGCCGGCAATCCCACCACCGCCGGCGGAGCCGGCAATCCAGCCACCGCCGGCGGAGCCGGCAATCCAGCCACCGTCCGGGGGCACGACTCGCCGCTGCGGCACACCGTGACGATTCCGGCCCGGGCGGCGACGACGGTGGTGTGGCCGCGCTGGGTACCCGACCGGCTGCGTGAGGCTCTGGGAGTGGCGGGGGTGGCGGCGCCGTGGGCGCACCAGGTCACCGTCGCAGAGCTGGCCCGAGCGGGTCGCCATGTCGTGGTCGCCACCGGTACCGCGTCGGGCAAGTCGCTGGCTTACCAGCTGCCGGTGCTCACCGACCTCCTGGAGCACCAGCGGGCCACGGCGCTGTATCTCGCTCCCACCAAGGCATTGGCCGCCGACCAGATCCGGACAGTGAGCGCGCTTGGTCTGGACGGGGTGCGGCCAGCCGGCTATGACGGGGACACCCCGATGGCCGAGCGGGATTGGGTGCGCTCGCACGCACGTTGGGTGTTCACCAACCCGGACATGCTGCACCACGGTCTGCTTGCCCGGCACGACCGCTGGTCGCGCCTGTTGCGGCGGCTGCGCTTTGTGGTGATCGACGAGTGTCACGCCTACCGCGGGGTGTTCGGCTCGCACGTAGCACTGCTGCTGCGCCGGTTGCGCCGGGTCGCCGCCCGCTACGGCGCGCATCCGGTGTTCGTGCTCGCGTCGGCGACGGTCGCGGACCCGGGCGCGTCAGCATCGCAGCTCACCGGCCTGGACACGGTGGCCGTCACCGAGGACGCTTCGCCGTGCGGCGAGCGCACCGTGGCGCTGTGGGAACCACCGCTGCTGGACGAGCTGATCGGCGAGAACGGAGCGCCGGTCCGCCGCTCGGCGGGTGCCGAGGCCGCCCGGCTGCTGGCCGACCTGGTGATCGAGGGCGCCCGCACCCTGGTGTTCGTCCGCTCCCGGCGGGGCGCCGAGCTGACCGCGCTGGGGGCCCAGCGGGCGCTGACCGCCGCCGCGGCCGGTGATCTCGCCCCCCGGATCGCCGCCTACCGCGCGGGCTATCTCCCCGAGGAACGCCGCGCGCTGGAGACCGCGCTGGACTCCGGAGAGCTGCTCGGGGTGGCCTCGACCAATGCGTTGGAGCTGGGGGTCGACATCGCCGGGCTCGACGCGGTGGTGCTGGCCGGCTACCCGGGCACCCGGGCGTCGTTCTGGCAGCAGGCTGGGCGAGCGGGGCGAGCCGGGTCAGGGGCGCTCGTGGTGTTCGTCGCCCGGGACGATCCGCTGGACACCTACCTGGTGCACCACGGGGCGGCGTTGCTCGGCGCGCCGGTCGAGGCAACAGTGCTGGACCCGACGAACCCCTACGTGTTGCGACCGCAGCTGGCCTGCGCGGCCGCCGAGCTGCCGCTGACCGAAGCCTGCGTCGACGAGCTGGGTGGCGAGGTGGCACGTTGCGTGGTCGCCGACCTGGTCGCCGAAGGGACGCTGCGCCACCGGCCCGGCGGTTGGTTCTGGGCCACTCCCCGGCAGCGCCCACACTCCGAGGTCGACATCCGCGGCTCGGGCGGGCACCAGGTGGCGGTGGTCGAGGCCGACACCGGTCGGCTGCTCGGCACCGTCGACCCGGTGTCGGCCTGCAGCGCGGTGCACCCGGGCGCGGTGTATCTGCATAGGGGTGACTCGTTCGTAGTCGACGAGCTGGACCTGGAGTCCGGGGTTGCGCTGGTACATCCCGAGGAGCCGGAGTGGCACACCTCGGCCCGCTCCACCACGGATATCTGCGTGGTATCTGTGTTGGAGCAGCGGCGGTCGGGTGGGGTGTCGGTGGCGCTGGGTGAGGTGGAGGTGACCTCGCAAGTGGTGGGCTACCTGCGGCGGCTGCCGTCGGGCCAGGTGCTCGATGCGGTGGCGCTGGAGCTGCCACCGTCCACGCTGCGTACCAGGGCGGTCTGGTACACGGTCTCCGAGGATTCGCTCGAGACTGCGGGACTTTCCCCTGCCGCATGGCCCGGGGCGCTGCATGCCGCCGAGCACGCCGCGATCGGCCTGCTACCGCTGGTCGCGACCTGCGATCGGTGGGACATCGGTGGCGTCTCCACGGCGCTGCACCCGGACACCGGAGAACCGACGGTGTTCGTGCACGACGGACATCCAGGTGGAGCCGGGTTCGCCGACCGGGGTCACGCTGCGCTCCAGCCGTGGCTGGCTGCGACCCGAGACGCCATCGCTGCCTGCGAGTGCCCAGCGGGTTGTCCCTCATGTGTGCAGTCACCCAAGTGCGGTAACGGGAACGATCCGCTGGACAAGGCCGGCGCGATCGTGGTGCTCGACATCGTGCTCACCTCGCTGCCATGGGCCGCACCTCGTCGAGCGCGGCAAGCACCGCGTCGGTCACTTCCTCCAGCCGCGGCAACTCCCAGCCGCACATCCCGGGCTTGACTCGCCAATGCACGACACCGGGCAGGCAGGGCGACGGCGGCAACGGCACCCAGTCGCCCTCAGCGTGCAGCACGACGTCAGGGTGATCATCCAGCTCACGATGCAGCACGCCACCACCGAGCACCGGCAACAGCCACCGCCCGCTCGGGGTGGCGGCCACCGGAACCGGAACGTCGGCGACCCGCAGTCCGATCGCGGTCGCCCGGCCTAGCTCGGCAGGCAGATCGAGCGCATCCACACCCATACCGGTGGCCAGCAGCACGCTGAACGGGTGGCCCGACCACAGTTCGGCGACGCGCGCAGGACCACAACCCGCCAGTTGTGCCCAATCCGGGTGCACCGGTACCGAGCCGTGTTGTCCCGGGCCGGTGCGCAGCGACGGCGGCATCCCCACCCAGCGGGAACCCCGGGGATAGCTGCCCGGGACCACGGGCCAGCCGTGGCAGGCGAACCCGATAGCCTCCGCCCGCAGCTCGGTACGGAAGGCGTCTCTCCAGGCGTCCGTCCAGTCCATGTCGCCTCCATCGCTGTGGCCGTGTCCTGCGACACTCAACGCCTCTCCAGGTCGCAGGGGTAGAGCAGATCCGCGTGACGTCGCTGGTCGGCAGCTTTGCTGCGTTAAGCGTCCCTGGGACACCCTGACGCAGGTACCGTCCAGCGTTCGTCGCGTGGTACGACCGTTCGTCGCGGAAGACCTTCGGCGGATCGCGTGTGTTTCGCCGTCCAACCCCACATGGTGTGCAGCGGAGCGGACAGCCACCAGTCCGACCGCAGCGGCTCACGCATCAGCAGGTCGCTGTCGACCGCGCCGTCACGATGCGGCCGGCCCAGCGCGGGCCCGGCCGGTGGCGGCCCCGAGGGCGCCCAGCCAGCCGACGGGTCGTGCTGCCACGTCCACCAGCACATCCCATCCACGCGTCCGGCAGGACACCAGCTGCACCCGCATCCGGTCGGTCACCCGGCGGGCCTGGGTGCAGGCGTACCGCTCACCAGCGACCACCGTCCCGGCCCCCGCCAGCGCGGCCAGATCAGCTGCCGACTCGGCTTGGTGGCGGACGACCATCGCCTCGCCCAGGTACAACCCGAACACGGCCAAGCTCATCAGCACCGCGATTGCCCCCGCCGACCACACCGTAGCCACCCCCCGGTCGCCTTCAGTCGATGCCGTCATGACTCACTGCCCGGTTCTAGCAATGCGACCGCTTCGGCTCCGACTTCGATCCCGGGCAACAGCCCGGCCACCGGATCCGCCGACACCCGCGCCGTGACCTCATCGCCTTGGACGGTCACCGCAACCACGGCACCGCGTGGCGCGATTCGCCGGGCAAGATCCTCGGCGCGGTCCGGCTCACCCCGCGCGGTGAGCCGGGCGGCCTCCCGGGCCGCGTCGACGCAACGCAACTGCGCCGCCACCGCCGACACCGCGGAGAGCACCAGGGCGAGCACGACGACCAGGGAGCACAGGGCGAGCGCCGCCTCCACGGTGACCGTGCCCCGGTCATCAGCCGGGCGGGCGGTGGACCGCACGGACATTAAAATTGCACCGACAACGCCTGCTGCACCAAGGCTTCGAGCGCGCCGACGATGGCGCCGCCAGTGACCACCTTGTAGAGCACTGCAGCGAAGGCTGCGGCGGCGATTGTGCCGATCGCGTAT
>DASYIL010000105.1:0-25413 GCA_035997545.1 Pseudonocardiaceae bacterium
ATCCAGACGTGTTACGAGCTCAGTGACTACCGGCGCGCCGACGAGTGGACCCGGGCCATTGAGGGCTGCTTCGTGCGCACCGGGCTGACCGCCTTCCCCGGGGACTGCGAGACCCACCGCATCGGGATCATGGTCGGTCGCGGCGCTTGGGCGCTCGCCGAGCAGGAGGCCCGCCGTGCGTGCGCGAGCATGGAGTGCTTCGAGCTCACCCACGTTGGCGTCGCCTTCGCCAACATCGGTGAGATTCGGCTGCGGATCGGCGACCTCGCCAGCGCCGAGGATGCCTTCGCCAAGGCGGAGGAGCTGGGGGCCAGCCCGCTGCCCGGCCGGGCCCGGTTGCAGCTGCTGCGTGGCCACCCTGCCGAGGCGGCCGCGACGATCAATACGGCGCTGTCAGGCGAGAGCTTGGACCGCTTGGACCGCACCCGGCTGCTTCCCGATCAGGTGACCATCACGCTGGCCGTCGAGGATTTCGGCACCGCCCGCGACGCTGCGGCCGAGCTGGCCGAGTCGGCGAAGATCTACGGCAGCAAGGCGCTGCTCGCGGCGGCCGAGGCCGCCAGCGGCGCGCTGGCACTGGCCACCGGCGAGGACGACCCGTTGAAGTCGCTGCGCCGCAGTGTCGAACTGTGGCGCGAGGCCGAATCGCCATACGAGACCGCGCGGGCCCAGCTGCTGCTGGCCACCGCGCTGGATCGGGCCGGCCACACCGAGGCGGCTCGGTTGGAGAGGGCCGCCGCCCATGCCTGTTTCGACCGCCTCGGCGCCCGGCTGGACGCTGAGGCCGTCACCGCTGAGCTGATCACCACCGCGGGGGATCGGGCCTGACCCTAGCTCGCCGCGGTGGCGGGAGGCAGCTGGCCGCGGGCGGCGACGTCCAGCGCTGCAGCCGCGGCGGGTGGCAGTCGCAGCGTTCCGTTTCGTTCCAGCTTCGCCAGCTCCGCTCGGGCCTTCGCGTAGGCCGCGATGCGCTCGGCGTCGTGGTCGGAGTCTCGGGCCATGGTGAGCAGTTTGATCGCCCGTTGCACGGTGGCGTGCTCCTGCGCGGGGATGCAGGCCAGGCGGATGCGTTCCGCCGCGTCGCGGGCGGCGTGCCAGGCGCGCCACGCCTGGTCCACTGCAGTGGCGAAGTGAGCCTGGTGCGCGGCCGGTGGTTCGGTGTCAGTGTCCAGTGCCTGAGCCTCGGCGAAGGCGTCCACGAACCGGCCCGTGGATGCCACGGTGACGTCGGCCAGCGCGGGTAGCCGCAGCACTGCCAGCGGGTCGCATTCAAACTGGCCGTACTCGCTGCGCAGCTGGGCGAACCGGGTCCGGGTAGCGAGCCAGTCCGGGACCGGTGGGGGGCCAGGTACGGGTGAGGCCGGTCGAGACGGCGCCATCGCCTGGTGCTGCCCCCGGCCCACCCGTCGTCGGCGGCGGCGGTGCAGGTGCCGTGCCACGGTGAAGGCGCCCACCCCGGCCACCATCAGCGGCGCGAGGGTCATCAGCATGGCTAACATGGCTAACAGTGTCACGGTGACCACGCCAGCGCCGGCCAGGAGCACTGCGCACAGCAGCACCAGCAGCGGACCGAAGGGCCGCCGTGCTGGGCCCCAGCGGTGGTAATGGTGGTACTGCGGTTTGCCCATGGCCGCGTCCTTTCAGGAGTGCCACCTACTTGATACCTCACCGGGCCGTCGCGTGGGAGCGCTTCCGGCCCCCGGTATGCGTCTGCGTCCCCCGGCAACTGTCATCACCTGGGATGATGCAGGCAAGGAACCCGGTAGGTGATCCTGGCCGACCGTGGCGGGGGAAGGGAGCTGGCGCGTGTTCAGCAAGGTTCTGGTCGCCAACCGCGGGGAGATCGCGATCCGGGCGTTCCGCGCTGCCTTCGAACTGGGTTGTCAGACCGTCGCGGTGTTTCCGTACGAGGACCGTAACTCCGAGCACCGGCTCAAGGCCTACGAAGCTTACGAGATCGGCGAGAGAGGCCATCCGGTCCGCGCGTACCTCTCCGTGGAGGAGATCGTCCGGGCGGCTCAGCGGGCCGGGGCCGACGCGGTCTACCCCGGGTACGGCTTCTTGTCGGAGAACCCACGGCTGGCCGAAGCCTGTCAGCAGGCCGGCATCACCTTCGTCGGGCCGCCTCCCGCTGTGCTGGCACTGGCCGGCAACAAGTCACGAGCAGTGGCCGCGGCCCGCGACGCCGGAGTACCTGTGCTGCAGTCCAGCGCCCCGTCCAGCGACATCGACGAGCTGATCGCCGCCGCGGAGCAGCTTGGGTTCCCGCTCTTCGTCAAGGCCGTCGCCGGTGGTGGTGGGCGCGGAATGCGCAGGGTCACCGAGCCCAGCGGCCTGCGTGACGGGCTGGAAGCGGCCATCCGTGAGGCTCAGTCGGCGTTCGGCGACGCAACCGTGTTCCTGGAGCAGGCCGTCATCGACCCCCGGCACATCGAGGTGCAGATCCTCGCCGATGCGACCGGCGAGGTGATCCACCTCTACGAGCGGGACTGCTCGGTGCAGCGGCGCCACCAGAAGGTCGTGGAGATCGCCCCCGCGCCGAACCTGGATCCGGATCTGCGGAAGCGGATCTGTGCTGACGCGGTGAGGTTCGCCCGGCAGATCGGCTACGTCAACGCGGGCACCGTGGAGTTCCTCGTCGACGGCGCCGGTAACCACGTGTTCATCGAGATGAACCCACGCATCCAGGTCGAGCACACGGTGACCGAGGAGATCACCGATATCGACCTGGTCATCGCTCAGCTGAGGATCGCGGCGGGGGAGACGCTGGCAGACCTCGGGCTGTCCCAGGACGCGATCGTGCCGCACGGCGCCGCGCTGCAATGCCGGATCACCACCGAGGACCCGGCCAACGAGTTCCGGCCGGACATCGGGACCGTCACCGCCTATCGCTCCGCCAGCGGCGCCGGAGTCCGGTTGGACGGCGGCACCGTCTACCCGGGTGCGCAGATCAGCGCACATTTCGACTCCCTGCTCGTCAAGGTGACCTGCCGGGGAAAGGACCTCGGGGCCGCCGTGCTCCGGGCCCGCCGGGCGATCGCCGAGTTCCGGATCCGCGGAGTGCACACCAACATCCCGTTCCTGCTCGCCCTGCTCGACGAGCCGGACTTCCTGGCGGGCAAGGTCACCACCTCGTTCATCGAGCAGCGGCCGCACCTGCTCACCGCCCGGCAGTCCGCGGACCGCGGTACCCGGTTGCTGACGTACCTCGGGGACGTGACGGTGAACCGGCCGCATGGCGAGCCCCCTGCGCTGGCTGACCCGGTGAGCAAGCTGCCGTTGATCGACCTGGACGCCCAGCCGCCCGCCGGGTCCCGGCAAAGGCTCCTCGAGCTGGGCCCGGAGGGGTTCGCGCGCTGGTTGCGGGCCGCCGACCGCGTCGGCGTCACCGACACCACCTTCCGGGACGCCCACCAGTCGCTGCTTGCGACCCGGGTGCGCAGCAAGGATCTCGTTGCGGTGGCGCCCCACGTCTCCCGGATGACCCCGCAACTGTTGTCGTTGGAATGCTGGGGTGGGGCGACGTACGACGTGGCGCTGCGGTTCCTCGCCGAGGATCCGTGGGAGCGGCTGGCCGCGCTTCGCCAGGCAGTGCCCAATCTGTGCCTGCAGATGTTGCTCCGCGGGCGTAACACGGTCGGCTACACCCCTTACCCGACCGAGGTGACCGCCGCCTTCATCGAGCAGGCCGTCGAGGCCGGGCTTGACATCTTCCGGATCTTCGATGCGCTCAACGACGTCTCCCAGATGCGCCCGGCCATCGAGGCGGTACGCGAGACCGGCCGGGCCGTCGCCGAGGTGGCGCTGTGCTACACCGCAGACCTGTCCGACCCCAAGGAGCAGCTGTACACGCTGGACTACTACCTGCGGCTGGCTGAGCAGATCGTCACCGCCGGTGCGCACGTGCTGGCCATCAAGGACATGGCCGGTCTGCTGCGACCCCCCGCGGCCCGGACGCTGGTGGCAGCGCTGCGCAGCCGATTCGATCTCCCGGTGCACCTGCACACCCACGACACCCCCGGCGGGCAGCTCGCCACCCTGCTCGCCGCGATCAACGCTGGGGTGGACGCTGTCGATGCTGCTGCAGCGTCCATGGCCGGCACCACCTCGCAGCCGTCGCTGTCCGCCCTGGTCGCGGCCACCGACCACACCGAGCGCAACACTGGGCTGGATCTGCAAGCGGTCTGCGACTTGGAGCCCTACTGGGAACTGGTGCGCAAGGTCTACGCGCGCTTCGAGTCCGGCCTGGCCTCGCCCACCGGGCGGGTCTATCACCACGAGATCCCGGGTGGCCAGCTGTCCAACCTGCGCCAGCAGGCCGTGGCGCTGGGCCTGGCGGACAAGTTTGAGCAGATCGAAGAGGCGTACGCGGCGGCCGACCGGATGCTCGGCAGGCTGGTCAAGGTGACCCCGTCCTCCAAGGTTGTCGGTGATCTGGCGCTGCACCTGGTCGGTGCCGGTGTCGAGCCGAAGGACTTCGAAGCCGACCCCGCTCGCTTCGACATCCCCGACTCGGTGATCGGCTTCCTGCACGGTGAGCTGGGTGATCCCCCCGGCGGGTGGCCGGAACCCCTGCGCGGCAAGGCACTGGCGGGTCGCAGCAAACCCCGGGGGATGGCGGAGCTGTCCGCGGAGGACCGAAAGGGTCTGCGGGATGACCGGGCGCGCACCCTCAACCGGCTGCTGTTCGCGGGTCCGACGGCCGAGTTCGAGGAGCATCGCGAGGCCTACGGCGACACTTCTGTGTTGCCCAGCAAGGAGTTCTTTTACGGGCTGCGCCCTGGTGAGGAGCACGCCGTGGACCTCGACCCAGGGGTGCGACTGCTGATCAAGCTCCAGGCGATCGGTGACGCCGACGAACGCGGCATGCGCACCGTGATGTGCACACTCAACGGGCAGCTGCGCCCGCTGCAGGTGCGGGACCGTTCCATCGCCTCGGAGGTCCCGATTGCCGAAAAGGCCGACAGATCCAATGGCAATCAGGTCTCGGCGCCCTTCGCCGGAGTGGTCACCCTCCAAGTTTCCGAAGGGGACACCGTGTCGGCCGGGCAGCCGGTGGCCACCATCGAGGCGATGAAGATGGAAGCCGGGGTCACGGCGCCCAAGAGCGGCACCGTGGCCCGATTGGCGATCAAGACTGTGCAGCAGGTGGAGGGCGGCGACCTGATCTTGGAACTTCGTTCCCCGTGAGTGGCGATACGAGTTATAGCTCGTATCGCCACTCACGGCTTTCGGCGACCATGAGGGACGAAATCAGCTGTGTCGCGTCATAGGCGTGCAGCTCATGGCCGGCCGCCGGGAAGATGGACCGCGGCACGCAGACACATCACGATGAGCTGGGACAGCCGGGTGTGCAGATTCCGCCGCTGCCCGCCCACCAGGTAGTGTTGCCGTCTCCAGCAGTGGAAGTGCCGACCGAGGAGGTGAGACCCATTACCGCTAGTTCAGGCTGGGTGTTCCCACCTCGCAGCCGTGCGGTCGACCCGACATAGGCGACTGCGGGAGCGCCCTTTGGCATCCCGAAAGGCTCCTTTGTCTATCTCCCTGTCTCCTCACCCTCGATCCGTCATCGTCGCCAGGCTTCGGGCCGCCGGCTGTGTCTTCGCCGAGGATGAGGCGCAGTTGTTCATCTCCGCGGCACGGACGCGGGTCGACCTCGCCGCCATGGTGGACCGGCGAGCCGCTGGCCTGCCTCTCGAACACGTCCTCGGCTGGGCGGAGTTCTGCGGCCTGCGGATAGCCGTGGACCCCGGAGTCTTCGTACCCCGCCGCCGCACCGAGTTCCTCGTCCACCAGGCCGCCGCCCTGGCCTGCCAGGCTGCCAGCTCCGGCCAGGCCCTCGCCCGGCCACGAGCTGTCGTCGTTGACCTGTGCTGCGGCTCGGGCGCGGTGGGCGCCGCGCTGGTCGCGGCCCTGGACCGGGTCGAGTTGCACGCCGTCGACATCCACCCTGCTGCGGTGCGGTGCGCCCGCCGCAACCTCGCCGCTGCCGGTGGTCAGGTCTACGAAGGCGACCTCTACCAGCCGCTGCCCGCTACGCTGCGGGGCCGCGTCGACATCCTGGTCGCCAACGCACCCTACGTACCCACCGAGGCGATCGGGCTGCTGCCCCCGGAGGCCCGCATACACGAACCGCGGGTTGCGCTTGACGGTGGCGTGGACGGGCTTGACGTCCAGCGGCGGGTGGCCGCCATGGCGCCACTATGGCTGGCACTGGGCGGTTTTCTGCTGGTCGAGACAAGCGAGCGCCAGGCGCCGCAGACCGTCGAAGCCTTCGCCCGCAACGTGTTGATCCCGCGGGTGGCCAGTTCCGACGAGCTGAACGCCACCGTCGTCATCGGAACCAGGCCCGCCCCGGCACAGCCTGGATACACACCGACGGCACCATCTCGACTCCCTGCTGGGTCAATGGGGCGGTGGCTGAGATGTGAGTGCGCTGCGCTGGGCAAGGGTCAGTGCAGCAGCTCCGGCCGCCTGCATTGACGGATGCCTCACCATCTGCCGAACATAATCCGTAGTGAAAGGGAAGCCCTCGTGGCCCGCGCCTTTCGGAGTTAAACTCACGAGGCGGCCCTCGGCGTTGGTGTCGACCATGCTGGCGAAGAGTTCATCGAAGAGCCGAGCGTCGAATACTACGACGGAGAGCAGATCGGTGGCGTAGGTGAGGGGATCGACTCCCATGCCGAGGACGTGAGCACTGATCAGGCCGCTGCGAAGGGCATTGGTCATGCGGGCGGCAAGGTGCCAGGTCTCATAGTTGATCGGTGTCTGGCCGCCGCTGTGGACCTCTGATTCACCCAATAGTTCCTCGGCGTACTCGCGGACCAGGCAGCGCCACAGCGAGAAGTCGTTGCGCTCATTGCAGGGCTGGTCGTCGGAGGCCTGGAAGATCCCGACCGGAACGATCATGTAGAGCCCGCCCGCGTGCCCGACCTTTGCTGGGTCGCGCCAGTGCAGCAGGGACGTGGCTTCGCCGGTAACCCGGTCATGCCGGATGGTCAATGCGCTAATCGCGAGGTTTGTCGGGCGGTTGGCGGAGTCGCAGGGGTTCCCGATCGCGACCCGTAACGGCGTGTCGCTACCGGTGCACCGGAAGGCGGCGAACTCGTGGGCGGCCGCCTCGCCCAAGTCGATACTGTCGAAGTAGGTTCCCCGGCCGAACACCAACTGGCCACACGGGCCGGCGAGGTCGCCGTCGAGTAGCCGGTAGGTCGAGCGGTTCTCGAACACCGCCGGTGCGGCGAGATCAGCCATCGCCGCGGAGTAGGTCGGGTAGCGAGAGCCATCAGGGCGCTCGGGTCGGACCGACGCGGTGACTCTATTGGCGCCAGTCAATCCGTTAAAGGGCAGGTCCGGGGCGAACTCAAGGTTGATCGAATCGAGGGGGATCGGTTCGATGGGCAGCCATTCCGGTCGGGTGAGCAGAGGAGTGCCCTCGACCTTCAGCACATCTGGGTATTCCTCCGCGGCCGCCTGTCCAAGGTTGTAACGATGCTGCTGCAGGTACTCGCGCACCCGCAGCCAGTCGCGCTGGCTCGTCGTCAGCGCGGGGCCGCTGTGCTGGTTGATCAACGACATCGTGTCGCGCCGATCAGCCGCGGGTGAGCGATTGCACGGCGGCCAGGGCGGCGTCGACGTCGGCCGGCGAGTTGACGAGGCTCGGCGCCAACCGTACGTAGGACGTGGCATAAGGCGACGCTGAGGCCACGATGCGCCGCTCCAGCAAGCGGGCCACGGCGGCTTCGGGAGTCATCGCGTCCACCTCGAAGCAGACGAGCCCCGAGGACAGCCGCGGGTTACGCGGCGTGTGCAGCCGGACGTGCTTCATGGTGGCCAGGCCATCCTTGCACTGGGTGTTGAGCTGGTGGATGCGCTCGGCCACACGCGCGCGGCCGAGTTGGCGGTGGAACGCGAACGCGGCCGGTAGCGCCCATACGTGCTCGAAGGCCTTGAATCCCCCGGGCGTGACCCAGGCGGCGCGCGTCGGCCCCGGAGGGGGCTGGTCCTGCAGCCAGGCGACGGACAGCTCCGTCTGGAAGGCGGGGATCGTGGGCTGTACGTCGGCCCAGCGCCCGTCGCGTCCCCAGATGATTCCCGTGCCGCGCG
The DNA here is from genome assembly GCA_035997545.1 of Pseudonocardiaceae bacterium. Classification (GTDB taxonomy): domain Bacteria; phylum Actinomycetota; class Actinomycetes; order Mycobacteriales; family Pseudonocardiaceae. Next base: position 8,107 of record DASYIL010000105.1, read on the forward strand.
GTCCCAGGATCCACTTGTGTGTGCCGGCGGCGAAGAAATCGAGCCCGATGGCGGCGACGGCCTCGTCCTCCACGCCGAACCCGTGCACGCCGTCCACCACCAGCAGCACGCGGTCGGTGTCCGATCGGCTCGCGTTGTGCTCGGCCAGCGCGGCGGCGATCGCGCGCAGCGGAAGCTTCACGCCCGTGCTCGAGGCCACCCAGGTGACTCCCACCACGCGTGTCTGCGGCCGCAGCGCGCGGCGCAGGCGATCGACGATCTGGTCCTCGGTCGCGGCCGCCGGCTCGTCGTAGAGCGCGACCTTGCGCACGGTCGCGCCAGCGCGGCCGGTGGCCAGGCGGATGGACTCATGGTGCGAGTAGTGGTCTTGGGTGGTGGTGAGTACCTCCTGCCCGGCGCGTAGCGGCAGGCCGCGGTAGATCAACGACAGCCCCATGGTGGTGTTGTCCGTGAGCGCCACCTCCTGGGGACGCCCTTCCAGGTATTCGGCGGCCGCCGCCGCAACCTTGGCTGGCATGTCGGACGAGCCGTGCACGGCGAGGTAGGGATTCCGGTCGATCGCCCGCCGATGCCGTTCGATCTCGTCCCGGACACGGCGGGGATGGGAGGAAATGTAGAAACTACTCATATGGACGTGATCGGGCGCGAGATCGAATTGCGCTCGCACCCATTCCCAGTCGGGCACGGCCCCGGCGGGAGTTGCCCCGGGGGCCTGCGCCGGGCCAGCGGTGCCCGGCAACGAACATGCGGTCAGCGCAGCCGTTCCGGTGACGAGGAATGCGCGGCGGTCCATGCTCCTCCTCTGGTGCTTTCCGGTGTTACCGATCTCACCGACAGCCCGATGCTGCCACGCCAGTGCGAGGCAGGTACGGCCAAACCCCCCTGAACGGGTGGCGTTCCCTGTGTCTCGCTCCAGCGGGTATCTGCGCGTCGCCACGCTCCTCTAAGCCTCCGAGGGGTTCATCGAAGGGCTGGCCGCCGCGGCCGGCGACAAGAGGAGCGAACATGAATAACTCCGACTTCTCCACTGCTGCGCCCGTGGACACCCTGCGGCCGAAAAGCTTCCCGCCAGGTAAGACCGCGACGGAGTTCGATCCGGGGGACTTCATCCTGGTCAAGGGACACGGTACCCAGGGCCGGCTGATCAAATTAGGCCAGTGGATGCGGATCCACGGGTCTGACCGGAAGTACGTGGACTGGGCGCACGCCGCGCTGATCGTGGACCGTGCCGGCACCCTGATCGAGGCGATGGGTAAGGGCGTCAGGGAATGGTCACTCGAAAAGTACGAAGGGCAGCACTACGAGATCTTCCGCATCAAGGCCTCGGAAGAGGACCGCGAGCAGGTAGTCGCGTTCGCCAGATGGGCGCTGGAACATCACGCCCGGTACGGAATTCTGACGATCGTGAGCATCGCCCTGTCGATGCTCACCGGCAGCAAGCTGACGTTCTACATCGACGGCCAGTACGTGTGCTCCGGGCTCGTCGCCACCGCGCTGGAACGGGCTGGCAGCATTTTCAACCGTAGCGCGGCGAACATCACGGCTGCTGATCTGGCGAAGTACTTCGATCCTGCGCAGCGGCCGCACCTGGCGGTGAACGATTCGTTGTCGCGGATTCAGCCGTCAAACGGTGACGAGGTACCGGAGGCGATCGCCTTGGCGAGCTGAGTGCGCGACCGGATCCCGAGCTTGCGGTAAACGTTCGACAGGTGGAACTCGATCGTCTTCGCGGAGAGGAAGAGCTGTGCGGCGGCCTCCACGTTGGTGGCTCCGTCCGCGACGACCAGGGCGACCTGCAGCTCCTGCGGGGTGAGCCGGGTCGTTGACCGTTCGCGGCCAGGTCGCGACGCGAGTCCTGTCGCGCGGAGCTCGGCCTCTGTCCGCTGGGCCCACGATCTCGCGCCGAGCCGGGTGAATGTGCCCAGCGCTGTGGTGAGCACCTGCCTGGCGTCCGTCGGGTGACGGTGACGCCGCAGGAACTCGCCGAAGCACAGCTGGCTGCGGGCTTGCTCGAACGGCTGCCGCGCCCGCTCGTGCCACCCCAGGGCCTCGGTGTAAGCGCCGTGCGCCTGCTCGTCGTCGGCGTACAGCAGGCCGCGGCAGCGGGCGGCGACGGCGCATTCGGTAGGCCGACTGGTCGTCTCGGCCTCGTGGGCGAGCACGTCGAAGGCGCGCTGGGCGCGGTGTGGTTGCCCCGCGCGGACGTGCGCTTCGACGAGGTCGCCCGCCCAACTCAGCAGCGCCGGGTCGCCGAGCCCGCGGGCATAGGCGAACTCGGCGAAGACGGACAGGTGCTCCGCCGCCAGACCCGGACGGCCCTCGCTCAGCTCCAGCAGGCCCAGTGCCCGGGCCGCGCGAGCCTCGAAGATTCGAGCACCGGACGGCGCTGCCAGCTCGACGGCCCTGGCGGCGTGCTCCTGGCAACCGGCCGCGTTGCCGAGGGTCGCTTCGAAGGTGGCCAGGACAATGAGGGCGTTCGGCAGTTCGGTCAACCAGCCGGTCTCCTCGGTGAGGCTCACTGCGGCGTGCGCGTGGGCCAGCCCCGCCGCCCAGTCGCCGTCGCGCCAGCACGCGCTCGCCAGCCATGACAGCTGGATGGGCAGCAGGCCGACCGCGCCTACCGACCGCGCCGTCCGGACCGCGAACTCGAGCCACCGGCGCGCCGACGCGTGGTCCTCCACCGACGCGTAGGCGTTGGCGGCGATGGTGAGGAGCTGGTCGCTTGACAGCGGGTCGTACTTCGCCAGGTGCTCCTCGCACCAGGCGAGCAGATCGCGCGCCGGTGCGCTCTCACCGTTGAAGGCCAGGTTGAAGGCCTCGATCACCACTACCGGCAGGCGGGTCTCAGCGGGCAGGTCTCGCACGAGACGAGCCGCCCGGCGCGCCATGTCTACGGCCAGACGCTGGTCGCCGAGGATGAAGCTCGCCATAGCCGCCTGGCTGCGCATGACGGCCGACCGCGTGGGTTCGGTGATCTCGGTTCGGTCGGCCAGGGCGAGGAGCTCGTCACGTCCCTCGGCCAGTTGACCGGCCCACATCTGAATGCGGCATTGCAGGTGCTGCGCTGTGGTGATCGAGTACTGGTCGTCCGTCTCGGCCAGTGCGAGTTCCAGCAGCGGAACGGCAGCCCCGACGCACCCGGCAGCCTGGCTCGTCAATGCCGCGTCCAGGAGCCGCTGGGTCCGCGCCGGGCCGATCGGGCTCAACCGCGCCGCATGTTCGAACAGGGCAAGGGCCGTCATGTGGCTCTGTCGAGAGGCGGCCTGCTGGGCCGCGGCGGCCAGCTGACCCGCGACGTCCTCGTCGGGGCCGGGGGTTGCGGCCGCGAGGTGGAAGGCGCGCCGCTCCGCCGCTCCCCGAGTGCACCGCTGCTCGTAGACGGCGGCCAGCGCCTGGTGTGCCATGCGCTGGCGTCCCGGATCGGCGGCTTGGTACACCGCGCTGCGGACGAGCGGGTGCCGGACGCGGATACCGCTGGTGTCGTGCACGAGCAGGCCCGCGTCCTCTGCCGCATCCAGGTCGCGTCGACCGAGGCCTTGCTGTGCCAGCGCATCGTCCACCGCGTCGTCCGCCGAGCCCGCCACCGCGAGCAGCAGCACGGCGCGGCGGGTGTTCTCGGATAGGCCGGCCATCCGCCGCTCGTAGGCGCGCACAAGCCGCCTCCTGAGACGCACCGGCTCGACCGGCAACGTCGATGAGCTGGTGGTCGGCAGGTCCAGCAGGGCCAGCGGGTTACCGGCTGTCGCCGCCCACGTCGTCCTCGACAGCGCACCCTCACCGGCCAGCAGTTGCCTGGCAGCCGCGAAGTCCAGGCCGTTCAGCGGCATCTCCGGGAGCGGGGCCAACCACCGCTCCGCGGCGGGCGAGATGTCGACGGCGGGACGAGCTGTGAGAATGACCGCTATGCGTTCTGCGCGCATCCGGCGGATCGAGAAGACCAGGGCTTCCAGTGACGGGAGATCGAGCAGGTGCGCGTCATCCACCGCGATGAACAACGGTCGCTCGTCGGCCGAGTTCGCCAGCAGGGTGAGCGTGGCGGCAGCCACGCCCAGCCGATCACCGTGCGCGGCCGGACCTAGGTCGAGAGCAGCCTGCAACGCCGACGCTTGTGCATCCGGGAGTCCCGGCAACCCGTGGATGAGCGGCCCGAGGAGCATCGACAAGGCGGCGTAGGGGATGTCGGTCTCGGCTTCGTGCCCGTCGACGCGGATAACCCGCAGATCGCTCGCACATTCGGTGGCGGCGTCGTGCAGCAGACGGGTCTTCCCCATGCCCGGGTCACCACGGATGACCAGAGCTTCAGGATCGCCCTGCCTGGCATTCGCCAACACGATCCGGAGCCGCTCCCGCTCGTGATCGCGCCCCACCAGCATAGCTGGAGCCTAACGCGATTCGACGAGCGGGAACGGAGAGCTTTGCTATCCGGCATTTGCTAAGTTCTGCATACCCAGTGCGGCGAGCTCGACGCGCAGTCTGGCGAGGCACCTGGCCCGAGTGGGCCCGATGCTCCCGATCGCCACCCCGAGGCGGCGCGAGATCTCGGTGTAGGGCAGTCGCGGCTCGGCCGCGAGGAGCGCGAGCAGGTCCCGGTCGCGGCGAGAGAGGCGGCGTATCGCCGTTCGCACCAGTGTCCGCTGCTCACTGCGGAGCGCCTCTTCCTCGGGCGACCGTGGTTCGGTGCGCATCATGACGACCCGGCCGTTGCCCATGCATTCGCTCAGGTTCGCCTCGTCGACGTGCGGGCTCTCCCGGCAACGGAGGCTGAGCGCCTTCAGGCACTCGCGGTGCAGGATGCTGTGCAGCCAGCCGCCGAGCGCCCCAGCGTTGCGCAGGGCCTCGATGTTCATGACCGCGGCCAGCCAGGTCTGCTGCACGACGTCGGCGGCGGTGGGTCCGTCGGCGCCTTTGGCTCTGGCTATGCGCTGGAGCCGGTCGTCGAACCGGTCCACGATCTCGCGCCAGCACGTCGGGCAGCCGGCCCTGGCTCCGGCGACAAGTTCCGTCAGGTCGGTCTCGTGGTGGACGCAGGTCGTAGTCTGGGTAGCGAGCTCGGTCGTTGTCATTGTCGTGGACCTTCCAGCCGTTCTCCCTATTGACTGGACGGTAGAAATGCCGGGCCCTTGGGCGGATCCGGATAATCCCCAGGGTCTGCCGATCAGGGGCCTAGGGTTTGCGGGCATCATGGCGCCGTGGTCAGAATCGTGGCAGGGGTGGCCGGGGGGCGGCGGCTGGCCGTGCCGCCGCACGGCACCCGGCCGACGTCGGACCGGGTTCGGGAAGCGGTGTTCAGCGCGCTGCAGGCCCGCCGGGACCTCGACGGCGCCCGGGTGCTTGATCTCTACGCAGGATCCGGCGCGCTGGGGTTGGAGGCGCTGTCCCGGGGAGCGGCGCACGTTCGGTTTGTGGAATCCGACCACCGCGCGGTTGCCGTGCTGCGCCGTAACGTCGAGGCGCTCGGACTGGGCGGGCTGGGCGGCACCGCAGCGCAGGTGACGGCCGGTGCAGTGCAGGCGGTGCTGCACAGCGATCCCGGCGCGCCCTACGACGTGGTGCTCGCCGACCCGCCCTACGCGCTGGACGAGGCCACTCTGGCGGCAGTGTTGAGCACCTTGGTCTGCGGCGGCTGGCTCGCCCGCTCGGCGCTGCTCGTGGTGGAGCGCCCGGCCACGGCACTTACGCCGATCTGGCCCGATGGTGTGTCTGCGCTCACCAATCGACGGTATGGCGATACCGCGGTGCATTACGGTTGCGCGATATGAGGCGCGTGGTGTGCCCCGGCTCTTACGATCCCGCAACCAACGGCCACCTCGACATCATCGAGCGGGCCGCGGTCCAGTTCGACGAGGTCGTCGTCGCTGTCCTGATCAACAAGACCAAGAGCTGCCTGTTCGAGGTCGAGGAACGAATAGAGATGCTTGCGGAGATCACCCAGCACGTGGCAGGCGTCCGCGTCGACTCCTGGCACGGGCTGCTCGTGGACTACTGCCGGGCCAACGGGATCGCGACGATCGTCAAAGGCCTGCGCGCGGTCAGCGACTTCGACTACGAGTTGCAGATGGCTCAGCTGAATTACCAGCTGTCCGGCGTGGATACGATGTTTCTGCCGAGCAACCCGACCTACAGTTTCCTGTCCAGCTCGCTGGTCAAGGAGGTCGCCACCTACGGCGGTGATGTCGGCCATCTGCTGCCGCCCACGGTCCACCAACGCCTGATCAACCGGCTTGCTGAGCGACAGTGACCCCCACCCCGCCGGCGGACACGCCGCGTGCCGCGCGCTCCCGCATCTGAGCTGCCCGACCAGGCACACTGGCCGCGTGGCTGGCGACAGCGAGGAGGGGCAGGTGTACCGGGTCTTCGAGGCACTCGATGAGCTCGTGACCACTGTCGAGGAGGCTCGCGGGGTGCCGATGACGTCGAGCTGCGTGGTGCCTCGCGGGGACCTGCTCGAACTGCTCGACGACGTCCGCGATGCGATTCCCGCGGAGCTCGATGACGCCCAGGACGTGCTGGACCATCGGGACGAGCTGGTGGACGCCGCGCAGCGGGAGGCGCAACGCGAGCGTGAGGAAGCTCGCACCGAGGCAGAGCAGATGATGGTCAAGGCTCGCGACGAGGCTGCGCGCCTGGTCGCTGAGGCTCGTGCCCGCGCCGAGTCGATGGTCGCCGACGCGCAGGCCGAGGCCGAGCGCGTGGGGACCACCGGGCGCCGCGAGTACCAGGAGCTCACCGGGCGCGCTGAGGCCGAAGCGGAGCGGATGACTGTGACTGGGAGGGCGGCCTACGAGCGGGCCGTCGCCGACGGACGTGCCGAGCAGGCTCGGCTGGTCGAGCAGACCCAGGTGGTGCAGGCTGCTCGAACTGAGGCCGCCCGAATCCACGACGAGATCAGCGCCGAGGTTCACCGGCTGCGCTCGGAGTGCGACGCCTATGTCGAAGGCACGCTCGCGGAGTTCACGGACCTGCTCAACCGTACCTTGCGCACCATCGGGCGAGGCCCCGCCCATCATGGGGTCCCGAGGCCTGGGATCCCGAGGCCTGGCGTCCCGACGCCCGCGGGGGCCGGCGAATACCCCCGATGATACCGGCTAAGCCGGCCTTGGTTCCGGAGTCGGGCACGGGTCACCTACCCTAAAACCCTTATGTCGCGCAACACCGATCGCACTCGCCCCGATCCGTCCGCACCTTGGGTGATCGACACCCGGGAGCTGGGCAGACGTCCCGGGGCGATGCGCCGCTACCGCCGGGATGTCCCGGTGCTGGCTGGTCTGGGGCTGGACGTGATCGGGATTCCCGCCGGAGCGGAGGTGGCGCTCGACGTGCGGCTGGAGTCGGTTGTGGAGGGCGTGCTCGTATCCGGGACGGCATCCGCGCCGGTTGCCGGGCAGTGCGCCCGATGCCTGGATCCGATGGCGGATCGGCTGGAGGTCGACGTGACCGAGCTGTTCGCCTACCCGGACACGGCGACTGTCGACAGCACGGATCCTGATGAGGTCAGCCGGGTCATCGACGACCTGGTGGACCTCGAGCCGGTGGTCCGCGACGCCGTGCTGCTGGAGCTACCGCAGGCGCCGTTGTGCCACGACGACTGTCCCGGCCTGTGTCCGGAGTGCGGCGCCAAGCGGGCCGAACTCGGTGCGGATCACCGGCATGAGACAATGGATCCGCGTTGGGCCGCGCTCCAGCAGCGGTTCCGCGAATGAAGCTCAGGAACTAAGGAAACTCAGCGTTATCGCCAGAGGAGAATCAGTAACGTGGCCGTCCCGAAGCGCAGGATGTCGCGGTCGAACACCCGCTCGCGGCGGGCCCAGTGGAAGACCGCTGCACCGACTCTGGCGGCGTGTTCGAACCGGGCCTGCCGGCAGCCGAAACCCCCGCACGTGGCCTGCCCGTACTGCGGGAAGTACGACGGCCGCCAGGTCGAGCCGGTCTGACTTACGACGCGATGTAACCCGTGGGGGACCGACTGTCACGGGGTCACCGACCGGATCGGGCCCCGTTACTCACCGCGCTCGGCGTCGAGCTTGACGCCGAGCTTCTCACGCTGGCGCTCACCCACCGTTCCTACGCCTATGAGAGCGGCGGCCTCGAACCCAACGAGCGCCTAGAGTTCCTCGGCGACGCGGTACTCGGTGTGGTGGTCACCGACCACTTGTTTCGCACCCACCCTGACCTGCCCGAGGGGCAGCTCGCCAAACTGCGCGCCAGCGTGGTGAACATGCACGCGCTGGCTGGGGTGGCCCGCGGGTTGGGTACGCGTGGCCTCGGCGAGTACGTCCTGCTGGGGCGGGGGGAGGAGCTCACCGGGGGCCGGCACAAGTCCAGCATCCTGGCCGATACCGTCGAGGCGCTGATCGGCGCGGTGTACTTGCAGCACGGTATAGAAGCCGCCCGCGACACGGTGCACCGGCTGTTCGACCCGCTGCTGGTCATGGCTCCACTGCTGGGCGCCGGCCTGGACTGGAAGACCAGCCTTCAGGAACTCACCGCCAGCAACGAGCTGGGGGTGCCCGAGTACCGGGTTGTTGAGGACGGGCCCGATCACCTCAAGGAGTTCACCGCAACCGCCGTGATAGCAGGGGTGGAGCGGGGAACCGGCCGGGGTCGGACCAAGAAAGAAGCCGAGCAGCGGGCCGCCGAGGTGGCCTGGCGCTCACTGTCCGAGCTGACCAATGGGAGCGCCCCGTCGCCGGGGTAGCGCATCGTGCCAGAGCTGCCCGAGGTGGAGGTCGTCCGGCTCGGCCTCGCTGAGTACGTCGCTGGGCGCACCGTGGCCGCCGTCGAGGTGCGTCATCCCCGCTCGGTACGCCGCCACCTGGCTGGTGAGCTGGACTTCGCTGCCCGGCTGGCCGGTCGGCAGGTGCAGGCGGTCCGGCGCCGCGGCAAGTACCTCTGGCTGGACCTGGATTACGGCGAGGCGCTGCTGGCCCATCTGGGGATGAGCGGGCAGATGCGTATCCAGCCTCCCGGTGCTGTCGACGAGATCCACCTGCGGGTGCGGCTGGCCTTCGCCGACAGCGGGCCCGAGCTGCGCTTCATCGATCAGCGCACCTTCGGGGGCCTTTCGGTGGAGGATCTGGTCGACGGCCTGCCCGCCTCGGTGGCGCATATCGCCCGGGACCCGATGGACCCGTGTTTCGATCTTGATGCGGTGGTCGCCGGGATTCGGCGGCGGCGCACTGGTCTCAAACGCGCACTGCTGGACCAGACCGTAGTGTCCGGAATTGGCAACATCTACGCCGATGAGGCGCTGTGGCGGGCTCGGCTGCACTGGGCGCGGCCCACGGCGACGTTGACCCGCCCGCAGGTTCGGGCCGCGCTGACCGCCGCCACCGAGGTAATGATCGAGGCACTCGCCGCCGGGGGCACCTCCTTCGATGCGCTGTATGTCAATATCAACGGCGCCTCCGGCTACTTCGACCGCTCGCTGGCCGCCTACGGGCAGGAGGGCCGGCCCTGCCCGCGGTGCGGCACCCCGATCCGGCGGGAGTCCTTTATGAACCGCTCCTCCTACACCTGCCCCCGCTGCCAACCCCGCCCCCGCCACCCCCACCCGTGAGGGCTGTCTCAATTGGCCGCATTTCCAACACGATCGTCGGCTCGTCTTCGCCATTATCCTGAGCGATCTCAGCGCAAACCGGCTTTATTCGCGATGCACCTAGTATCGCACAACATTGATGGGATGTCTACAAACTTACGTTCTTATTAAGGTAGCTGCGTTGCTTCACTGTGAGTAGGCCAGCTTCGTCTCAGATGTCGCGCGGCGTCGTCATGCCTTTTGGATTGTAACGTTGGCGGGGCAGCTGGGCTGGGTGGGTTCCTTTCGAGACGTACTGACCAAGCGGTAAACACTATTGACCCAAACTGTAATTGACGGTTCCCCCGCTAGTCCGCGGCCGGGGTCTGGCAGCTCACCCCGATGCGTTGCCCGCCTCCGCTCCACCCGGCTACTGGCGGACAGCCTCAGCGCGGCGTCAAGACTGGCTCCGCGGGCGTCAGGAGTGTGGCAAAGGCCGACCCTGGTGCCGCTGCTCGGGCGCATGCTTGACGTGTCCAGAGGCAGAGGGGGGCGAGCAAAGGAGCCCCCATGTTGGTGCATCGTGACAGCTTCGCCTACCAAGACCACGAGCGGGTCGGTGTGTCCCTTCCCGGCCCGCTCGGACTGGCCGCCGGTTTCGTCGCGAGTATCGCCGTGACGATGCTCGCCTGGGCGTTCGGAGCCGGTAGCGATCCCAGCGTCGGCCTGGTGCTGCTCACGCTGACCGCCATCGTGGTCGGCGCGATGACCACGATGCCCGGTGCGATCGGTGCAGGTGCACTGTGTTGGGCGTTCTACTCCGGCTTCGTCCTCGACCGCGCCGGCACCCTGACGCTCGACCGGGGTGGCGGACAGGCGCTGCTGACTATTCTGCTCTGCGCGATGGTGGCCAGCGTCGTGGCCGGTCTGTTGCAGTGGGCTCGGGCTGTCGCCGCGGACCGCGCGCTGGCGCGATCGATCGCTGTCGAGGAGGGCGACCACCCCGAATGGAGCCATATCGGGGCCATCGGGGGTCCGACAGCCTGATACGCAGGGGGCGGCGGTGACGCCGACCGGTACTGAGCGACATCGGCTGACTGCGGCGACCGGCTTGGTCGCGCTGGGTCTGGACGTGTTGGCCTCCACCGCTTACGGGCCCGAGTCGATCGTGCTCGCGCTGGCCGTGGCGGGGTCAGCGGGCATCGGGTTGACGCTCCCCGTGACGCTCGCGATCGTCGCGATGCTGGCAGTGCTGGTGATCTGCTACCGGCAGGTGATCGCCGCCTATCCCGACGGTGGTGGCGCTTACACGGTGGCCCGCCGGAACCTGGGGCGGCGCGCGGGCTTGGTGGCGGCCGCGTCCCTGGCCGTCGACTACGTGCTCAACGTCGCCGTGTCGGTGGCCGCTGGAGTCGCCGCACTGACCTCGGCGTTCCCGACCCTACTGCCGTGGACGGTCGAACTCTGCCTGCTCGCCCTCGTAGTGGTGACCGCCGTGAACCTGCGCGGCGTGCTCACCGGGGGCCGGCTGTTCGCGCTGCCCGCGGCGGTGTTCGTGCTGCTGATGGTCGCCGTGGTGATCCTGGGTCTGCTGCGCGGCGAGCCGCTGGCTCCGCTCCCGCCACCGAGCCAGATCGAACTCACCGCATCGGTGGGCATCCTGCTCGTGCTGGCCGCGTTCGCCAACGGGTGCGTAGCACTGACCGGGGTGGAGGCGATAGCCAACGCTACCCCGTCCTTCCGGAAGCCCCGCGCGGCGCGGGCTCGCCGCGCCGAGGCCGGCCTAGGCCTGGTGCTCGGGCTGCTACTGATCGGTCTGGCGGCGCTGATCAAGGTGTTCGACGTGCGCCCGGTGGACGGTCGCACGCTGCTGTCGCTGCTGGCCGAGGGTGCCTTCGGTACCGGCATTGCCTACCTAGCCGTGCAGCTGTCCACTGTGCTGTTGCTCGGGCTCGCCGCCAACACTTCCTATGGAGGCCTGCCGGTGCTCATGGCGCGGCTCGCGCAGGACGGCGCGCTGCCGCACGTCCTGGGTCTGCGGGCGGATCGGCAGGTCTACCGGCAGGGGATCCTGCTGCTCTCCGCGCTGTCCGGGATCCTGCTGGTGGTCTCGGCCGGCCAGGTGACGGTGCTGGTCCCGCTGTTCGCGATCGGGGTGTTCATCGGCTTCGCGCTTTCCCAGGCCGGCATGGTCCGGCACTGGTTGCGGGAGCGAGGGCGGCGATGGCGGGTCCGTCTCGCGATCAACGCCGCAGGCGCGGCCCTCACCGCAGCTGCGGCGGTGGTGGTGTCGGCCGAGAAGTTCACCGCCGGGGCCTGGCTGGTCGTGCTGGTGGTGCCGCTGCTCGTCGCCGGATTCAGCCTGACGCAGCGGGCCTACGACCGCATCGGCGAGGAGCTCGGCGTGGACTGCTGCGCGCCCCGCCCGCACCGGGCCGCGACGGTAATCATCGTGCCGGTGGTGGAGATCAGCCGACTCACCGAGGCGACCCTGGGCACCGCGCTCTCGATGGGTCGCGACGTCCTCGCGGTGCACGTGGTGGCACCCGACGAGACCGAGCACGGCCGTGACCTCGCTGTCCGCTGGCTGGCCTGGCGGCCGGAGGTGCCGCTGGTCCTCATCGAGTCGCCACAGCACACCCTTGGACCACCGATCGCCCGGTTTGTGCGTGAGCAGCGCGCCGACCACGTCATGGTCCTCATAGGTGAGGTGACCCCGGAACACTGGTGGGAGCGGGTGCTGTTCAACCGCCGAGGGGGAGTAGTAGCCCGGCACGTGTCGGCCTCCACCGACGCGGTGGTGTGTCGACTGCGCTACCGCCTCGGCCGCACATCCGGCCCGCGCCAGGGGTCACCCTCCGCTCGTCAGGGGTCGCCCACCGCTCGCCAGGGGTCACCGACCGTTGTGGACGCGGTCCAGGCCCTGCGGGAGTAGGTCCGCAGCGCCTGGTGGCGCATGTCAAAACGGTGGGGTTTCGTCGTCGCGGTGGGGCGGTGGTGGGGGTCTTGGCGAGGGCGTGGTGCTCGGGCGTGAGGTCGGTGGTCCATTCCGACAGCACCCGGGCCCGGGGTTCGTCGAGGAGTCCGGCGTTCATAGCGTTGTGTACCGCGGGCAACCGGGTGATCAGGTCGTGGGCCAGCCAGAACTGGGCGTCGGCGGCACGGCGGGTCAACACCAGCGCGGCGCGGACCTCGTCGGCGGAGATCTCGTCGGGGCGGCTCGGCGGGGCAACTCGTCATCCGGACCGATACCACACAGCCCGACCTCAACCATCGCCGCCATCAACTGGGCGCGTTCGTGGTTGACACCCCCGGCCGGTGCGGTCCAGAGGATCGGGGCCGAGTCCGAGATATCGCGTGCGTAGGGTGTCCCAGGCGGTGAGTCGGTCCCACTCTGGCTTGTCGAGGATCCGTGTGCTGATCTTGCGCGGCGGGTTCGGCGCGGCGATCTCCCACGCGGCGCCCTGCACAACGACACCGAAGTAAATGTGCTCCCACTAATGGGACAAAACGTCGGTGACCAAGGCCAGCAGCGTCCTCAGCGGCGCCGCGCTGCAGTACCCGCAGGGCGCCGACCAGCGCGGATGCAACGTTGCCCCACAGTAGCCGGCGGGCGATGGGCTGCTCGGCCCGGAACTGTTCGACCAGCGCGGCAATGTTGTCGGCGTCCTCGGTGGCGATCCAGCCGCCGGGGTGCGGTACGCACGGCTCGATCCCGCCGTCGACGCGAAGCTGCCACTGCGTGGGTGCGGGCAGGTCCGGCACGATCCCGACGGTCGCGAGGCACCCCAGTACCGGTGACCAGAGCCTCGCCGCCATGCCTGGAACAGGATGGACGCGGCAACCCGACGGTCCTGGGTGCCGAGCCGGCGTGCTGCGGAGCTGATCCGCTCGGCCACCGACAACGCCGCGTTGTCCGGCTGGTCCAGGTGCACGGCGAAGAACGGCCCGAATCGGGCCAGCGCGACGAGCGCCGCCGTCACCTCAACCGGGTCGGCCCGGCGCAGCGGCCCCGGTCGAACGGTGCGGGCCCAGCCGGCCAAGCCGGCGAGACCGTCGACCCGTCGAGTGCAGCCGTCGCCGTGGACATCGAAGTCGGTGCCGGTCGCGCGCACTTCGATGTCGGTGGGGCCGGTGGTGGCCACTTCCCAGCCGAGCCAGGCCAGCACTCGCGCACCGGCCGCGGTCGGGGTGGTCAGCTGCACGGTTACCTGATCAGCCACTCGCAGGGCCAGGTCGACGTCGTGGGTCGACATCATCAGGACGAGGTTGTGCTCCCGGGCCAGCTCACGGAGCAGGCCCGTCACAGCGACCCGTGAGGGGCGCGTCAAGGAACGCGGTGGGTTCGTCAAGCAGCAGCGCGGGCTGTTGCGCCAGCGCCTGCGCAACCAGCACCCGCTGCCGCTCGCCATCGGAGAGCTCGCTGACCGCCCGGTCAGCCAGCGCCGATGCCCTGGTGACGTCCAGCGCCCACCGGACGATCTCCCGGTCGGCGTCGTCGAGCGCACCGCTGCGCTTTGTGTGCGGTTGGCGGCCGAGCGCCACCAGCTCACGCGCCGACAGCAGCCCCACGTCGACCCGTTCGGTGAGCACCACCGCGACCCTGCGGGCCCGGTCCATCGAGCGCAGCCGAGTGAGATCGCTCCCGTCCAGCAGGATCTGACCAGCCAGCGCCGGTTGCACCCGGCCAACGTCCACAGCAGGGTGGACTTTCCCGTCCCCTTCGGCCCGAGCAACGCGGTCAGCTCACCCGGCGCCGCCGCAGCGCAGATTCCCTCCGCCGCCACCCGCGGCGGTCGTCGACCCCGGCTTGGCCGGTAGCCGATGGTCAGCTCCACCAGCTCCAGCCCGCGGCTCACAGCACCGCTCCGGCGGCCAGGCGCCGGCTGCGCAGCAGCACGATGATAACCACCGGTGCGCCGATCAGTGCGGTGATCACGTTCAGCGGGATGGTTCCTCCGGTGTCCGGCAGGTGCGAGGCGACCGCGCAGGCCAACGTGACGCTCGCGCCGGCCAGCAGTGTCGCCGGCTCCCGTATCAGCGGAAAAGTGTCCAGTATTACTTCACATCTGCGGATCGTCGAGATGGTGACAACTGCGGTGACGCGCGACACGGCGGCAGGGTTGTTGTGCCGGGAAGTCTGCACCCAACTTCGAGCGACCGCGTGCACCACGGATGGGCGATGAGGTCACCGATCCCGTCGCCGGTCGTGTCAAGGAAGCGTCAACAACTGACCATGGACCATCAGGAGATCGGAAGGCTGCCACCATGGGTGGTATCCAGGCGCACCATCCAGAAGGAGGCCGCTGCCCGGCGAGCCACAAGGAGAAGGGGTTCCACTGATGGCTGACCTGGCCTATGCGCTGGTCTTCATCGGGGTCTTCCTGGTGCTGGCGCTTGCGCTGCGCGGTCTGGAGCGGCTGTGACTGCTGTGGAGAACACCGTCGCGCTGGTGCTCGCGCTGCTGTTGATCGGTTACCTGAGCTACGCGCTGGTCCGACCGGAGAAGTTCTAACATGTCCGATACTGCCGCCGGCTTGCTGCAGGTCGCTCTCCTGCTCGCCGTTCTCGTCGCGGTCTACAAGCCGCTCGGCGACTACATAGCCTGGGTCTACACCGCGAAGACCCATCTGCGCGCCGAGCAGGTGATCTACCGGCTGGTCCGGGTCGACCCCGGCGCCGATCAACGCTGGACCACCTACGCCGCAGGCGTGCTGGGTTTCTCGGCGGTGTCGATCGTGTTTCTCTACCTGCTGCAGCGGATGCAGGACTGGCTGCCGCTCAGCCTCGGGCGGGGCGCCGTGGAGCCCGGCATCGCGTTCAACACCGCGGTGTCGTTCGTCACCAACACGAACTGGCAGTCCTACGTGCCCGAGTCGGTGATGGGCCACCTGGTGCAGATGACCGGGCTCACCGTGCAGAACTTCCTCTCGGCCGCGGTGGGGATGGCGGTGGCCGTCGCGCTGATCCGCGGGTTCGTGCGCAGCCGCACCGATCGGCTGGGCAACTTCTGGGTCGACCTCACCCGCGGCGTGGTCCGGATCCTGCTGCCGCTGTCCATCCTCGGGGCGATTGTGCTGATCGTTGGCGGGGTGGCGATGAGCCTGCGCGCCGGGGTCGCCGTCACCGGGTTGGACGGCAATTCAAGCACCATCGCGCTGGCGCCGACCGCCAGCCAGGAAGTGATCAAGGAACTGGGCACTAACGGTGGCGGGATCTTCAACGCCAACTCCGCGCATCCGTTCGAGAACCCGAACTCGTGGATCAACCTATTCGAGATCTTCCTGCTGCTGGTCATCCCGGTCTGCCTGACCCGCACGTTCGGTCGGATGGTCGGCAACGTCCGGCAGGGCTACGTGCTCATCGCCGTGATGGGGCTGATCTGGGCCGCCATGCTGTCCGTCGCCTGGTGGGCCGAGATGCACCCCAACGGTCCGGCCACGTTGGCCGCCGGGGCCGCGATAGAGGGCAAGGAGGTCCGCTTCGGCATCCCGTCCAGCGTGCTGTTCGCCATCTCCACCACCGGGACCTCGACCGGGGCGGTGAACTCGATGCACGACAGCTACACCGGCCTGGGCGGCGGGATGGCCCTGCTCAACATCCTCTTCGGCGAGGTCGCGCCGGGCGGGGTGGGCACCGGGCTGTACGGCCTGCTCGTCGTTGCCGTGATTGCGGTGTTTCTGGCCGGGCTGATGGTCGGGCGCACCCCCGAGTACCTGGGCAAGAAGCTCGGGCGCCGGGAGGTCACCGCGGCGGCGATCTCGATCCTGGCGATGCCCACCGTGGTGCTGCTCGGAGCCGGCGCGGCGCTGGCGCTGCCGTCCACCCTCGGTGCGTTGAACAACTCCGGGGCGCACGGTCTGTCCGAGGTGCTCTACGCCTATGCCTCGTCGGGTAACAACAACGGCAGCGCCTTCGCCGGTATCACAGTGACCTCCGGATTCTTTCAGTCCACCCTGGCGATGGCGATGGCGTTCGGCCGGTTTGTCCCGATTCTCGCGGCGCTCTGCCTGGCCGGTTCGCTGGCCCAACAGAAGCCGGTTCCGGTCACCGCGGGCACGCTGCCGACCACCGGCGGGCTGTTCGTCACGCTGGTCACCGCCACCGTCATCCTCGTTGCCGCACTGACCTTCTTCCCGGCGCTGGCGCTCGGTCCCTTCGCGGAGGCACTGGTATGACCCTCCTCAAGGAACGCCAGCCCACTGGCGCGGAGAAGCGCGCAGCGCGAGCGGGTGTACCCGCCGGCGCCTTCAGCCCCCGGCAGTTGGTGTCCTCGCTGCCCGATGCAGTGCGCAAGCTCGACCCGCGCCACCAGCTGCGCAACCCGGTGATGTTCGTGGTGTGGGTCGGATCGGTGCTGGTCACCGTGCTGGCTGTGGTGCGCCCCGGTGTGTTCGCGATCGCGGTGGCGGCCTGGCTGTGGTTCACCGTGTTGTTCGCCAACCTCGCCGAGTCGGTCGCCGAGGGCCGCGGCAAGGCGCAGGCCGCGTCCCTCCGCGCCACGCGCAGCACGACGATCGCCCACCGGGTCGTGGCGTATGACGAGCGGACGGATCCGGATGCGCTCCGCGGCGAGCTCGAGGAGATCCCGTCGGCCGACCTGAAGCTCGGCGACGTGGTCGTCGTCTCCGCGGGCGAGCTGATCCCGGGCGACGGCGACGTCATCGCCGGCATCGCCTCCGTCGACGAGTCGGCGATCACGGGGGAGTCCGCCCCGGTCGTCCGCGAGTCCGGCGGCGACCGCAGCGCCGTCACCGGCGGCACGCGGGTGCTGTCCGACCGCGTCGTCGTGC
>DASYIL010000106.1:0-3926 GCA_035997545.1 Pseudonocardiaceae bacterium
AGCTTGCCCACCTTGCGGCCCAGGATGATCCCGTCGATGGTCATCACGGTCATGATCGCCAGCATCACCGGAGACATGTAGTACTGCAGCTGCGGGAGCCCGAACATGAAGGCCAGCAGCCCCAGTGCCGAGGGCATGAACAGCCCGAGGACGTTACGGCGGGCGTCCACCACGTCGCGGACGTAACGGCGAACCGGTCCTTGATCGCGCGGCAGCAGGTAGGCCTCGTCACCGGCCATCATGCGTTCCCGGCGATCCGTCATCCGGGCGCGGCTGGCGGTCCGTTCGGCGCGACGTTCCTCGCGGCTGAGTTTGGGTCCGGCCAGCGTCTTGCGTCGGGCGCGTGCCTCGGCGGCCGTCATCGGCGCCGGCGCGATCGGTCCCTTCTTGCCCTGACGCCCTGCCTCGTTGCGTTTGGGCGTGGGCCGGCCCTTGGGGCCCGTTCGCGCCGCGCGCGACGCTGCGTCTGCCGCACCGGAATCCTGGTCGGGCGCAACCGGCGCATCGTCTCCGTCGGCCCCGCTTTTTCCGTAGCCCTTATTGCGGCCCAGCAGCTTCACAGTCGCCAGGTTACTTCGCCTACGCCCGGCGGTTGAATTGCGTCGGTTATGCCTGCGCCAGCATGCCCGTTAGACCTACGCTGGCCAGTAATGAACGGCTCGCCACCCTCGGATGATGCTGCCGGGGGTTTGGGCCCCGGCCGCCTCCAGCTGCCTGCGATGCGGGTGCTGGTAGCTCCCGATTGCTACGGCGACAGCCTCTCCGCCGTGGATGCCGCGGCCGCAATCGCCACCGGCTGGACCCGCTCACGACCGGGCGATTCGTTCATCGTTGCCCCGCAGTCGGACGGCGGCCCCGGGTTCGTCGAGGTGTTGGCCAGCCGGACCGGGGGACTGCGGCGGCTGCGCGTGTCCGGGCCGCTGGACACCGATGTGATCGCCCAGTGGGTTTATGACGAGAGTTCTCGGACCGCCTACCTGGAATGCGCGCAGGCCTGCGGGCTGCCGTTGCTGGGTGGCCCGCCGACGCCGGAGACCGCGATGGCCGCCCATAGCAGTGGGGTCGGCCAGCTCATTGCGGCCGCGCTGGAAGCCGGCGCCGGGCGGATCGTGGTCGGGCTGGGCGGCAGTGCGTGTACCGACGGCGGGCAGGGCATGGTCAACGAGCTCGGCGGCCTCGACACGGCCCGCCAATGGTTGGGCAGCGTCGACCTGATCGCCGCCTCCGACGTGGAGTACCCGCTGCTGGGTCCGTGGGGTGCGGCTCGGGTGTTCGCACCGCAGAAGGGGGCCGACGCCGCCACCGTCGCAAAATTGGAAGTCCGCCTAGAAGGATGGGCGCTGGTGCTGGACACCGTTGCCGGACGCGACGTGAGCGCCGAGCCCGGTGCCGGCGCGGCCGGTGGTATCGGTGCGGCGCTGCTCGCCCTGGGCGCCCGGTGTGAATCCGGGGCGGCCATCTTTGCCGAGCTCACGAATTTTGACGACGACCTGGCCGACGCGGACATGATCGTCACCGGTGAAGGCCACTTCGACGAGCAGTCCCTGCACGGAAAGGTGGTCGGCGAGATCGCCGCGGCCGCCCGTCCGCTGGGTATTCCGGTAATTGTGCTGGCCGGCCAGGTCTCCGTGGACAAATCCACCACCCGTGTGGCGGGCATCATGTCTGCTCTGGCCATGTCCGAATATGCAGGTTCGGTGCGGTTGGCGCTGGCCGATGCGGCCAACCAGCTGATGGGATTGGCATCTGAGACGGCGGCGCGACTCGGGAATACCGCTCCGCCGGGGTACCGTTGAGGAAGTGGGGTTTCCCCTGAGCAGGCTCGGACTGATGCAAGCCAGTTTTTGATCCATACTTGGCCCATCTTTGACTGAGCTGGGCGGACCCTCCCCGACCATGAGGCATGTAGGAGAAGTAATGACGGTGCAGAACGAGTCGACCACCCAGACCCACGGTGCGATCCTCACCGAGGCCGCTGCCGCTAAGGCGAAGTCCCTGCTGGAGCAGGAGGGGCGCGACGACCTGGCGCTGCGCATCGCAGTTCAGCCAGGTGGGTGTGCGGGGCTGCGTTACAACCTCTTTTTCGACGACAGGACGCTGGACGGCGACCTGACCGTGGATTTCGGCGGCGTCACGCTGACGGTGGACCGGATGAGCGCGCCGTACATCGAGGGCGCGTCCATCGACTTCGTGGACACCATCGAGAAGCAGGGTTTCACCATCGACAACCCGAACGCCACGGGTTCCTGCGCGTGCGGAGACTCCTTCAACTGACCGGGTAGCTCCGGGCCGGCTGCGGTCAAAACTGTCCCGTGGTGCGCAGCACGTACGAGCACACCAGGATGTCGCCACGCTGGAATAGCACCTGCGCAATGCCCTGCATCTGACCGCGTGCCGGTCCTCCGGCGGCGGGTGTCACCTGCATGCTGAACAGTACCTGGGCCTGGTACTGCGACAGATACACAACCTTGTCGATCGTCGTCACTGCGACGTCGGAGAACTGCTTGCGGAACGCATCGCTGCTGAGTTTGGCCAGGGCCTGGTCGGAGCGTTTGTCCTTCACGCTGTCGTATAGGCCACACAGGGAGTTGCGGACAATGCCGTCGATGTCCCGGTGCGAGAGGGAGTTCAGGTAACTCTGAATGGCCGTCTTGGCCGAGCCCTCGTTGAAGGCGCTGCCAGTGTTGGCGCCGTTGGTGCGGACCCCGTAGACGATCGCCGTCGTCAACGCTGTTACCAGCGCAATCGCCAGCAGCGTGCCGATCAGCAGGCGCTTGGGCCGCCGCTTGCGGTAGGAGCCTGATGCCGGGGGACCGGTGGGGGTGAAGGCCGGTTCGGTACCGCTGAGATGGTGTGGAAATTCCAGTGTCTCGGGCTCGTTTGGGCCGGTCTGCGGGTACGGCTGCGCTTGCTGAGCTCCCTCGGCGCCGACCGCAGGGTTTGGCGGGTGCGGACCGGCCATCGATTTTCTCCTACGCTGGGGGATGAGGCGACGAGCGGATGCCGTCTGAGACGCAGTGCGGCAACCAGATGAGTTCTCTGAGCAGGCTAGCGCAACGGCTCTGGGCCGCCTCGCATGTCGGCCTTGCTGCGACAGCGTTGGTCGGCTGGCTGACGTCATGAGAGGCTGAACGGCCTTACCAAACGAAGGGTAGAGATTTAGTGACCATCGCGGTGACCGGTTCTATTGCGACAGACCATCTGATGCGCTTTCCCGGGCGATTTTCCGAGCAACTGCTGCCAGAACACTTGCAGAAGGTGTCGCTGAGCTTCCTGGTCGACGACCTGGTGGTGCATCGCGGGGGTGTCGCCGGAAACATCGCCTATGCCATCGGCGTGCTGGGCGGTGACGCGGTACTGGTGGGCGCGGCCGGCGACGACTTCACCGATTACCGGAATTGGCTGCAGGAGCACGGCGTCAACTGCGACAACGTGCTGATCTCCAAGACCGCGCACACTGCGCGTTTTGTCTGCACAACCGACACCGAGATGGCCCAGATCGCGTCGTTCTATCCCGGTGCCATGTCGGAGGCCCGTGAAATTTCGCTGGCCGAGGTGGTGAAGAACATCGGCACACCTGACCTGGTGATCATCGGCGCCAACGACCCGGCCGCCATGGTGGTGCACACCGACGAGTGCCGCAAGCTGGGGCTGGCCTTTGCCGCCGACCCGTCCCAGCAGCTGGCCCGGCTGTCCGGCGACGAAATCAAGCAGCTGATCGACGGTGCCAGCTACCTGTTCACCAACGACTACGAGTGGGATCTGCTGCTGTACAAGACCGGCTGGTCGGAGGCCGACGTGATGGCCCAGGTGGACCTGCGGGTGACCACCCTGGGTGCCAAGGGCGTGGACATCGTCGACCGCGATGGAAACACCGTGCACGTCGGCGTGGTGCCGGAGAAGAGCCAGACCGACCCCACCGGCGT
>DASYIL010000107.1:0-3209 GCA_035997545.1 Pseudonocardiaceae bacterium
TGAGGTATCGCCTGCCGTTGAGGTTTCCGGGAGCAATGTCGTCAGGGATAAGGGAATCGGGTGTTGCGCCCGGCACATTTCGAACGATGGCGGTGCGCCGCTGCCGGAGCACATCGCGCGGTGACTCGTGCTGGATAGGGATGGTGGCGTTGTGACTGATGGATCTGGTGGACCCAGCTCGGCGACGGTGACCTTGTCGAAGCCGACTGGCTCGGGCCGGGAAGTAGTCGGCAGCTGGCAGGTCTTGCCGTTCGACTCCGAGGTGTTGGCTGTCCACGCGGCGTTGATGCACAGCGGGAAGGTGCTGTTCGCTGCCGGTTCGGGCAACAGCGACGTCCGGTTCAACGCTCCGGCGTTTGGTGACACGACGGTAGGCAACTGGACCAGCGTGGTGTGGGATCCGACGGTGAGCCCGCCGCCGGGACAGGACACCGAGTTCTTTCATCCGGACACTCCCCGCGATGCTCAGCGCAGGGTGCTGGACTTCTTTTGCGGTGGCGAAACGGTGCTGGCCGATGGCCGGGTCCTGTCGACCGGTGGCACCCTGGCCTACGACGGCGGGGGGAGAAGCTTCGCCGGGCGGCCGGACACGGCCCTGTTCAGCCCAGCCACGCAGCAGTGGGCAGGACAGCGTCCGATGGCGCACGGTCGCTGGTATCCCAGCGTCATCATCCTGGGAGACGGGCGGATCCTGGTCGCCGCCGGTTTGGACGAGAGCGGCACCGGGGCGCGCAACACCACACTGGAAACCTTTTCCGCGGCCCCCAACCACTGGCACCTACTCCCGATGCCCGCCAACTTCCACGGGCTGCCGCTGTATGCGCATCTTTACCTGCTCGGTGATGGGTCGGTGTGTTACGCCGGTGGCCATATGGACGACGGCAGGCCGGGTGCGCCCGTGCGCCTGGATCTGACCCGCAGCCCGGCGACCGTTACCCCCATCCCGGGGCTGTCCAATATCGACGCCCGCGACCAGTGCGCCAGCGTGCTTTTGCCTCCGGCGCAGGCGCAGCAGGTGATGATCATCGGGGGTGCGCCCGGGCCGGGACCGGCCATCGCGGATGTGGAGGTCGTGGACTTCACCGTACCGGCTCCCGCCTACCGTGCGGTGGCCCCGCTGCAGATGCCGCGCAAGCACCCCAACGCCACCCTGTTGCCCGACCGCACCGTGCTGGTCACCGGCGGGTCACGACAAGACGAGCAGGCTCCGCTGGCCACCAACCACGCCGAGGTGTTCGATCCGGCGCACCCGGAGAAGGGCTGGACCCAGCTCGCGGAGGCGTCGATCACGCGGATGTATCACTCCGTGGCCTTGCTCCTGCCCGACGGCCGGGTGGTCACCGCCGGCGGCAATCCACATCGGGGTCAACGGGTCGGCTGGGAGCAGCCACCGGACGCAAACGAGGAGATGCACCTCGAAGTGTACTCACCGGCGTATCTCTTCCGGGGACCACGTCCCACGATCGGCTCGGTACCCGCCGAATGGCGGTATGGACAAAGCGTGGACATCGCCTGCCCCCAGGCCGCCACCATCAATTTCGTCAGCCTTATCCGACCGGGCGCCACGACTCACTCGTTCAACACCAGCCAACGGCTAGTGGACCTGCCGATCACCGCCCGCAGCCACAACTCACTGACCATCGAGGTGACCGACCAGCCCAACCTCGCACCCCCAGGCTGGTACATGCTGTTCCTCACCGACACGACCAGGGTGCCGTCGGTGGCGCGGTGGGTGCACCTGGCCGGCGCCCCGGCCAGCGCCACCCCGGCGTCGGCCTACGCCCACGCCGTGCTCACCACCGCGGGGCTGGTCGCGTACTGGCCGCTGGCCGAGACATCGGGCACGGTAGCCTTCGACGTCGCAGGAACCCTGCACGGCAGCTACTACAACGGTCCCCGACTCGGCTCCCCCGGCCCGGGCGGCGCCAGCGCGGTGACCATGAACGGCGTCGACCAGTACGTACTGGTGCCACGAGACGTGCGTGACGACTTCAGCCTTGAAGTGTCCTTCAGCGCCCACGGCGGCGTCGGCGCCGGCGTCACCCAATGGTGGCAAGGCGCCGGACTGCTCGACGGCGAGGTCCCGGGAGTGGTCGACGACTTCGGTATCTCCTTAGACGCCACTGGCCAGGTCTGGGCCGGGACCGGCAACCCCGACACCTCCGTCCACTCCCGACCCGGGCTCAACGACGGAGCATGGCATCACGTCGTATTCACCCGCACCCGCACCACCGGCACCCTGAAGCTCTACATCGATGGTGCGCCCGTCGCCACCGCCCAGGCCGGCACCCAGCCGCTCACCGCACCACCCGCACTCCGCATCGGGGCACTACAAAGCGGCGTGAACCACCTCGCCGGCACCCTCGCCGACGCCGCGATCTACCACACCGCCCTACCCGCACCCACCGTGGCCGCCCACTTCCACGCCCGGACATGAAAACGGATCCCCCGCGAGCAATATCCAGCTCTTCCCCTCACCCAAACCGGGTTCGAAAGTAGCGACGATCCCGACCCTGATCACAGTTTCCCCGCCTGACTAGGAGACTGCACGTGATGCCTCGTGGCTTCCACGACGTCCCAAACTGGCTCTCGCCCCTCAATCAGGGCGCCTCGGTAGCCGTCAGCGACGTGACCGGCAACGGGACACCAGATCTCATTGTTCTCGCTGTCGACAGCGGCCGGCAGCCCAACCGCGCCGCCTACCGTATTGGGCGCGACCTTGATGCCGGCGGCGACGTCGTCGGAGGCTGGACTCAATGGCACGATGTCCCGAATTGGACCTCAAGGGACACCCAGGGCGCCGGGATCGCAATCACTGACCTCAACGGGGACGGTAGGCGCGACGTCGTCATCTTCATGGTCAACAACGCGGCTCAGCTCAATACCGCAAGTTACCGCGTCGGCCGCGACCTGGACGCCGACGGGAAGGTCACCGGGGGATGGTCCGCGTGGCACGACGTGCCCTGGTTCTCGTGGGAAAACCAAGGGGCCGGAATCGCCATCGCGGACCTCAGCGGCAATGGCAGGCCCGACCTCATCGTCATGACCATCGACAACCCACCCATGCAGAACCGCGGTGTTTACCGCGTGGGCCGCGACCTCGACCAAGTCGGCAACGTTACCGGCGGGTGGTCGGATTGGGTCGACATGCCCGGTTGGTTCTCATGGGATAACCAGGGCGGCGGAGTTGCCGTCGCCGACACGACGGG
>DASYIL010000108.1:0-3669 GCA_035997545.1 Pseudonocardiaceae bacterium
CGTAAATCTTGTCCAGGTCGTAGGCGACGGCGAGTTGGGTGCCGGCGGTGACGTACTCGCCCGGTACGGTGTTGTCGACTGCGATCGTGCCAGCGCCGGGGGCGCGGATGGGCATTTGTGGTTGGGCGAACGCATTTTGGATTTCGATGCGGCCGACGGCTTGGTTTGGGCGGACCACGGTGCCTTCGGTGGCGCTCCAGTCGAGCAGGATCCCGGTGGTGGGGGCGCTGATCATGATTTGGTTGCCATCGACTTGGGCGTTGTCGGTGGTGACGTAGTTGCGGGCGTCGAGAAAGTAGCTGACGCCGTAACCGGCGGCGGCGATCACCGCCATGATGAGGATGATGACCAAGGAGATGCGGGTGGAGCGTTTGAGCTTGCGTCGGGGCGGTGTGGTGGTTGCTGCGCCGTTGGTGGGCAGTTGGTCTGGTGGTGCCGGTGCGGTGTTTTCGGTGGGCATCAGACACTTCCGAGGGTGGCGCTCGGTTGTCCTCGGCGGCGTGCGAGGTACCAGCGTCGGGCGGTGTCGACTCCGCGCATCGCTGTTCGCACGGCGGGGATCTGGGTAGCGAGGTGCATCTGGTAGCGCCAGGGGGGCTGGGCCCCGTGCCGTGCTGACATGGCGTAGGCGAAGGCCACGGCGTCGCGGTCGAGGTAGCGGTCAGCGCGCTCGAACCAGGCCATGCTGCTACGCGCCCCGGCTTGGATGGGTCGCAGCGCTGCTCGGCCTCGCCGGTCGTAGTCCTGCGCCGCGGTAGCGGGGTCTTGGTGTTCATAGAGGCTTTGGGCGAGCATGACGGCGTCGATCATCGCGAGCCTGGTGCCCGAGCCCAAGGTGAAATGCGTGGTGTGGGCGGCATCGCCGATCAGGACTAGGTTGTTGTGGCACCAGGTCTTGTTGGTTAGGTGGGTAAAGCGCTGCCAGCGGGCTGGTTCGCCCCGGGACTGGCTGATCAGCGCATGGCCGTCGAGGGCGTGCTCGAAGATCTTCTCCAGTAGCCCGGCGCTGTCCTGGCTGCTCAGCGAGTTCAAGCCGAGTGCCTGCCAGGTCTGCTGGGTGCACTCCACGATGCAGGTGCTGATTCCGGAGCTGGAGGGGTAGGCGTGGAACCAGATCCACCCGGCGGAGGTCTGTTCGAAGGCGAAGGTGAAGCTGTCGAAGACTTTGTCGGTGCCCAGCCAGATATAGGGGTTGCCGCCGCTGTCCACCTGGGTGCCGAAGTGGTCGCGGTGGCGTTCGCGCAGCCGGCTGTTCGCGCCGTCGCAGACGACGACGAGGTCAGCGTCGGTGAGCGTGGAGCTGTCAGTGACCTCGCGGCGGTACTGGACATCGACCCCGAGGTCGGTGGCCCGCTCGCCGAGGATGTCCAGCAGGGTGGCGCGGCCCACGCTGAAGCCGTATCCGGGGAGGTAGGCCGTCTGCTCGCTCCGCAGGATCACCTGCTGTTCCTGCCACAGCGCCGATGCGGCGCGTATCTGCTGGGCGCTGTCAGCGTCGTTGCGAAACAGGATGTCGAGCAGGTCGTCCCAGTACACGACACCCCAACCGTAGGTCGCGCCGGCGGGATCACGTTCGATGACGGTGATGTCGTGACCGGCGTCGCGCAGTTTCGCCGAGATGGCGAAGTACAACCCGGCCGGTCCACCACCGATGCACACGATTTTCATATCGCTGCTCCATTCCGTGCGGTCGCTGTTTCTGCGCCGGCGAGCGTTGGAGGTGGTAGAGATCCAGCTGGACCTCAGGCCGAAACCGGGAGCGCAGCAACATCACGACCTGCCGCATAACTGCGCCGCCGTTCATTTCGCTATTTGGTATGAATGGGCGGTGACCCCCACGGCTGTTCAACGACAGTGAAGGTCACCGCCTACTGCTCGCGGTTGGTTCTTTAGCAGCGACCCCAGCCGCCCCAGCCGCCCCAGCTCGCCTCGTGACCCCAGCCACCACCGTGACCCCAGCCACCGTGGCCGCCCCAGTCACCACCGTGGCCGCCCCAGCCCCCACCGCCATGGCCCCATCCGCCCCCACCGGACTTGTAGGAGTCGTCGCGACTGTAGCCAGACCCGAAGATGTCCTTGATCTTCATGTTTATTCCCTCCACCTTTCATGGGCTCCTGCCCCTGGCGATCGCAATGGGCGATCTCTAACCAGTTAGGTTCAGGGTTGCATGGGTGCGCCCACTCGTCAATAACCAGATAGTTACTATTACATAACCAGATAGTTACTGACTACTTGTGTCTCGACGGCGGGTGATGCCGGTGCCACAGGGCTCACGGTGCGACGAGGCGGCGTACCGCGGTGGTGAGGGCTGCGCGGTGTTGTTGGAGGCGTTGTGGCGACCCGGAGTCTTCGGTGGCCCAATTCCGCAGGGAGGAGACACGAAACCAGGAGGTGACCATCCCCAGCATCAGCGTCAGCAGGTCGGCCGGTTCCAGTTCGGTGGTGATGACCCCGCGCTGCTGTGCCTGGCTGATGGCCTCGATGGTCTCCCGGCCCCACTCGATCCCTACAGTGGGAGGGTCCCCACGTTCGAGCTGGCGCCAGGCGTTGAGCCGCAGGAGCTTGGGACTGGCCAGGAGGTGGTCGAACAGGGCGCCCGCGAAACCGGGGAGGTCGGCGGTGGTGAACGGGACGGCGTCGAAGAGTGCGCCCACGCGTTGGGTGAGCACGGTGTCGAAGAGCTGCTCTTTGTTGCCGTAGTAGACATAGATCAGGCCCTTGTTGGCCTGGGCGGCCTCGGCGATGCGGTCCACCCGCGCGCCGGCGAGCCCGTGCTGGGCGAACTCCGCGAAGGCGGCGTCCAACAGCCGGGCCCTGGCAAAACCTTGTGCAGCAACGGGCTTCACGGCTGCGCCCACACTGCCTGACAACACATCCGCACTCCCAGGCCGACCGAAAGTACATCACTAACCAGTTAGATTCAGAGACTCGCACGAGTGTGACTGTTCGTCAATAGGCAGTTACAGCTTGTTGATCGATACCGAGACTGCGGGGCGCGGGCCTGGACGGCGACCACGCGCAGCGAGCCCCTTCTGGGCGAACCCTTGCCGTCTCGCGGCGTAGCCCTGCTGGCGGTGGAGCCGGGAGCGCACCTCGGAGCCTCGAAACCGTGCAACAAACTGTAACTATCTGGTTATTGACGAGTGGTCAAGGTCGTGCGACCTTAGATCTAACTAGTTAGTGTAAGCCGTTCCCGGTAGCACGCAGGTAAAGGGACGCCATGACAGTGATCGTCGATCAAGACGCGGGTGGTGGCGCCGGTGGGGGCGTGGTGGTCGCACCGGAGGTTTTCAACCAGCGCGATGAGGAGGACACCGTGATGTTGCCGCAGCCCCCGCCCGCGCGACGGGGCGAGAGGTCTGTCAGGTGGCCCGGTGGTGGCCCGGCCCGACGATCCAGTTGGACGAGTCGTGACCTCGGCCTCCGCTGACCACCGGAATGGCTCCGTCGGAGGTGACGGCCATGGAGCCCTGGCCGTACGCGGCCCCGGCTCGGCCTCCGCGAGCCGGGCTCCCGCCCAGGGATGGATGCTGCCGCTGGCGGTGCTCATTGTCGGAAGCTTCATGTCGGTCCTGGACACCAGCATCGTGAACGTGGCGGTGCCACGGATCCAGATCGACCTCAGCGCCGCTCCGGACGACGTGGAGTGGATCGTCACCGGCTACACG
>DASYIL010000109.1:0-1800 GCA_035997545.1 Pseudonocardiaceae bacterium
GCCACCGAAGGTGACGCCGAAGCCATTGTCGCCGGCTATCACCACTGGGGCACCGACGTGCTCAAGCGGCTGCGCGGCATGTTTGCGTTCGCCCTGTGGGACACCCATGCCCGGGAACTGTTTTGCGCCCGCGACCCGTTCGGCATCAAGCCACTGTTCATGGCGACCGGTGTCGGTGGCAGCGCGGTGGCCAGCGAGAAGAAGTGCCTGCTGGACCTGGCCGACCTGGTGGGATTCGATACCGCCCTGGACGAACGGGCGGTGCAGCACTACACCGTCCTGCAGTACGTGCCGGAGCCCGAGACGCTGCACCGCGGCGTGCGGCGGCTTGAGTCCGGCTGTTACGCCCGCATCCGGCCGGGGTCGGACCCGGTGGTCACCCGGTATTTCGTGCCGCGGTTCGCGGCGATGCCGATCAAGCCCGGCACCGAGCAGGCCCGCTACGACGAGATCACCGCTGTGCTGGAGGACTCGGTAGCCAAGCACATGCGCGCCGACGTCACCGTCGGGTCGTTTCTATCCGGAGGTATCGACTCCACCGCCATCGCAGCGCTGGCCATCCGGCACAACCCGAGGCTGATCACCTTCACGACCGGTTTTGAGCGCGAGGGCTTCTCCGAATTGGACGTCGCGGTGGCTTCGGCGGAGGCCATCGGCGCCCGACACATCGCCAAGGTCGTCAGCGCTGAGGAGTTCGTCGCCGCGCTACCGGAGATCGTCTGGTACCTCGACGAGCCCGTCGCCGACCCGGCGCTGGTGCCGCTGTTTTTCGTCGCCCGTGAAGCCCGCAAGCACGTCAAGGTGGTGTTGTCGGGTGAGGGCGCCGACGAATTGTTCGGCGGCTACACCATCTACCGGGAGCCGCTGTCGCTGAAGCCCTTCGACTACCTGCCCCAACCATTGCGTCGGTCGATGGGCAGGGTGTCCAAGCCCCTGCCCGAAGGCATGCGCGGCAAGAGCCTGCTGCATCGGGGCTCGTTGACCCTGGAGGAGCGCTACTACGGCAACGCCCGCAGCTTCTCGGACGCACAGCTACGCGACGTGCTGCCCGGGTTCCGGGAGGACTGGACCCACACCGATGTGACCGCACGGGTGTACGCCGATTCGGCCGGCTGGGATCCGGTGGCTCGCATGCAGCACATCGACCTGTTCACCTGGCTGCGCGGCGACATCCTGGTCAAGGCCGACAAGATGACGATGGCGAACTCGCTGGAGCTACGGGTACCGTTCCTGGACCCCGAGGTATTCGAGGTGGCGTCGCGGTTGCCCTACCAGGCCAAGATCACCCGCACCACCACCAAGTACGCGCTGCGGCGCGCGCTGGAGCCCATCGTGCCCGCCCACGTCCTGCATCGGCCCAAACTCGGTTTCCCGGTCCCAATCCGGCACTGGCTGCGCGCCGGCGAATTACAGGAGTGGGCCTACGAGATGGTCGGCTCGTCGCAGGCCGGTCACCTGATCGATCTCGCAGCCGTGCGCCAGATGCTCGACGAGCACCGCTTAGGCACCAGCGATCACAGCCGCCGCCTGTGGACGGTGTTGATCTTCATGCTGTGGCACGCGATCTTCGTCGAGCACAGCGTGGTCCCGCAGATCAGCGAGCCGCAGTATCCGGTCGAGCTCTAGAGATTCGCATCGACTGCTCGCGATCCCTACAGCCACCTAGGCCAGCACCGCGGCGATTTCGGCGCCCGCCTCGTCACCGAACGCGCTGGCCAATCGGGCCGCCGCGATCGAGCTGTCCCATTCCCACTCCTGGGTCCCGGTCGACTCCAGCACCAGCACCGCGACCAGCGAACC
>DASYIL010000110.1:0-28618 GCA_035997545.1 Pseudonocardiaceae bacterium
CGCCGAGGCACTGCAGCGGGCCGGCGCTCGGGAGGCCACCGGCTTCGCGCTGAACGTGGCGAACTTCGACACCACCGATGCCACGGTGACCTATGGCCGTGCGCTGGCCAGTGTGCTGGGCGGGGCCCGTTTCGTTATCGACACCAGTCGCAACGGGCGAGGCCCTTACCCGGATCCGCAGGTCAACGGTGCGCCCAGCTGGTGCAACCCACCGGGCCGCGCCCTCGGGTACCCACCGACCACGCAGACCGGACTGCGGGGCGTGGACGCGTTCCTGTGGATCAAGCAGCCGGGCGAATCCGATGGCAACTGCCGTCCCGGCGAGCCCACCGCCGGAGGGTGGTGGCCCGAATACGCCCTGGACCTCGCCAAAGCGGCAGCGACTCGCTGACCGCCAAGTACGCTCCTCCTTTTCGGCGAGGCGCACGGTGGCGGCAAGGCTGCGGTGCGCTACGCGTCAGCGATAAGCATCCATCTTGCGGGGAAGGAACCGGGGGCCATAGTGAGCGGCTAGCTCGCGGGCGCGGGCTTCGAAGCCGGGTAGGCCACCGGGGTAGCCGTTGATGAACTGCACCACGCCGCCGGTCCACGGTGGGAACCCGATGCCCATGATGGAGCCGATGTTGGCGTCGGGTACCGAGGTGATAACGCCCTCGTCGAGGCACTTCGCGGTCTCCAGCGCCTCGATGAACAGCATCCGCTCTTTCATGTCCTCGAACGGGATCGCATCCGGGCGCGAGGGGCCGAAGTGCTCGGCCAAGCCGGGCCACAGCCGGGTGCGCTTGCCAGCCTCGTACTCGTAGAACCCGGCACCGCCGGAACGTCCCGGACGCTGAAACTCCCGCACCATCCGGTCGACGATCGCATCGGCCGGGTGCGGGGTCCAGGTGCCCCCCGCCGCCTCGACGCCGCGTCTGGTCTCCTCACGGATCTTGCGCATCAGGGTCAGGGTCAGCTCGTCAACCAGCTGCAGCACCGGCGCCGGGTAGCCGGCCTGCAAGGTGGCCTGCTCGATGGATGCCGGGGGCGCGCCCTCGGCGAGCATGGCGACGCCCTCGTTGATGAAGGTGCCGATCACCCGGCTGGTGAAGAAGCCACGGCTGTCGTTGACGACGATCGGGGTCTTGCGGATCTGCTGCACGACGTCGACGGCGGCGGCCAGCGCGGCGTCCGACGTCTGCTGCCCGCGGACGATCTCCACCAGCGGCATCTTGTCCACCGGGGAGAAGAAGTGCAGGCCGAGGAAGTCGGCGGGGCGGTCGACCGCGCCGGCCAGGTCGGTGATCGGCAGCGTCGAGGTGTTCGTGCACAGCAACGCGTCGGCGTCGACGACGTCGAGGATCTCGCCGAAGACCTTTTTCTTCAGCGCCGGGTCTTCGAACACCGCCTCGATCACCAGGTCGCAGCCCTTGAGATCGCCCGCGTCGGCGGTCGGGGTGATCCGGGCCAGCAGCTGATCGCGCTGGTCGGCGGTGGATCGACCCCGGGAGACGGCCTTGTCCAGCAGTCCCGCCGAGTAGCCCTTGCCCCGGGTCGCCGCCGCGAGGTCCACGTCTTTGAGCACGACATCCATGCCCGCGCGGGCGCAGGAGTAGGCGATGCCGGCGCCCATCATTCCGGCTCCGAGCACACCGACTTTGCGGAAGGCGCGCTGGGCATACCCGCCGGGGCGGCTGCCGCCCTTGTTGATGTGCTGCAGGTCGAAGAAGAACGCCTTGATCATATTCTTGGCGACCTGGCCGGTGGCCAGCTCCACGAGGTAGCGGCTCTCGATCTGCAGCGCGGTGTCCACGTCGACCTGCAGGCCCTCGACGGCGGCGCACAGGATGTGGTGCGGCGCCGGCATCGGTGCGCCCTTGAGCTGCTTGCGCAGGCTGGCCGGGAACGCGGGCAGCATTTGCGCCAACGCTGGCGTAGACGGGGTACCGCCGGGGATCTTGTAGCCCTTGACGTCCCAGGGCTGCTGCGCCCGCGGGTTCGCCGCGATCCACTCGCGGGCCTTGGCGAGCATCTCCTGCGGGCTCGCGACGACCTCGTCGACGATGCCGATCTCCTTGGCCTGCGCGGGGCGCACCTGCTGGCCCTGCACCAGCAGCTGGGTCAGGGCGTTGGCCAGGCCCAGCATCCGCACCGTGCGGACCACCCCGCCGAGACCCGGCAGTATCCCGAGGGTCACCTCGGGAAAGCCGATCTTCGAGTCCGGGACGTCCAGCGCGATCCGGTGGTGGCAGGCCAGCGCGAGCTCCAGACCACCGCCCAGCGCTGTGCCGTTGATCGCGGCGACGACCGGCTTGCCGAGCTTCTCCAGCCGCCGAAACTGGCCCTTGAGCAGCGCGACGTGGGCGCCGAACTCGCGGGCGCTGGCCGGCGTGGCGGTCCGCAGCGCGTTGAGGTCGGCGCCGGCGAAGAAGGTTTTCTTCGCCGAGGTGAGGATGACCCCGGTGATCGAGTCGCGCTCGGACTCCAGGCGGTCCAGCGTGTCGCCCATCGACGTGACGTAGCGCTCGTTCATCGTGTTCGCCGAGTGCTCCGGGTCGTCCATGGTCAGCGTGACAATGCCGTCGGCGTCAGCGTCCCAACGAATCATTCCTGCCCCTTTGAATGACAACAACGGTGAATGACGACAGTGGATTACAGTCGCTCGATGATGGTGGCGATGCCCATGCCTCCGCCGACGCACAGCGTGGCCAGGCCGTAACGCAGGTCGCGGCGTTCCAGTTCGTCGACCAGGGTGCCCAGGATCATCGCGCCGGTGGCGCCCAGCGGGTGACCCATGGCGATCGCGCCGCCGTTGACGTTGAGCTTGTCGTGCGGCACGTCCATCTCGCGCATAAAGCGCAGCACCACAGCGGCGAACGCCTCGTTGAGCTCGACCAGGTCGATCTGGTCCATCGTCATGCCGGCCTTCGCCAGCGCCTTGCGGGTCGCCGGGGCCGGGCCGGTGAGCATGATCGTCGGCTCCTGACCGGTGACCGCACCGGCCACGATCCGGGCCCGCGGGGTCAGCCCGAGATCACGCCAGATCTGCTCGGAACCGACCGCCACCAGCGCCGCGCCGTCCACGATCCCCGACGAGTTGCCGGCGGTGTGCACATGCTCGATGCGCTCCACCCAGTGGTAACGCTGCAGCGCGACGGCGTCGAATCCGGCCTGCTCACCGAGGTCGGCGAAGGACGGCTTGAGCGCGCCGAGGCCCTCCAGCGTGGCGTCGGGACGCAGGTGCTCGTCGCGGTCCAGCACGACGGTGCCATTGCGATCCCGGACGGGGACCACGGACCGTGCGAAGTACCCGTTGCTCCAGGCCTTGGCGGCGCGGTGCTGCGACTCCAGGGCGTAGGAGTCGACGTCGTCGCGGGTGAAGCTCTCGATGGTGGCAATCAGGTCGGCGCTGATGCCCTGCGGGACGAAGTTCGCCTGGTAGGCGGTCTCCGGGTCCATCGCGATCGCACCACCGTCGGAGCCCATCGGCACCCGGGACATCGACTCGACGCCGCCGGTGAGCACCAGGTCCTCCCAACCGGAGCGGACCTTCATCGCGCCGAGGTTCACCGCCTCCAGACCCGAGGCGCAGAACCTGTTGATCTGCAGCCCAGCGACGCTGTCGGGCAGCCCGGCGGCCAGCGCCGCCGCGCGCGGGATGACGCCACCCTGGTCGCCCAGCGGGCTGACCACCCCGAGCACGATGTCGTCGATCCGCGCCGGGTCCAGCGTCGGGTGCCGGCTGCGCAGTTCGTCGATCAGCCCGGTGATCAGAGAGATCGGCTTGACGCCGTGCAGCGCACCGGTCGGCTTGCCCTTACCCCGCGGGGTGCGCAGCGCCTCGTAGAGGAATGCTTCGGTCATGATGGGCTCCCTGTCTTCGGTACTGGGGCGGGAACGGATTCGCGGATCGCGCGGTTGATGGCAAGCTGGAAGTTGGTCACGACACCATCGACGGTGATCGGCTTGAGCCGCTCCAGCAGGGCAAGCAACCGTTTGCGCAGCTCAGGCGGCCGACCACGCTCGCGGTACTCGCGCAACACGGTGTCGTGGAACAGCGCCACCAACTCGGTGGCCAGCGCGTGGGTGTGCCGTTCGATGATCTGCTTGGCGGCCAGCTGGACCGCGAAGTCCATCTCGGTATCGAGCAGGCTCAGCCCGTAGCCCAGCATGTCGGGGCTGGTGAGTGTCCAGGCGCCGACACCATCATGGGGGGCCCCATCACCGGCACCGTCGTGGCGGATCACGCCCAGCGTCACCAGCCGGGCCAGCTCATCGTCGTCCAGGATCCGCCCGGCGCGGGCGTCGAGCTCGGCCCGATCCACCGTCTCGGGTTCTTCGGGCAGCCACGGGGCGAGCAGCGCGCGGTGCAGCGCGAGGTCCTCTGGGGAGCGATCCAGCGGGATCCGAGCCAGATAGCCCTCGATCGCCGCCAGCGTGAAACCCAGCCCCTGCAGGTCGCGGACCAGCTCCAGGCGCGCCACATGCCGCTCGTCATACAGGCCCAGCCGCCCGCGCACCGCTGGCGCCGCGATCAGGCCCATCCCGGCGTAAAACCGGATCGTCCGCACGCTGATGCCGGTTCGGGCGGCCAGCTCCGCGATGGTGAGCTCGTCGGCCACGTGCCGCCCTTCCCGGATGTGACAGTAGAACTGTCGTGACAGTGTCACTGTAACGCATGCCCCGGCAAGGGAGACGCCTGAGTGACGCGTGACGCGTTGCCAGCTTCCCCGCGGCACCGTCACGTGGTCCGGCGCAAATACCTGGAAGCCACCCATGATCCGGGACAGCGGCCGCGCCTCAACCGTCGGGAGATCACGCGTCAGCGGCTCGAGCTCTGCTACATCACCGAGCCGATTAGTCCGGTGGGGCACCGAGAGAGCGCATCAGACTGGCGGGGACAATGACGTCGGCGTGGGGTCGGGTCGAGTTGACGAGGACGGCGTTGCGTTCGTCGGTGCCGGTGGCCCAGGCGGCCGCCGCGGCGGGTTCCTTTCCGAACCGGACGTGGCGGGCAATGAGTCGGCGCAGACGCTCGTCGGCGTCGAGGTCGGCGTACCAGACTTCGTCGAGCTGGGGCCGGACACGGCCCCAGCCGTGATCGTGAAACAGCAGGTAGTTGCCTTCGGTGATGATCAGCCGGGCACACGGAGATACGGGGATCGCGCCCGCGATGGACTGTTCGAGGGTGCGTTCGAAGCCGGGGGCGTAGACGACTTCGTCGCCGTCTTCGCGCAAGCGGCGCAGGAGAGCCGCATAGCCGGCAGGGTCGAAGGTGTCGGGAGCACCTTTGCGGTCGCGGCGGTCCAGCCGGGCGAGTTCCTTGTCGGCAAGGTGAAAGCCATCCATCGGGACGTAAGCGATCCACTGATAAGGGATGAGCGCCGGCGGAGGTGCGGGGGCGAGCGCCTGGATGAGCTGCTCAGCGAGGGTGCTCTTACCCGTTCCGGGAGGTCCGGTAATGCCGAGGAGAGCCCGTTTGCCGTCGGCGACGAGCAACCGGGCGCGGTCCACGAGTTGGTCGAAGGTAATCACGATGCGCCAGCGGCGGTGAGGTGGTTGGCGATGAAGGCTCGGGCATGGCGGGCGAGATCTTCGCCGTCGCTCCACAGGTTGCGCCAGATGGCCAGGTCGCTGGAGAGCCCGGCGGCAATGACAGCCGAGGAGAAGGACTCGAAGGTGATAGGTCCGGTATAGTGGATGTCGGCGAGGGCATGAAAGAACGCGGTGAAGTCGAGATGACCTGATCCGAGGTAGCCGCGGTGGTTCTCGCCGATGTGGATGTACCCGAGTCGGTCGCCCACCTCGTGGACGGGCCGTACGAGGTCGTCCTCCTCGATGTTCATGTGGTACGTGTCGAGGTGAAGAAGAACGTTGTCCTCGCCGATGTCGTCGGCGAGGGCCAGAGCCTGCCGGGCGGTGTTGACCACATTGGTCTCGTACCGGTTGCAGATTTCCAGGCCCAAGGTCATGCCCCGGCCACGGGCCTGTGTGGCCAGGCGCCCGAGTACGGCCACGACATTGCGCCGACCGGCGTCGCTGAGCGGGCGGTGGTACTTTCCGAGCGCACTGTAGAGGGCACCGGTGAAGTGTGTGCCGCCGAGCTCGGCGGTGATCCGCAGCGAGTCGTGTAACAGCTGTTCACCGCGCTCGACGATGGTGGGGTCTTCGCTGGAAATGTCAGCGTCGAAGGCCAACCCACGGGAGCAGACGACCCGCAGGCCCGCATCGGTGAGCCGGCGGCGGGCGGCGGCGACGTCGAGGCTCGCCGTGTCGTGCAGGGACAGCTCGAGCAGGTCGTATCCAGTTTCCTTGGTCTTGGCGATGGCGTAATCGACCGACGCGGGCGAGATGTCACCCACCCAGACGAGGGCGTGGACGCCGAGGGGGTTGGGGAGAGCTTGCTGAGCCACGAGGTGGTTCCTGTCTGTGGAGGTCACGCTCAGTGAGCGCCCGCCGCGGTGGTCAACTACGACCCACGCTACCGCTTGACTACTTCCAGCCCGGGGCACCTCGTCGTAGTCGTCGTCCGGTGGCGGCCGGCAGCCCAATCCGTTGGGCACGAAACCGTGCCGAAGGGACAACACCCGTCCGGTAAGGTAACCGCCCGAGACCGGGCGGATCCGGTCGGTGAGGGGAGCTTCGCGTGGCACCGCCAGCCGCCCAGCCCAACGGCGGGAATCCCTACGTGTCGACATATAGCGACGACTCACCGAGACCGGCCGCTGGGCGCGCGTTCGAGGTCAGCCGGGACGAGGTGCTCGCCAAGCACGCCGCCCTAGTCGCCGAGGCCGACGACTTCCGGCTGTTCCTGGAACGCGTATGGGACCAGCTCTTCATGACTCCCATGGGCGGTGACCCGGTCAGCCAAGATGTGGCCCGCGCAGTCACCGACCGCATTCGGGACGCTGAGGACTCCTACTTCAACGTCTGCCAGCAGTGGGTGGACAACCTGTATCGGACCGCAGAAGCACTGGCCGAGACCGCTCGACAGTACGGGTACACCGACGAAGAGATCGCCGCGTCGTTCAACGGGAGCGCCCAGAGTGCGTGACCGGCTCGCCATACTCGCGACCGCCGCTGCGGTGGCGGTGCTGATGTCGGCATGCGGGACTTCCACGGCGGGCACCGGTACCGCGGAGACGAGCGCGGGCCCAAGCTCCCCGGCACCGACGCTGCCACCGCGACCCCGGGAGATCGACCTCGCCGGCGTAGCTGCCTGCACCTTGCTCACCTCGGAGCAACAGCGGCGACTCGGCACCGACCGTGCACCCGTGGCTTCCGTGGAGACCGACCGCTACGGCAATCCGTACTGCCATTTTGGCAAGAGCATGTCGAGTCCGCGGTTCACATACACGGTGAAGGTGGTGACTCAGGAGGACGCGGCGGTGTACCTCACCAGTGAGCGGGACGCGGTCGCGCGGGTGGTGTCGGCGGCCGGGTTCCCCGCGGTGGAGGCGCGGCCCCCCAGCGACAAGCGGGGTTGCTTCGTGGACGTGAGCACCAGAGACGGGCAGTACCTGAGCGTGCAGTACGGCGAGTCGACGGGGTCTCACAACACAACCGAGGTGGCCTGCGAGAAGGCGCGGGTGGCCGCCGAGCTGGCCATGCAAACGCTGCTCACGCAGCGGTGAGAGGGGACAGCGATGGGAACGGGACCGACGGTCGAGCAGTACCAGTTCGACGCCTGGGATCTGCCCACCAAGCACGGCTGGATGCACAGCGGACCCGGGGTGCAGGCGGCGACCCTGATGCAGGACGTGGTGAACCGGATGGCCAAGCGGATGATCGCTTCGGGCGAACTGGTGAGTCGCCTGCTGTGCGGGGCCGAATGGGCCGGTGAGGCGGCCAGCGCGGCCGGGCGAGCGATGCAGCGCGGCGCCGGTCAGATCAACCAGACCGCCGCTGAGGCGGCCACCGCCGAGCGGTGCGTCACTGAACTGGGCGAGTCCTTTCAGACCGCACAGCACCGCGTGCCCTCGCCCAACGAGATCCCGACCGGTCTGGGCGACAAGTTCCTGTACGGCGTGGCGGAAGGATTCAACGCCTTGTCCCCGTTCGTCGTGCAGTCACCGCTGCACGACGCGATGGAGCAACGCCGTGAACTTGATCAGCAGGCCAACCTGGCCCTCACCAACCACATGATCGCCAGCCGCGATCGTGTGGAGGCGATACCCGTCGTCGCGCCACCAGCGCCGATGGTGCTGGCCGGGCGCATCGCCGGAGCGCCCGGCAACGGCGTGGGGCAACCGGCAGGTGTGGTACCGACTGCGGCCGGGTTCGGCGGCGCTCCGGCTGCGACCACAGCGACCGGGTGGGCCGGGGTGCCCGCCGCACCGCTGGCAGGACCAGTACCCGAGGTCGGTGGCACGCCGTTCCCACCTGGTGCCAGCCCGGTGAGCACCGGACTGATGGGTTCAACCGGCGGCGGGACCTACAGCCCGCGACCCGGCGCCGTCCAGCCCGCCGGCACCGGAGCCGGTCCAGGTGGCGCAGCATTCGGTCCCAGCTCCAGCGGGCACACCGGCGCTGGCAGGGCCGCCGCACGTAGCCGAGCCGGGCTCGGCGTCCGACCAGCAGCAGGCGGGGACGGCATTCCCAGCCGCGGCGCACCGGGGCGGGATGGCCCGGTAGTTGGGCCGGCTACCCGAGGTCCGCGCGGCGGCGGGGGCAGTGGCGCTGGGGGCAGTGCCGGCAGGCGCGCTGGCGCGGACTCGTTCCTGCAGCCACCGGTGGGCGGCAGCGGTGACGATGACATTGAGCACAGGGACCGATACTCCCTGCGGGCCGACTACATCGTCGGGGAGCTGCCGCTGGTGGCCCCCGCGGTGATCGGCGAGACCCCCGATGAAGAACGCCGCCGCCAGGGCCGGGACGGGCAGTGAGCGTCGAGCTTTCCGCGACCGAGATCGAGGTCTGCTGGAAACAACTGCAGCTGAATGAGTTGCCTATCGTGATCGACGTTCCCACGCTCGGGCGTACCGATACCGAGCGGCGGCAGCTCGTCGCGAACACCCTTGAGGGGTTGCGCGAGCGCCGCCTCTTCGGTGAATGCGGCGTCGACCCCGACCTCACCGATCTCCTGGTCACGATGGCCCGGCACCGCTGGGCGATCGAGGCGTGGCTGCTGCTGAACCGTCCGGTACGCGCGCTGGCAGCCTGTCGCGGCGAGGTCGGCGCGCTGGCCATCCTCGAGG
The DNA here is from genome assembly GCA_035997545.1 of Pseudonocardiaceae bacterium. Lineage (GTDB taxonomy): Bacteria > Actinomycetota > Actinomycetes > Mycobacteriales > Pseudonocardiaceae. Next base: position 9,177 of record DASYIL010000110.1, read on the forward strand.
GCAACCGGGTGCGGCTGACGCCATGCTCGCCGCATTATCTGTTAGACGAGCTGATCCGGCTTGCCGGGCTGACCGCTGGCCCGGGCCGCTCGGTCACCGTCCGGGCCGAGAACCTGGACGCCGCGACCCTGGTGGCGGGCCAGGACATGCAGCGACTGGCCGAGGAGCTCACCCACCGCGGCGAGCGCTACGACGACGCCCAAGCTCTGGCCCGAATGTGCGCGCGGCACGGCCGGCTCGGCCAGTTCGGCGCCCTGGTCCGCGACCACCTCGGCCGGCAGCGTTCGGGCCAGCGTGTCATCGGGCTGCACGCCACCCCTGATGGCTGGTACAGCCAACTGCGCCGAACCGGTCACGGCGGGACCTTCGTCACCGTCACGCCGGCGAGCCAGGATGTGGTCACTACCCAACTGCGTGAGCTCATCAACGAAACCCGCCAGCTCGCCGGCTGACACCAGCACTCCGGTGTCAAGGAATCTGCCACTCGGCTAGCGTCGCCGGTGATGCTGATCAACCTGTACTCCGATACCCAGACCCGGCCGGTCGGGGCCATGCGGGCGGCGATGGCAGCCGCCGAGGTAGGCGACGAGCAGCGTGGCGAGGATCCCACCGTCACGGCCCTGTGCGAGCGGGTCGCCACGTTGCTCGGCAAGCCCGCCGCGGTGTTCCTGCCGTCGGGCACGATGTGCAACGCGATCGGTTTCCGGCTGCACATACGGCCCGGCGGCGACGCCGTGCACCTGCACCCGACCTCGCATCCGATCGTCGCTGAGGGGGGCGGCCCGTCGGCGCTGTCCGGGGCGGTGCTCGCCCCAATCGCTGGCGAGGGTGGCATGTTCACCGCTCACGCGCTGGAGGCGGCGCTGTTCCCGGCCGGCCACCGCTACAAACCGCGCTCCCGGCTGGTGTCCGTGGAGCAGACCACCAACCTGGCCGGCGGGCGGGTGTGGCCGCTGGAGCAGGTGCGCACGGTGCTGGAGGTCGCCGCCCGACATCGGCTGCGTGCCCACCTGGACGGGGCGCGGCTGATGAACGCCGTGGTCGCCTCGGGGGTGCCGGCCGCAGAATGGGCTCGGGGGTTCGACACCGCATGGATCGACTTCACCAAGGGCCTCGGCGCGCCGGTGGGGGCCGTGCTGACCGGCTCGGCCGAGCTGATCGAGGAGGCCTGGCGCTACAAGCAGATGACGGGCGGGGCGCTACGTCAGGCCGGCATCGTCGCAGCCGGCTGCCTGTGGGCCCTGGACCACCACGTGGATCGGCTCGCCGACGACCACACCAACGCCCGGATCCTCGCCGAGGACCTCGCCGGGCTACCCGGCATCACGCTGGACCCGGACACCGTGGAGACCAACATCGTGGTGTTCGGGCTGGCCGATGCGCCCCGGTTCTGCAAGCGGCTGGAGGCCGAGCACGGGGTGCGGATAGGCGCGCTGGCACCTGATCTGGTCCGGGCCGTGACCCACCACGATGTGGACACCACGGGCGTGCGCCGCGCGGTACACGCGGTCGCGGCGGTGCTCAGCGCTGCCCGATAATGCCACTCTCCGCACGTACCTGGTCGCCAGGTGGACGCTACAGCTTGACGACCTCCAGTCCGGGCTTCTCGTCGTAGTCGGGCGGGTTGGTGTCAGTCCCCCGAGGCCACCGAACGTCGGGTGTCCAGCACGGCGAGGTCAGCGGCCGCGCGGCCAGCGTGCCACCCGGCGGCGTTGCCGACGCTGAACGCGCGGGACACCGATTCCGGGAACATCGACTCGAACAGTTCGTCCACGACCTGCTCCCGCGCGGCAAGCACGGGGAGCAGCCTGCCCGGATCGGGCACCGCGGCAGCGCCCGCGTCCCGCGCAGTGGTCAGCCGTTCACCGATCCGGGTCGCGTAGGCGATCAGGAACGACTGGCGGAACGAGCGAGTCCGGGACTGCCCGGTGCGGGTGGTCTGGCTGCCCGCGGACACCATCGCCCTGGTCGCCTGGACCAGCAGCGACGTGGCGAGCAGCTCGACGATCTCCAGGTTGACCTCGTCGCCGAGCACGGTGGTGAACCCAAGCTTTTCCGAGAGCACGGTTCGGCACCGGTTTGCCTCGGCAACCGCACCCACCAGCAGCGCTTTGGCCGCCACATAAGGGTTGTCCAGCCACAGCCTGCGGGCAGCGGCGGGATACGGATCTGACCCCGCGCTGTCAGCGCTGTCTATGACGATCCGCTCCAGGGAGTACCGGGTCATCAGTTCCTGCGCCTTGGCCGACAACGCCTCGGCCTCTTCGGGGAAAGTGGTCGACTCGGCTTTGGCCAGCAGCCCCCGCACTCGGGCCAGCACTTTCTGATCGACGCCGCGGCGCGACGACGCGGCGGTGGCGGACCCCGGTGGCGGCACGATCCTGGGCAGCACCGGCAGCGACAGCAACAGCGCCAGCACCTCGATCACCACCGCGAGGGCGTCCGCCACGCTGTAGCCGTGCCGCCTGGTCCACTGCACCAGATGACCCTGGCCGGGCTCCCACCACACCACTGCCCCCACCTGCAGGAGCTCGTCGCACCACCGCTGGGGTACTGCGGCCTTGGCGTACTGCTGGGACTCGTCGGCGATCGCGTCGACGAGGTAGCCGACTGCGGCGCCGTCCAACCGCCGCCGGGCCAGCTGGTGCAGGTCCTCGGGTGACCAGCCGCGCACCCACGCCGCGGCGACCGCTGGCACGACAGCTTGCCGGACCGCCACCTCGACCGTGCCGAGCCGGCCAGCGCACCGATCGGCCAGCGTGGCGCCGATGCGTGCTCCGACGTGCGGATCGCCTGCCCACTGCTCATGCGCCGTGCTGAGCAGCACCGTCGAGATCGTGTCGGCAGTGAGCTGCGGCTCACCGGTCCGCTGCGCCGACGGCCCCGGCCGTGTCGTCCGCTCCCATGCGGTCCCCTCGCCTGCGGTCCACCATCCGGCAGTGCCCGATCCGGCGTAGGCACGCTGCCGCGCCTGGCGCCGCGCCGCCGCGGCAGCCCGGCGCTCCTGATTTCCCCGCCGCTGCCGATTCGACTGTGCCACGCGTCCTCCCGTCACTGGGTCATCTCTTGGTGGACCGCAGTATGGAGCAGCACCCCGACAATCCCGGCCTAGGCAGGCCGAAGGGCGGGCCCCTGCCCCGGTGTGTCGTGTCCTTGTGATGCCCGGTGTGTCGTCCAATGCGCTCCGGGTCAGGCTCCCGTCAGGTGGCGATCCATCGACTGGCGGGCGACTTCGAGGATACGACCTCGTGCGCAGCGCGAGGCTTCGAGCGGATTCGCGGTCGTGACAGCGGGGCGCGATCCTGGTCGAGGCCAACGCTGCGCCGGTTGAACCCGGCGTTCGACGCGTTTTACCGTTGCCTCCAGGCAGGACAGGTACCCGCGTTCCCCCGATTCAAGGGCCCGGGCTGCTTCGACACTGATCGAGCCCGGACCGGCTTGATCGCATCCGCGCGACCTGTAACCCCGGCGACCTGTTCAACGCGGCCGCGCACCGGTCCTGAACCTGTGTTCGCGGCGCCGGGACCAACAGCATCACCAGCGCGACTCGGTGGACTTTGACTGACGCGCCATCTCTTCGGCCTCAGCCACCGCGCCTAAGGCAGTGGGCTCCTGCGCACCCGAGTTGTAGTGGCCTTCGGCGATCTCGTCCGAAATCTGCTCCTGCCAGCGCCGGTCTCTCATCCTCATCAGAATCGTTAACGTGAAGCCGTGCGCGGCGGCGAGCAACAGCAACAGCACGCCAAGCTTGACCACAACATCGCGAACAGGCAGGCCGGTATCCACATTGATCAACGAGATCAAGGCCAGTAGGCCCAGCACCACGAGGTGGAAGAGCCCCGACACTAGGTGAATCATGGGGCGGACTTCTTCAGGACCGTATACCTTCCGCAGGTATGCCCGCCCGCTCCGCGTGATGAGTTGCCCGTCAATCAGCACGAGCACCACGCCAAGGACAAGGAACGTCAGGTAGCTGTTCATGTTCATCGAGTCCCCCTCCACGAGAGTCTCAGTCACGTCGCCAGTACCCGATACTGCAGGTCACCAAACGTGGTTCACTCGGGCGGCCTACCTCTCGTCGTGCAGCCAGCCCCCGATGCGGCTCCGGGCACCCACGGGGTCACTCGAACTCCGGGTCGCCTCCTTCGGAGAATCTCGCACGTACCAGCGATACTGGCACGGGTCCGCGCCCAACCCGTCGAACGTCTCGTCCCGACGCTCCGTAGGCACCCGCAGCACCCCTGCCGGGGGAACGGCCGCCACCAGCAGCAAGGTTCTGACGGCCGCCACGAAGGGGCTAAGCATGCCACCGCCGTACCCGACGGACCGGAATGTGTAACAACCGGTCGGCGCGGTTATCCAGTAGTCGACAACCGTGACCGAGGATGTGAGGACATGCCCCAACGTGCCTGGAGTGACAAGCGGGAACGCCAGTACGAGCATATTAAGTCGTCGCAGGAGGAACGTGGCGTCAGTGAAGGACGCGCCAAGGAGATCGCCGCTCGAACGGTGAACAAGAACCGGGCGCAGTCCGGTGAGGCTCGACGGGGCAGCAAGACCTCCATCGAGGACATCTCCCCGCAGCGTCGTGGTGGCCTGCGCTCGGGCAACCGGCAGGGTCCGGGCGGCCGGACCAAGGCTCAGCTTTACCAGGACGCCCGCCGCGCCGGCCTCAAAGGCCGATCGAAGATGACCAAGCATCAGCTGCAGCAGGCCCTGGACGCCGACTAGGAGGAAGCACCGGGTGTCACACAGGACAGACCGCGCGCCGGCGGACTCGGGAGGACTACCCGGGAGGGCTAGCTGGAGACCACGACCCGACCGCCGCGTTCGGCGGCAGCGCTGGTGGGCCTGGAATGGGTGATCCATCGCAAGCACCGCGGCGAGCCAGGATGAATAGTGCCAGCCGGATGACATATCGACTTCCCAGACTGAACCGACAACGAAGCTCCGGTGAAGAGAGGTCTTTGAAAGGACCCCTCCTCCACCGGAGCTTCGTTCCCCCCCATCAGGCCACAACACGCCGACGATCACCAAGCTGGTCGGTCAAACCCCGCCATGCCACAGCGGTCATCCCCAACCCCGACCAAGATCGTCGATCTTGAAATGGCCTTGGCCAGGTATCGGCCGCGTCCACCGAAAATCCGACTGCCATGTTGTCGTCGCTAATCTCGCCATCCGCGCGGTCCAAATCATCGAACTCGCCATCCTTGACGCCGGCCACGAAGGCAGCCATCTCATCACGGTCGAAGATCAGCGCCGGACCGTTCGGATAGCGAGAGTTGCGCAGCGCAACGTCGCCGCTATCCAATGATGCGACTTCCACACAGTTGCCGAGCTGACCGCTGTGCGTGCTCTTCCGCCACGTCACCACGGCAAGTCGGGTGGCCGACGTGCCGTCGCGCAGCGGCTTCGACACAGGTTGCCTTCGCCTTAGTTGGTGCATCTGCACGTGCATTGGAGGGAAGATAGCACGTGCTCCCGCATGGGTCAATGCACGTGCAAATGGGGATGAGCTGCGCGCGACCAGCAATGAGCGTGACGTGCCTCCGAGCGAGCTCGGGCTCTAGGCTTGGTTTGACGGGTCGGGACTCAAGCCGCTCAGATCTCGGCGCGTGCCTTCGCCAGCCATTGCCTGGTGTGGTCGGGAGTCTGGGCGTCCACCGTCAGCCGGTCGAAGACCCTGCCGTATAGCTCGGTATCGGATCGTTTGTCCAGGTAGAGCGCGCCGCTGAGGTGCTCGATATACACCACATCTGGCAGCTCCGGCTCGGCGAAGCGCAGCATGCTGAACGAACCTTCGGCCGCGTACCCGCTGAGCTGGTAGGGCACGACCTGCAGGGTGATGTTGGGCCGCTGGGTGAGTTCGAGGAGATGCTTGATCTGGGCCAGCATCACTTGCCTGCCGCCGATCGGCCGGTGCAGCACGGACTCGTCGATGACCGCCCACAGTTTGGGTGCATCCGGCCGGGTGAGTAGCGCCTGTCGCCGCATGCGCACCGTGACCTGGCGCTCTGCGCTCTGGCTCGCCAACGGAAACCAACCGCGGTTCGCGATCGCCCTCACGTAGTCCTCGGTCTGCATCAGGCCAGGGAGGAACTGCTGCTCGTAAGTCTGGATCCGGGAGGCCGACTCCTCCAGCCCGAGGTAGTCCTGGAACCAGTCGGCCAGCAGATCGGTGTACCGATGCCACCAGCCGGGCTCGTTGGATTCCCTGACCATCTCGAGGAAAACCTCGCGCTCCTCGGAATCGGCCACCCCGTACATGGTGAGCAGGTCAGTTACGTCCCGCGGCTTGAAACTGACCCTGCCGAGCTCGAGTCGGCTGATCTTCGACTCGGAACCACGGATAGCATAGCCGGCCTCCGCACGCGAGATCTCGGCCGCCTCCCGCAGCCGGCGCAGGCGGGCGCCCAACACGATGCGGCGGGCGGTGGGGCTACCACTCTGACCAGTACCATGGGATGCGTCAGTGGGATCGACTGTAGCCATGACCGCACCTCCGTGTCGTCAAGTGTTCCCGATGCGCGTAGCGCTGTCTCCAGGCGAACGGATACATGAGTCAGAACGACGGACGCCCGATCACCCAATGTACCGTGCTGTGGCGCACTGTCAACACAGCACCCATGGTTTACCGCCCGCGCCCGCACTCCTAGGCTCTGCTACACCCAGACCCGTACTGCAACGCCTGTGAGGCTCTCGATGGCCCGTACCAACCCCCCACTGTCGGACGATGTCGTACCAGTTCATATCGACACGACCAAGGCGTGCATCGCCCGGGTTTACGACGCGTTTCTGAACGGTAAGGACAACTACGAGATCGACCGCAAGGTCGTTTGCCAGGTCCAGCACGTCGCCCCGGAGGCCGGGCGAATGGCGTTGGACAATCGGGAATTCCTGATCCGGGTGACCCGATTCATCGCCAGCCAGACCGGCGTTACCCAGTTCCTCGACTGCGGGTCCGGACTGCCCACCGCGGAGAACACTCACCAGGCCGCCCAACGAATCCAACCGAACGCCCGCGTGGTGTACGTCGACAACGACCCGGTCGTGCTCGCACACGGTCGAGCACTGCTCGAGGAGAACGACCATACCCACTTCAGCGCGGCCGACATCTTCAAGCCACGCGAGATCATCAACGACAAGATCGTCCGCAGGTACCTCGATTTCTCCGAGCCGATCGCGCTGTTCCAACTCGGGACACTGCACCACTACGATGGCGAGCGTAGCCCGCAGAACATCATGCAGGAATACATCGATGCCCTGCCGTCGGGCTCCTACGTGGCGATCAGCCACTTCTTCGATCCCGAGACCACCAGTGAGTTGAGCGAACTCGCTCGTAGAATGGAAAATGTCTTCCTGCACAGCCCGATGGGCAGCGGAGTGTTCCGCACTCGCGCCGAGATCGAGGGTATGTTCCCGGGCCTGGAGCTGGTCGAGCCCGGCCTGACCCTGTGCGCCGACTGGTGGCCCGACGGCCCGCGGATCAAGCCGCTTGACCCCGTGCAGCGCTGCATCGTCGGAGCGGTCGGCCGCAAACCCTAGACCACGGCGTAGGCGTGAAAGGCTCCGGGTCGTGGTGCGGGTCGAAGGCCGCCCCTACTGCCTCTACTGCACCGAGGTGCAGTTCAGGGATGGCTCGATAATTCGAGTCGACTACGGTTGCTAGGCGACTGCCGCCGATGTTGTATTTGTGCATACGAACAGCCGTCCGCGCGCGCAGCAGCACGTGCATCGTAGTTCCCCACCCCATTACACCGGGAGCTTGCTCGCGAGACGAGGTGGTGGTCAGGATGATTCAGCGGTAGTCGACATTGGCGGTTGTCAACCGAAGGGCATTAGCGCACACTGGGACTAGCGGTGAAATATCCGTACGACCCGGCTCCCCATGACGTCGGCCGGCCGAACGGGTTGTTGGGTGTCTGCATGGGCGCCCGGTCGCCGATTGCGCCAGTGGATACCCTCCGCGAGCTGGCGTACTGGACGTCGACCGGGTACCCCCTCCTCATGCCCGGTCGGCGATCCTCTTTTCGGCTCTACTGTTGTTTCCGAGGAAGTGGGACCGGGCACAATCCGGCGAGGCTCGGCAGCGCAGCAAAACCTCCATCGAGGGCACCGCACCAGACCTCCCGAACTGCACCAAACCTCCTAAACTGGACAGAAGAGCTGCACGCCGGCGACGGAACAGCTCTCCTGTCGAGTCAAGTTCGGGAACGTAAGTGGGGCTGGGCTGAGCTAAGACTCCCCAGCGCACACTTCGCGGACCCCAAGTTGGCGGACTCAAGTTGGGGTGAGCCCGTGGCGTTCCGGAACTGAGGGAATGAGGATTAGGGCATCAGCGGCCGCGGCCGGACAGCGAGTCGCGCAAGCGGTCAATCATGCCCGCGCCGGGAGTCAATATGCCCAGGGCAGAACCCTCCGATGGCGAAGACGGGTGCGGCCGAGTCGGCGCGACCTCTTCGGCCTGCTGCACCTTCTTGCCGAGTTCCTGTAGCTGCTGCTCCGAGCACGCCCGGCGCAGCTTCGGGAACAGATCGTTCTCCTCCTCTTCGATGTGATGGCGGACCTCCGTGATTAGCTCACGCATCGTAGGCCAGAAGTCGGCATCGGCCGGCTTAAGTGACTCAAGCCGCTTCATCGTCTGCTCAGCCTCGTCGTGCTCTTCCACGGCGTGATCGGCTATCTCGTCGCCGCCGGGTACGTGCTCGCGCACGGCCGGGTAAAGGTAGATCTCCTCGCCTACTGAGTGCTTGACCAGGGCAATCACGACCTGTTCCGCGAGGCGCCGGGTCTCGTCGCTGGTGCTGCCCTCCATCCTCTCCAACTGGGTGAACAGAGCGTTCACCTCGCGATGCTGGTGGGTCAGAAAAGTGATCACGTCAGTCTGTGTGGTGGGAGTAGCCATAGACCATGATTACCCCGTCGCGGTGCCCGCAAACGTCGCGGACCGGGATCCGTCAGCCCTGGGCCATGTCGTTGAAGCGGCTGTAGTGCAGTTGGTGGGCCACGGTCACGGTCGTCGTTGGACCGTTGCGGTGCTTGGCGAGGATCAGGTCCGCCTCACCGGCGCGGGGATCGTCCCGCTCCCACGCATCGGGTCGGTGGATCAGCATCACCATGTCTGCGTCCTGCTCCAAGCTGTTATGCAAATTGATGCCGTTCGCAATAAAATTGTGGGTTCCGAGAACTGTAGCGTCATAGACGGGCTGCTCACCGATGCTCTCTATGGAGCGAATCTCGTCCCAGTACACATTATTAGTGGCGAGCAAATAAGAGTCCGAATTCTCAAGAATTGCGGCGATCCGTGTCAATCGAGCCCGACCCACGCTCTGTTTACATAAGGTACCGGGCTTCCATAAGGTACTGCCACAGAACTTAGTGCCGATCGCGGCCGAGAAGGCTCTATACGTCATACCACGCTCGGCGAGGACCGAACGGACCCGCTCCCACACCTCAGTCGGAACGGTGTCGACGTTTGTGTTACCTGCTAGCCCATGCCGCGCCTCCAACGCGCGGGTTCCGGCTGCTCCACGGGCGCCGTGGCAGCCCACGTCGGAGAGGAAGGCGCGCTGATTGTCGAGTCCGGTGACGCTCACGTGGTAGCTGTCGCGATACCCGGGTTTGCGCGCCACGGCGATCCGGGCCAGCACCCCCACCCGCAGCAACAGGCGTGCGACGTCGTCCGCAAGGCGGCGGCTGGTCGTCACGTAGCAAATCTGAACACGCCGAGCTGGCTCATTCGGGTACCGGATGCAGCCATCTGTGGCGCATAGGTGTCGCAAGAACAATGCAACCTGGGCACGGGACAGTCCGAAGACCTCGTCCGGGATGAACTTCTCATAGCTGCGGAGCCCGAATAGGCCCAGTTCGTCGAGCCAGGCCGCGATGGGATTGCGCTTGCCGTGAGTGAGCTGGCTGGTTATCTGATTCAAATTGGGCGCCGGCAGCCACAGCGAGGCACACTGTGCCGCCTCGTGGTCGTCGCAAACCGCGGTGACGGCGAATGCGGCGGCCGCTTCGGATATAGCTTGGAGGTTGGCCTCGTCGGTACTCGCGTAGCGCAGCGGCTGCCGCCGCACGAACGAGCCATCACCAATCAGGTGAGCAAGCAGGATGACTTGATGTTCGGGCCAAGTCCGTACCTGTAGTGGCTCGGGCACGGATCGCGGCACGGCCACCCGGGAGCCCTCCGTGAGCTCACCGAGCGGGAGCCATCCATCGAGAGTCAAGAATGGATGGTTCGCTGTCGCCTCGACCATCCGTCCAGAACGGAGGGTGACCCGGAACGCCTCCTTCGTGCCGCTCGGGAAGGCGTGCGTCAACGGCTGGGCTACCAGCCGCAGACGCTCATCCAGAGACCACACCGGGACGTTCCGCTCGCCGTCGGCAAGCAGCTCACCAAGGGTGACCTCAGCGCCGGTGTCGGCGCGGAGGATCCGGGTACCAGCGGTGAGGCAGCCCGACTCACGAAGGTCCGCGAGCATCGGCTTCTTGTCGGTGCGCTGCTCCGGACCACGGTTGAGTTGGGAAATCGTGACCACTGGGACCTCAAGCTCCTTGGCCAGCAGCTTGAGGTGCCGGGAGAACTCGCTGACCTCCTGCTGGCGAGACTCGACCTTCTTGCCCGAGGTCATCAACTGCATGTAGTCCACGACAATCAGGCGCAAATCATGGCGCTGCTTGAGCCGCCGCGCCTTCGCCCGGATCTCCATCATCGTCATATTCGGCGAGTCGTCGATGAACAGCGGAGCCTCGCTGACCTCGCCCATCCGCCGGGCCAGCCGGGTCCAGTCGTCATCGCTCATCCGACCGGATCGCATGTCCGCCAGCCGGATCCTGGCCTCGGCGGACAGCAGCCGCATCACGATCTCGGTGCGGCTCATCTCCAGCGAAAAGATCACACTGGTCATCCCGTGCGTGACCGAACAGGACCGGACGAAGTCCAGCCCCAGCGTCGAATTGTGGGTGGGAATCATCGATTCCCCGGCCAGGTAGAGATGGTCACCGTTGTCCACCTGCACGCAGCGGACCGGAACGGACCGAACCGGTCGCACGTCAACGATGTAGCGCGCACCCGATCTTGCCCGTGAATACCGCTGACGTTGCTTGTGAATCAGCCGTTTGCGCTCCAGCCGGAACACGTCATCCTCGGTACTGAACGTGATCGTGTATGCCGTCGCAGACTTGTTGGTGCGCCCACGCACCTGCTTCGTGGAGAGTTCGCACCGGCAACCCAGACTGACAACGAGTTCACGAACATCGTGGGCAAGCCGGGCAGACGTGACGGAGAACTGTACCGATCCGCCGGGTGTAACCGTGCCGTCAGTGTCCAGTAGACCGGCGAGCAGCGCCCGCCGCTGCGCGAGCGAGGCCCGCAAGTAGACCGACGGGATGTGCTTCCCCAGCAGATCGAACTTACGCAACCTGGCCTGGACGGTTCCGGCGTCCAGACCCTCGTCCTCCACGTTCATTGCGATCTCGGGATCGGCACTGGTGAAGTTCGCGGCGCGGCTGAAGCCATCACCGAGCCACACACCGAGCGAGTAGGGCGGAATGAGCAGGTCCTGGCCAGGTAGGTCGAGCGGCCGGCAGTTGACCACCGAGTGATCGAGCCGCTGGTCAGCGGTGCAACACCGCAGCGTCACCGCAATCTCCTCGGTGGTGCGCACTGTGGCGAACGTCCGCTGGCTGCGGTAGCGGACGTAGCCGCTCGCGGTCTGCTGCGCGCAGCGGCGTGCTGCACGGGTCTCGGTGAGCCATTGGTGCTGCCCGTCGGCCACGATAATCGAGCCATCGGAGAATTCGACCTCATAGCAGGGCCTGCCGCGCATCACGTTGGTCGCAGCCACCACAGTCGTCGTTCGGCCGACCGCGCTCAACAAGGTGTCACCCACGGCGACCTCACCCATCGTCGTCCAGCCGGTCGGAGTGGGCAGCGGGGTGTCCAGCGCGAGCGCCTTCCCGATCCCGGGGCGAGCCGCAATGATCACCATCTGTCCGGGATGCAGGCCGTTGGTCACCGCGTCGAGGTCGGCGAATCCGGTCGGGACGCCGGCCGAAGCGCCGCCCCGAGACGCGATCGCGTCGATCTCGTCCATGGTGGGCTGTAGCAGTTCCTCGAGCGCGATGTAGTCCTCGCTCATCCGCCGCTCGGTGACCTCGTAGATCGCGGCCTGAGCACGATCCACCACCTCGTCCACGGGGGCGCCGTCGGATCCGTGGTAACCCAGCTGCACGATCCGGGTGCCGGCCTCCACCAGACGCCGCAACACCGCCTTCGCCGCAACGATCTCGGCGTAGTACCCGGCATTGGCCGCGGTGGGCACAATCGAGATCAGCGTGTGTAGATACGGCGCCCCACCCACCCGGAGCAGCTCACCACGGCGTTCCAACTCGGACGAGACGGTGACCGGGTCGGCCGGCTCGCCACGCCCGTACAGATCGAGCACGCAGTTGAAGAGAGCCTGGTGGGCAGGCCGGTAGAAGTCTCCGGGCCGCAACACCTCAACCACGTCGGCGATAGCGTCCTTGGACAACAACATCCCCCCGAGCACGGACTGCTCTGCAGTGATGTCCTGCGGCGGCTGCCGGTCGAAAGGCTGCCCGATGTCCTCAAGCCGCACACCACGGTCGTCGACCAGCGCCACCCCTGGGTACCTCCCCTTCCCCCACTGTCCGACTAGATCGAACACACGTTCTACCCGATAGTACTGACAGTTTCATCCGAGCGGACCCCCGTCGGCCGCGCCCGGCGAGGTTAGGTCGGCCTGACAGGTTGAGCAAACAGGCATGGGGACAGCCTGGGGACTCCTGGAGGACGGAGCGCCCGCCACTGCTGACGGTGCAGTACAAAGCTGGGGGCAACATGTGGAAAGCTCGCCAAATTTTCCCTATTTCCCCTGTTCAGAACCCTGTGCACGGATGTGGACAAACTTCTCCGACCTCGACCCGGCGTGTCTGTCCAACACCATGCCGTCGCGGCGTGTCGGCACCGCAGAGACCCCGCAGAGCTGGAGGATGAGGAGAGCATCCGCAAGCTTGAGCTCGGCAAGCGAAGCTGCTCGACGTCAAAGGCCGATGCCGACTTCTCCCGGTTCCCCGGATTGCACTGGGTCAACCCGCTGCGCTAGCTAGCGGACCTACCGGACCGCCCTGGTTAGCGCCTACTGTCGATCTGCTGGGGGTGAATCTTGTCGCCCATGTTCACCGTCCAGTGCACCTTGTCGGCGGAGGCCCGGGCGATGCCGATCGCGGTGACGCGCGGGTCGAGCATCGCCGCCCGGTGCGGCGGCGAGTTCTTCCACCACGCGAACGCGGCGGCACCACTGCCGTGACCGCCCCAGCCGTAGTAGTTGATCTCCGACGCGTGGCCGTAGCCGGTGTAGTCGCACTGCTGCAGCCGGGTACGGACATTGCGGCCGAGCGAGTCGATGTGGTTCGACGGGGAGAACCCGCGCCGCGCGCTGTCGTAGCTCGCCCACGCCGCCGGCCGGCTCAGCCGGGCGGTGTGCACCAGCGCGGGCAGCCTGCGCTGGGCGCGGAAAGCGTTGATCAAATTCAGCGTCGCGCGCTCCTCGTCGTCCAACGCGACTGCCCTCCCGTGCTGGACGGGGTCCGCCGATATGGTGCAGTTCGAAGCGGCGTATGCCGGTGACGCCAGTCCGGTCATCACTCCGGCGACGAGCACGCCAACCGACATGCGACCGATGATCTTCTGGAGCTTGGCCGTGGGTGTCATGTCCTGATCTGATTGCCAGCTCAGCCAGTGGTGGTGACCTCGAGGGGAACGGTCACCGAGACGTCGGGGTGCAGCCGTACGGTCACCTGGTATGAGCCGGCAGACTTGATCTGCCCGCCAAGGTCGAGCGCACGCTTGTCCAGCGCGGGACCGCCCGCTGAGCGGACCGCGTCGACGACGTCGGCCGCGGTGATCGAGCCGAACAGCTTCCCGCCCGACCTGCCGGCCTTGGCCGTCAGTGACACTGTACCCAGACCGGACAGCGTGCCGGCGATCTCCCGAGCGTGATCGAGATCCCGGATCCGCCGGGTCTGCTGGGCCCGGCGGATGGTCGCTACCTGCTTCTCCGCGCCCCTGGTGGCCATGATGGCCAAGCCACGGGGTAACAGGTAGTTGCGGGCATAGCCGTCCTTGACCTGCACGAGATCGCCAGACTCGCCGAGGTCGGGCACATCAGCGGTAAGGATGATCTTCACGTGGTCAGTCCTTCCCCGGTTCAGCGGGCGGTCGAGGTATAGGGCAGCAGCGCTACCTCGCGGGCATTCTTGACCGCGACCGCGACGTCTCGCTGGTGCTGGCTGCAATTGCCGGTCACTCGGCGGGCACGAATCTTGCCGCGGTCGGAGATGTACTTCCGCAGCAGCCCCGTGTCCTTGTAGTCGATAGCAGCGTTCTTGTCCTTGCAGAAGATGCAGATCTTCTTCTTCGGTTTACGCACCGGTGGCTTGGCCATGATGTGGGTACTCCTGAGTGGGTCGCGCCGGGGAGAAGCCGGGGAGAATGAGAACAGGCGATCAGAACGGGGGCTCGTCGTCGTAGCCGCCGGCACCGTTGCCGGACCCGGCCGGCGCACCCGCCTGCGGGGCCGAGCTCCACGGGTCGTCGACCGGACCGGCGCCATGGGAGCCAGCGGAGCCATAGCCCCCGCTCCCCGTTGCACCACCCTGACGGCTGGCCTTGTTGACCTTGGCGGTGGCGTATCGCAACGACGGGCCAACCTCGTCGACTTCCATCTCTACGACGGTGCGCTTCTCGCCCTCCCGGGTCTCGAACGAGCGCTGACGCAGCCGCCCGCTGACGATCACCCGCATGCCTCGGGTCAGCGACTCGGCGGTGTTCTCCGCAGCTTGCCGCCAGATGTTGCACCGCAGGAAAAGCGCCTCCCCGTCCTTCCACTCGCCCGTCTGGCGGTCGAAGGTCCGTGGCGTGGAGGCCACGGTGAAGTTGGCCACCGCCGCACCGGATGGGGTGAACCGCAGCTCCGGGTCGGCGGTCAGGTTTCCAATCACCGTGATAACGGTCTCGCCAGCCACGTCAGCCCTTCCTCTTGACATCGCGCCGCAGAACCTTGGTGCGGAGAATCGACTCGCTCAACGACAGCTGCCGATCGAGTTCGGCCACCGTAGCGGGCGTACAGGAGATGACAACCACCGCGTAAATACCCTCGGTGCGCTTGTTGATCTCGTACGACAGCCGGCGCTTGCCCCAGACGTCGACCTTCTCGACGCTGCCGCCCTGCGTCTTCACGACGCCGAGGAACTGGTCCAGCGATGGTGCGACAGCGCGCTCGTCGAGTTGTGGGTCGAGGATGACCATCATCTCGTAATGACGCATGAAGACCGCTCACCTCCTGTGGACTGATCGGCCACGGACTCTCCGTGGCAGGAGGGGTCTTGTTGCCGCGCGGTGAGCACCAGCGCGGCAACGCTGAAGAGGATAGCAAGGGGCCGCCCCGCGACGAGAATCGCGGGGCGGCCCCTTGCCTCTAGAGACCCTAGAGAAACTGACTAGCGAGATTCACCGGGGAAGACCCGCCGGTGTGGCAAGACTCCAGCGGGTTCAGCGCCTCCCGAGGACCCAGCTGCGCAGCAGTGCAGCACTGACGCTGGCGAGCATCAGCACTGCCACCAGCACCGGAGGAGCGATCTGCTCGACACCACTCGCCGGCAACGCCGAAGCCCGGCCGGCGGCGGCGACGTCGTTGGCGGCGGCGCTCTGCTTGCCGAGGCCGGGGCCGTTGCTCACCGACTGCGTCCCGAACAGGTCCGCGGTCAGCATGCTGGCCGAGAGCCGCCCGAGCGAGCCGGCTCCAGGATGGCCGATCATCAGCAGGTCAGCGTAGTTGAAGTGGGGTAGCCCGCTGGCGTAGAGGCCCATCGCGTACGGGAAAGCCGGCGTCATCGGCCCGTAGATCGGGCCATTGTAGCCCGCGGGTGTCAACGCTGGTGCCGCGGCAGGCTGCGGCTGCTCCGCCGGCGCTGCAGGCGGCGGCGCAGCCGGTGCGCCCGGTGACGGCTGGTTCAGTGCGGGAATCACGCCGACCGCACCCTTGGCAGGACCCAGCGCGGGTACGAGCACTCCCTCGAGAGGAGCTGTGGCAGGCGAGATCGCCTCGGCAGTGATCTTGCATGTCGGCGCCGTTGGCCCCACCATCTCACGCAGGGCCGGGGTGGCATTAAGTAAGGTTGACCCACTGGAGGGCACCTGACCAACGTCGACCACTGGCAGACTTGCCAGCCGCACACCTACCCGCTGGCCTGGAGCACCACGCACCGTGTCCCCGCAGCCGCCCACCAGCATCGGCGAAGGCGCCGCCGCTGTGGCCGATGGGGTGGAGACAGTGGAAGGTGCAGCGAGAGCCGAAAAGGCCACTCCGAACGTGCTCGCGGCGCACAGTAACGTGGCCGCTCCCGCAACCGTGGTCACCCTCGCCCGTGTGCGCATTAGGTTCCTCCGTGTCGCTTGGTACCCGGTTGTGTCGTCAGGGTAACGACCATAGAGCCTCCCTGTGACGGTGACCAGCGCTTTCAGCAGATCGAGGTGACGCTGTGTACTCACCGTGTCCCTTGCGGGTGCGCCGATCGGCCTCCTGACGGGCCGGTTTAAGCTGGCGTCATGCGCATCGGCGCCCACGTCAGCGACGACGATCCGATCAAAGCCGCTACGGAGCGGGACGCAGCGGCGGTGCAATTCTTTCTCGCAGATCCGCAGAGCTGGGCTGCTCCCACCGCACATCACCGAGCCGACCAGCTCCGCGCTGCTGGCCTAGAAATTTATGTGCACTCACCGTACGTCATCAATGTGGCATCACTGAACAACCGCGTCCGCATTCCGTCGCGCAAGCTGGTCGCCCAGCACGCTGCTGCGGCCGCCACCATCGGGGCTCACGGATTAGTGGTGCACGGCGGTCACGTCACTAAGAGTGATGACTCTGACCAGGGTGTCGAGAACTGGCGCAAGATGCTTGCTCGGCAGTCGGCCGACGGCGGCTTCGGCACCCGGATCCTGGTAGAGAACACCGCGGGCGGGGACAAGGCCATGGCACGGCGGTTCGACTCGCTGGCCCGGTTGTGGGACGCGATCGGCGATTACGATGTCGGCTTCTGCTTGGACACCTGCCACGCGTTCGCCGCGGGAGAGGATCTGACCGACGTAGTCGACCGGGTCACGGCCATCACCGGCCGGATCGACCTCGTGCATTGCAACAACTCGCGTGACGAGTTCGGCTCGGCTCGGGACCGCCACGCGCCGCTGCGCCAGGGCACTATTGAGGCCGAGCAGCTGGTGGCGGTCTGCGCTGCAGCGAACGCCACAGTGCTGCTAGAGACCGACCCCGACTCCCAAGCCGAGGACATCGCCTGGCTACGGGAGCAGCTGGGCTCCTAGTCACGCCCGATTACTGCGTTCTGGCCCCAGACCCCAGCATCCGGCGCCCGGTTACTGCGGTCTGATCGCCGGCTCAGCCGGCGGCGTGCTGATGCCAGACTGCGCCTTGGGGTGGACATCGGGGGAGCCGTTGAGGACGCCGCCGTGGGGGTCGTCGTCGCCGGCAAGCCGGACCGGGTCGTGGTCGGGGCGCCAGATGTCCCGCAGCACCAGTGCGACCAGCACCAGCACCGCCACGTCGCGCACTAGCACTGCGCCGAGAAATGGCTGGATGGGCAAGCCCTTGTTGTCCGTGCCCAGGTAATAGGCCATCCGAGGGGCCCAGACCAGCGCATCAAGAACCATCCAGGCCAGCACCGGTTTCCACCGGGGGATCGCCAGCACCGCCAGCGGCACCAGCCACAACGAGTACTGCGGGCTCCACACCTTGTTGACGAGCAAAAAGGCGGACACCACCAGGAAGCACAGCTGGGCCAGCCGCGGACGGCGTGGCGCCGCCACCGCGACCCAGCCGATCGCCACGCAGGCCAGCATGAACAGCACCGCGCTGACCAGATTGAGCACGGTGGGGATCTGACCGGGCTGCAACACCCCATCGAAACCAGGCCAGCCGGTGAAGGTGGACACCACGGTATACAGCGAGTCCGGGTCGGCCCCGCGTCGGCCGCTGAGCCGGAAGAACTCCGACCATCCGGCTGGGAACAGCACCGCCACCGGCAGATTGACGATCACCCAGGTCCCCACTGCCGCGGCGGCGGCCTGCGACCCGACGCGCAGCCGCCCGGCCCGCAAGCACAGCAGCAAGATCGGGCCCAGCAGAAACAGCGGGTAGAGCTTGGCGGCCCCGCCCAGCCCGAGCAGCACGCCGGCGAGCACCGGGCGTCGCCGAGCCCACGCCAGCAGCCCCGTCGTGGCCAGCGCGGTGGCCAGCGCGTCGAAGTTGGTGAACGCGTGCACCACGACCAGCGGCGATAGCGCGGCCAATGCGGCATCCCACGGTCGTCGCGGCGACAGCAGCACCAGCGCCCACATCGTCACCAGCCAGACCGCAGCCAGCCAGACCGCGCTGATATTGAAGTGCACGATGGCGGGTGCCGACCCGGGCAGCCAACCCAGCTCAGCGACCGCCACCCAGGTCTGAGTGAACTTGGCGACGGCCCACTGGTACATGCCGGTGATCACCGGGTACTCCATGTACCGCACCTGCTCATGGGGCTGGCCCTGATTCTCGATCCACGACGTGGCGTACGGCAAGCCCGCCAGTCCAGACCGGTCCAACCGCTCTAGGGTGTAGAGGGGGATGGTGTCGGAGTAGCACATAGCCCGGTACTGGCGGCTGTTCGACCAATCGACCTGCAGGACACCGGCGCTGTCCCGGTAGGTCTGCAGACACGGCGCCTTGACCAGCCAGCCGAGCGCCAAGGTGATCGTCGCCAGCAGCAACACCACCCGCAGTGGGGTCCAGAACCAGTGCCGGCCGAGCACTGCGTGGCGGCCCAGCGGACCGCCCACGATCCGGCTGGCTAGCCGGGGCACCGGGTCGGTCCAGCTGGGGACCACGCGCTGCGACGGCGTCAGGGAGCGCTGGTCGATCCGGCCGCGGGCCACGTCGTCCACCACCCGATTGCCGGCGCCGCCGGCGGTCGGATGACGATCGCTGCCCGGTAGCTGGTCCACCCGACGAGTCACGGCGGTGATGTTACGAAACCCCGGTCTCCCGCCCCCGATCAGCGTTCCGGCTGCTCTGTTCGTCGTCGGATTCGTGGTTGTCGCACAACAGGGTGCACTTGTTCCGCCGCGGCTTGGCCGGCTTCTCCGACTCCGACGGGTTGATCGGCGTGGGCAGGAAATCCTTGAAATCCAGTTCCGGCGGTGCAGACGGCCTGGTGATGTGGGGCTCGCGCCTCGGCGCCGGCCGAGGAGTCACCGGATCGGCCACAGGTGGCGCCGCGGCCGGACCGATGAGCTTGAACGCCGGGAAGGTCTCCAGGGGGGTGGCCATGAGGTAGGCGTTCATGAACCGCTGCCAGATCGAGCC